>DATGSF010000155.1:0-5199 GCA_035302865.1 Chitinophagaceae bacterium
TCATTGTGAAATATACAAAGCAGAACCTCGTTCTTATAGAGATTTGCCTTTACGCTTAGCAGAGTTTGGAACAGTATATAGATATGAACAAAGTGGAGAATTACATGGCTTAACAAGGGTTAGAGGATTTACACAAGATGATGCGCACTTATTTTGCACACCTGAACAAGTAAAAGAAGAATTCAAAAAAGTAATTGATTTAACAATGTATGTTTTTCGTTCTTTAGATTTTCAGGATTTTACTGCACAGGTATCTTTACGTGACCCTAATAATAAGGAAAAATATATCGGCTCTGATGAAAATTGGGATATTGCAGAAAATGCAATTCGTGAAGCAGCAGCAGAAAAAGGATTAAAAACTATTGAAGTAGAAGGAGAAGCGGCATTTTACGGTCCAAAGTTGGATTTTATGGTAAAAGATGCTTTAGGTAGAAGCTGGCAATTAGGTACTATTCAAGTAGACTATAATTTACCAGAGCGATTTGAATTAGAATATGTGGCTCCAGATAATTCCAGAAAACGTCCTGTCATGATTCATAGAGCGCCATTCGGATCTTTAGAAAGATTTATCGCTGTTTTATTAGAGCATTGTGCAGGTAATTTACCTTTATGGTTGACGCCAACTCAAGTAAAAGTTTTACCAATTTCAGACAAATCAAAAGAATATGCAGAATCTGTTTATATAGTTTTAAAAACAGCTGGAATTAGAGTAGAAATCGATCATAGAGCAGAGAAAATTGGAAGAAAAATACGCGATGCTGAAGTGGAAAAAATCCCTTATATGCTAATCGTTGGTGAAAGAGATGCTGAAAATAAAACAGTGAGTGTAAGAAAACATGGTGAAGGAGATTTAGGTGCTACTTCTTTAGAGGACTTTATAGAAAAAGTCAATGTAGAAAGTATTATATAATAAAATGTAAATTGATTTATTATTTAAATCAAAAAGCTACATAAAATTTCGAAGGTGTTTCTAAATAAGGAAAATTCATAGTATTGATTTTGGACTTTATGCATTTAAAAGAATATAAAATAAAACCAATTTTTAATTTATCTATGGTTTTCATATTTTGAAACACCTCTTTTTAAATATAAAACTATGCTACCCTATCTGCTCAGTTTTTATCTTCTTCTAAGTTTAATACAAATATCTTATAGCCTATTTTTTGTAAAATCATATAAAAAGATAAGTAAATTATCGCAGACTCCTGATTTAAATAAAGCTATAAGTTATTCTATAATTATATGTGGTAAAAATGAATCCAAAAATATTTCTAAGAATTTACCCAGCTTTTTAAAGCAAATTAAGAAGCATAAGGAATCTGAAATTATATTTGTTAATCATCGTTCTACCGACAATTCCAAGGAAATCTTGTATAAATTACAAAAAAAATATCCCCATTTAAAAATTCTTGAGATAAGAACAGGCCAGCCACAGAAAATATTTGGAAAAAAAGAAGCATTACTATATGCCTTTTCTGAAGCAAAAGGAAAATATCTACTTCTCTCGGATGCTGACTGCAAAGTATACCATAAAAACTGGGCTGAGAACTGGATTTCTTGGATGGAGAAGCATAATGCAGATGCGGGTTTAGGATTAGGAATTTATAAAAACAATGCAGGCTTATTGCAAAAATTCATTCAATTTGAGACCTTACAAAGCTATATGCAATATGGGTCTTATGCCATGCAAGGAAATGCATATATGGGTGTAGGTAGAAATATAGCCTATAAAAGAAAAAGCATTGAAAAAATAATGCATGACCAGTTATTTTTAGATTATTATTTAAAAGAAATGAGTGGAGATGATGATTTGCTAATCCAATACTTGGCTAAAAAACAAAATAACATATTGCCTTATTTTTCAAAAACACAAAGCACTATAACAAATCCTAAGAGCAATTATAAAAGCTATAAAAAACAGAAAATCAGGCATTTAAGCATTGGAAAGCATTATGATTTAAAAGATAAATTAAACTTAGGTTTTTATGCTTTGAGTATTGGTTTGTGGTGGCTACTTTCCACAATATTGCTATTGTTTTTTGTACTAAACCCTTATTTATTCAATAGCTTATATTTTTTATTTTCCATTTTTCTTTTTAGCATAGCTTTGATTTTTAAGTATTTAAATTATAGTAAATGGCATAAAATGCAAATAAAAGAAGAAAAATCTATTACATTTGTATTTATGGAATGGTTGTGGTCGCTATATCATTTAATTAACATTCCTAATATATTTTGGAAAAAAAATAATTCATGGAAATAATTTTAAAATACTTTCCCGATTTAACGGAAAAGCAAAAACTACAGTTTGGGCAATTGCAGGATTTATACCAAGAATGGAATGAAAAAATCAATGTCATTTCCAGAAAAGATATTGATAGTTTATATGAGAGACATGTTTTACATTCTCTAAGTATTGCAAAAGTTTTTCAAATCGATGCTAATCGTAAAGTGATAGATATCGGAACAGGAGGTGGTTTCCCAGGAATACCTTTAGCTATCCTGTTTCCTAACGCATCATTTACCTTAGTAGACTCCATAGGAAAAAAGATAAAAGTGGTAGAAGCAATTGCAAATTCTATAGGTTTGGATAATGTTGAAGCAATACACAGTCGGGTTGAAAAACTACCACCACATCATTATAATATGGTAGTTACAAGAGCAGTAACGAATCTAAAACAACTATCACAATGGAGCCGAAGAATACTTGATCCCCACAATAATGATGGGCTTTGGGCTTTAAAAGGAGGCGATATTAAGGAAGAAATAAAAGAATCAAAGTTGAAAGTTAAAACATGGAATATGCCCCATTTTTATAAAGAAGATTTTTTTCAAACCAAATTAATTGTCTGGGCTAAAATTTAATATTTTATAAAAATAAAAAATTCAGTACCATAGATATTAAAAAAAACATACAAAAACTTTTTATTAAGTTAAAAAAAATTCACTTTCCTGGTGCAAAAGGCGCATCAGTATATGATATTATATATATTTTTTTTAGTAGTTTTAATAATTTAAAATTACCTGAAAGAGCAGCATCTATTTCTTTCAATTTCTTAATGAGTATTCCCCCTACTTTAATTTTTTTATTTTCCTTAGTTCCTTTTTTGCCCTTAGAACATGTTCAAGAGACTATAATAAATAGCATTCGAATAATATCTCCAAATAAAGACTTTTTTGACAAAGTGTCGAATTTTGTCACAGATTTTATGAATACTAAACGAAGAGATATTCTTTCCGTAGGTTTTTTAACAACAATCTTTTTTAGCTCTAACGGCATAATGGGCTTATTGCGAAGTTTTGATAGAGATTCTCCAGCAATTAAGGAAATTAGTCCATGGAGAATGCGTTTAAAGGCTATTCGATTAACATTAATTATAGCATTATTTTTACTTATTAGCATTAGCTTGCTTATTATTCAATCAAACATATTTGAGGTTTTACTAGAAAACTGGTCTCTAAATTTAGGTTTGATTCGTTTTTTAAGTTGGTTAACCTTAGTGCTTATTATTCATTTAACCATAGCAATAGTTTATAAATACGGTCCTTCAGTAGATTATAAATTTGGTTTATTTAATGCTGGTGCCACAATAGCCACTCTGGCAATACTAGCCATAAGTTACATTTTTTTCTATTTTGCTTTCAATTTTATTCAATACAATAAAGTTTATGGTTCTATAGGTTCTTTAATGATGGTGATGGCTTGGACTTTTATTTTTGGTATGATAATTTTAATAGGATATGAGATAAATATCAGTATAGCCACATTCCAAATAAATAAAAAGAAGAAAAATCTAAAATCTTAATAATATTTTTATAATAACATGGTACTCTACAAAATAAAATAGATTTTTATCTTTAGTATATCAAATTTTAAAGAGTTTATTTTGTATATTTACAAAAAATAAACTTGAAATCATATGAGAGAAACCTTAGAAAGATTAAGTAAAATTCAAGCTCCGGCTTGCGTAACATTAGTATTGAATACACACAAAACACATCCGGAAAACAAGCAGGACAGCATTCATTTAAAAAATTTAATTACGAAAGCAAATCAACGATTAAAAAATGAATTCGGTGATGCTATAGCAAAAGATTATACTGAAAAATTAAATAAGATTGCGGATAGTATTGATCATTCACATAATGATCATGGTTTAATGTTATTTGTGAATGACAACATAGCAGAATATTTACGCTTACCCTTAAAACTGCATGATCGTGTAATCATTGATGAAACTTTTGCCACAAGACCTATAGTTCGTGCCTTAAATAGAGATACGGATTATTATGTACTTGTATTAAGTAAAGGTCGTGCTCGATTAATTGAAGCAAGTAGTGAAGAAGCTATAAAAGAAATACAATCTGACGATTTCCCAATTACAGATAATGATTTACATGCAGCGACACGACAAGAGGCTGCTGTAGCATCTCGTATTACAAATTTAACGCAAGAATTCTTCAATAGAATTGATAAAGCTGTTAATAAAGCAAGAAAAGAAAAACCACTTCCAGTAGTAATTTATTCTGAGGAAACTAATTATCATCAATATTTAAAAGAAGCAGACTATCCCAATACAATAATAGGTCACATTACTCTTAAATCATTTGATGAAAGTCCTTCAAATTTAATTAAAGAAGTATGGAGCGAGGTAAAAGAATTAACTATTGCTAAAAATAGAGCTAGAATATCAGAGTTAGAATCAGCTTTGAGTTCTGGAAAATATTTAAGTGATATCAATGAAATCTGGAAAGCAGCTCAATCTGGCCAAGGTAGAACTATTTTTGTTGAAGAAGGATATATTCAAGCAGTTGAAGAAAAAGACGGTGTTCTGCATTTAATTGAGTTTGATGAAATTAACCATAAAGACCATATTGATGATATTGTTGATGAAATCATTGAACAAGTTTTAAAATTTGGAGGAGATGTGGTCTTCTTAGAAAAAGGCAGTTTAGAGAAGTTTGATAAATTAGCAATGGTAACGCGTTATTAAATCAGAAAATATAAAATAAAGAGAGCCTTAAACTCTCTTTATTTTATTCACTATCTTATCCAATTAAAATATTAGATATTCTATGTTTAGATGGCTGCGCAGGATTATTAGTTTTATTGTGATAGCTCATATAATATATCTTTTAGCTTTAAAATTCATTTTTCCTCCTATTACTTTAACGCAGCTTCAAGTATGGACTAATCAA
>DATGSF010000156.1:0-3088 GCA_035302865.1 Chitinophagaceae bacterium
AGTAATTTTTGATGGTGAGCATACAAGTTATCATTTTCTTAAAAGGTTTAATTTTGAATTGCCTGAATGGTATGAAGATGGAAAATATTATGTTTCAACAGACGCACGAAGTTTAGCAAATAAAGATGCCTATACTTTTGATCTGTATAAGAGGAAAAAAAGAAAAAGTGATTTTAGATATGATGCACACTATCGATTTGCGGAAGCGGATTATTTAGAGGCGGTGAATGATTAGGCAAATATTATCTCACTTCCTCCTTAGCGATTGCGAGCGTAATGTAATACATCGCGGCAATCTGAGCTCCTTGCATTAGTTCTAATTCCTAGATTGCTTCTTAAAACTTTGCACAGAGTGTTTCATACTAATTATTGGTTTTTTGCAAAATTTTGCTTCGCAATGCCCATAGCGTTGAATGTGTTTTGGGTATTGGAATTGTGTTTCAAGCTTAAGTATTCAATAAGACAAGTTTCAGTGAATTAATACCTTTCCTCCCTGAATCCAACTTTCTCCTCTTAGTCATTGCGAGCGGAATGAAATGGAGCGAAGCAATCTTATTATAATTAGTGATCATTCACCAATCTTTAGCTAAGTCCACCCATTGAGGATTCATATTGTTTATTAATTTAATTTTCTTTCTTCTACTACCAGCTTTGATTCTTTTCTCCTCTCTAATAGCGTCTCGAATATTAGGGAACTCATTAAAAACATTAATAGTCTACAATTATATCTCGCTGAAAATGATTGAGGATAAAACTTGTTTTTATGTTTGGCCATTCTTTCCATTAAGTCAGAGGTAACGCCCACATATAATACTGTTCTTCCAGGATTTGTAATAATATAGACGTAGCCCCTTTTCATGATTTAAATCGTTTAGGAATTTATTTAATAAGAATATGTGTCTCAAATTTGTTTTTGATTTAAAGAAGGCTCACTATTTAAGTTGAAAAGACCAATTATGAAAAAAACCTTTTATTTTTTCCTGCAATTTTGCTTATGAGCAGGGTGATTTTATCATGTCAGTATGAAAGATTTACTACTGTAAATCTATATTATAAGTTTCACAATGATACAGAGCATATTATAGAAATTATGAATCATCTGGGAAGTGGGCAAGTTGATTATTATAAAATAAGTTCTAAAAGATATTTTTCAATAAAAAATTCCACTAAGGTATCAGGGCAGCAAAAGAAAACCAGATCATGACATAGATCACGTTCCATTTGATTGACACATTTACATTTGTAGATTGGAAAGGTTATGTAGAAGTTATTTTTGATGAAGAATATACAAGCTATCATTTTCTAAGTAGGTATAATTTGAATTACCAGATTGGTATGAAGATGGGAAGTATTATTTGCACGTAGATTAACGAAGTTTCGCCAATAATGATGCCTATAACTTTGAGCTGCATAAGAGAAAAAAAGAAATAGTCATTTTAGATATGATGCACACTATCGATTTAAAGAAACGGATTATTTAGAGGTGGTAAATAATTGAATGGGTATAATAATATAATATGAATGAGGGTTTTATTGGAGTGGAGTTTATAGCAGCATATTAAAGATTGATAATGTAGCTTTAAAAACGTTTAAAAACAAGGTTATTACATTCATGGATTATCATTTGCTATAGGATTCTTCGGCCATTGTAGATTAAAATATATTATAACCATCTAATACGATTATTGTAGATAATATTTTTATAAGTAAAAGACTGATTTTCCATCTATGTGTTACTGGACAAAATAAATTAGCTTTATCATCACTATTGATGTTATTTCTTACAGCTATTGTAAGTTTAGTCTATTGGTATTATTTTATATAATAATTTTAAACAGTTTAATCCTTAATTTCAAGTTGCCAAGGGCTATAAATCTTCATGCATTTATACTTTAGCCAATGTATTGTAATTGTTTTTTTATTGGATAAGTTAAACCTAATCAATTCATTAAAAATTGAAACAAGAGCTTTGTAGTTCATCTTTTGAATCCTACCTTTATTACTCACATTTATTATAGCCATTTATGAAGGATGCTATCCAACAAAACATAAAACTTATTCAGAAAAGGATTGGATTAGGCTTTTTGTTAGTTGTCTTATATCATATTTTTAACAGAGAAGGGTCTGTAAAAGACAGTAGGAGAGTTTGGCTAGTCATGCTTTTATTAGCTATTTGGCTCATAATGATGAAGAGTTTTTAAAAAACAAATCGAGAGATATATTTGTATTACTTATTGAATTGGCTTCTTATTTTTTAATTAAATCAGATTTTATAAAGACTTTTTATTAAGTCTTTGATTTTAGTAAAAGAGTCAAGATTAATGAAGTGGAGTTGACTATTTAGGTTAATTCCATTTTTGCTTTTTAACGTGCTGACGCTTCAATAAAATACATTAGTTTTCGTGAAATAGATTAAAACAAATAGCGCTTTAGGTTATTTTATCATTTCAAATAATATAATTACATCAGCTTGTCATCTTAAAAACCTAAAACTTCAATCGTCTCAGCGCTTTTTGAGCTTCGTCCAGTGCTAAGTGTTTATATTCACCAGGTTGTAATCCTTCTAGATTTAAATCTCCAATATGTGTTCTAATTAATCTTAAAGTAGGAAAACCCACTTTAGCAGTCATTTTTCTGACTTGCCGGTTTTTACCCTCCGTAATGCTTAATTCCAACCAAGATGTGGGAATATTTGCTCTGTATCGAATGGGGGGATTGCGATCTGGAAAAATTGGCTTTTCTAAAATACGAGCTTTTGCTGGTGCCGTAAAATGCTTACGCTTTTTTAAAGAAATCTCTACTCCTTTTTCCAATTGTTCTAATGCTTTTTTATCTAGTACACCCTCAACTTGTACTGCATAAGTTTTGCTATGCTTATTTTTAGGCTGTAATAATTGATGGTGGAATTTTTTATCATTAGTTAATAATAATAATCCCTCACTGTCATAATCTAATCTACCAATGGGATAAATATCTTTTTCTATATTTGGAAAAAAATGACCTAAAGCTTTTTTATTTCCAATATCAGTGAATTGGCTGAGTACTTGAAAGGGCTTATAAAATAAGATATATTTATTCTGCATAATCA
>DATGSF010000157.1:0-5560 GCA_035302865.1 Chitinophagaceae bacterium
TTTTGCATTCATGGATAGTGCCGCATATTTTCATGAGAAAAAAAGCAAAAAAGAAGTTTTAATTTATCTAAAAAAACAATTATCCTATGCGAGACAATTAGAAATTCCTTTTATTTCCGTTTGGCATAATTATCTTTTAGCAGATAATGAAGATTATAAAAATTTATTTAAAAGCTATCAAGAAGAAATTAAGAGATAATTATTTCGCCTTATCTTTGCAAAAAATTATTTTCAATATGGATATTACACAAGTTATTGTTGCTAAAGCTGTGAAGGGTCATCAAGGTTTAATTCCAGGAAATCAATATCTATTTTCTTTCCAGAACAATGAGAAAGGACAAATCAGAATTGTAACTTCTAACGATATTGAACTTTTTTATGCAAATTTTCATGAATTCTTAGTTGCCTGGACAAATATTTGTAGTTTAGGATGGGCTAAGACAAAGGAAGAGTTTGAAAAGTTATTAAAAGATTTAAAAAACTATAAAGAAGATTCAGAACAAAATTTTTAAATCATCTTAATAAGTATTAAATAATAAAATCGGTTTGTTAAAACTAAAGTGTTACAAACCGATTTTTAATAAAATAGTATAATTAGAACATCAATCCTAAACGAAAGGCAACATTGTTTAAACGTGTGCTACCATCATTAAAGTCATAATCTTCTCCAAATTCAAATTTTATATTTTTTGGACTAGTCATATCTGGAATAAAATTATTTTGATAGACAACACCAAAATAAACTGTTCTTTTATAATCCACATCATATTGTACTCCTATTCCTCCAGTTCCAAAAAGAGAAATGGGACTAACTGAATTCCATCCTTTTATTCTTTCAAAATCACTTATATAATTTTCCGTTACACCATTTTTATTGTTATAATTTATTTCCATAGCGGCCTGCTTATGCAATAAAAAGGAAATTCCCAAACCTGCATTTGCAAAAAGACGTAAATTATTTACTAACTCTGGAGATGTATATTTTAAATTGATTGGAATTTCTAAAAAACCTAGATTATAATCTATATCTGCTACATTTATTTGTCTGCTTGCAAGATCACTTCCTTTAATTCTTCTGGTAAAAAAGTTAGCTCTAGTATTATTATAATGCAATCCTGACTCCACGCCTAATCCTGATTCCCATCCATAAAAAACGGTAGCACCAATTTTAAAACCTAATTGTCCATTGTTCAAAGAGATTGTATTAAATTTGCCACCTTTAGAGTCTCCACCATTTCCAATGCCACCCCAATCCACACTAGGTGCAACAAAAAAGCCCCAACGCACTGCTCTAAAAAAATCCCTATTTGTATTCTCTAGTCGCTCTTGAGCATAGGCCATTTCCTTTAAAGAAAAGAGTGCTAAAAAGCAAAAGCTAAAAAATAAAAGTATATTTTTCTTTTTCATAATTGTCTTATTTTTATTTTAAACAAAATTAATAAATAATTTTAAGATGAAGATGCACCAAGTTCTTTTAACATTTCAGTTTGGCGAATAATATTCCCTCTTCCCTCGTATAATTTATTCTTAGCAGCAAGGTAAACCTTTTGACTACGGTCCATTTCTTCTCCTATTTTCTCAAAATCCTCAACGAATCCCTTTATCTTATTGTATAGCTGCTCTCCTCTATATACAATTTCTTGAGTATTTTTGTTTTGTTGCTCTCGCGTCCATAAGTTTTCTATTAATTTTAATGCTGCAATTAAATTACTTGGACTTACTAATAATATCTTTTTTTGATATGCTTCCATCCATAAATTTGGATCAGCATGTAATGCCGCAGAATAAGCACCTTCATTGGGAATAAACATCATTACAAAATCTAAACTTGGTAAATAAGCTGCATAATTTTTCTTATTTAAATCCTGTATATGTCGTTTTATTGAAATTAAATGATTTTTAATTTGTTCTTGTTCTTCTTTTTTAGACTTTGCTTGCACCCATTTTATATAAGAAACTAAAGAGCATTTAGCATCAATAACCAGTCTCCTATCACCTGGATAATATACCAAAACGTCCGGAATCATGCTTTGTCCCGAAATATTTTTAATAATATGTCCATTTTTATCTCTAATTGCTTGTTGTACAAAGAAATGTCTATCTCTAATCAATCCCGAATGGTCCAAAATCTGTTCTAGAATTAACTCTCCCCAATCACCCTGCACTTTAGATTGCGTAGTCAATGCCTCTGTTAATTTTTGCGCTTCATCAGAAAGTTTATGATTCAAATGCATTAAGTCTTTAACTTGTTCTTGAAGAGAAAAACGCATTTTATTTTCCTTTTCATATACTTCTGTCACCTGTTTTTGAAAAGAAGCTAAATTTTCCTTTAAAGGATTTAAAAGTATTGCGATTTCTTTTTGTTGTTTCTCAGAGAGTTGTTCTGTATTTTGTTTTAGAACTTTATTAGCCAAACTTTCGAACCGAGTTAGATTTTCTTTTTGAATTTCTTGAAAATATTCTTGTTGTTCTTGGTTTTTTTCTTTCAGATAATGATTGTTTTCTTGTAAATGTATGATCTCACCTCTCATTTTTTGTATTTCCTGACTTAAATCTTGCACTATATTTTCCTTATCTTTTATAGAAATATTCTTTTGATTTAACTGCTCTTGCATTTTAGTAACATAAGCTTCAGCTTTAGCATAAGAAGTTTTATAATGCATTATTTGCTTATCCTTCTCTTCATTTTCTTGTTTTATTAGTTGATATTTTTCACTAAGATCTTTCTGTTTTTCTTCTTTAAAAAAAATCTCTTTATCTTTTACAATACACTCTGTTTGAAAAAATTGATTCCTTTCTTCTAATTCTTTATTCTTCTGTTTCAATTCGAATAATAATTTTTTATCTTGTGCAGTGTTCCTCTTAATTTGTAACCACAAAAACAAAAACACTAAGCTAAGAATCAATAGTAAAATAGCAATTCCAAGAAGTGTATAAAAATACATTAAAATTAATTTTTAAATAGTTTCCTAACAAATATAATACATTTACAAGAATACAAATAGTTAAATATTGTAAAATCAAAACACTTTTTTATTCTTTATTTTATAAAAACTCATTTTTATTGTCCATAAAAATGAATAGAATTATTTTCAAAATTGTTTTTTAAAAAATGGCTTTAAGATTAAATAATTGTTCTATTCTTGTTTAGGTTATTTATTTAAATATCTTTGGACAGAAAATCAAAATTAAATGTTTAATTATTATATTTCTTTAGGGAGCAATTTAGGAGACAGAGAAGAATATTTAAAAAAGGCACAATTTGAATTAAATGCACATTTTATTCAAATCATGCAAGCTTCTTCAATTTACGAAACGGAAGCATGGGGTCAAGAGGAAGAAGAGCCCCTTTATTTAAATCAAGTTTTGTATGTAAATTGTCCTTTTCCACCGGATAAATTCTTAAGTATTATACAGCAAATAGAATATAAAAATGAAAGAGTAAGGGAGAAAAAATGGGCTGCTCGTACTTTAGATATAGATATTCTATATTGCAGTCAAAGTATTATTAATACCAAAAACCTAACTGTTCCTCACCCTCATATACAAAACAGAAAATTTATCTTGACACCATTAACAGAAATTGCACCAAACTTCAAGCATCCATTACTGCAAAAAAGCCATAAAGAATTATTACTCTTATGTGACGACCCTCTTAATGTTCAAAAAATTTAATTTTCTTTAGTTTATTCTTCTTCCTCTAATGTCCAACGATGCATATTAGCCATTTTTACATCCATAATATATTTTTCCGGAATTTCTCCTCTTAAAAGGCACCCTGGCGTTAAACTTGGATAGATTTCTTCTAAAGTTTCCGCGCTATCTACATGTACTCTTCTATAAATTTGGTTTCTACGTAATTTATTATGATCATTAATTCCTGCTGCACCCAAAAGTTCCACAAATGAATTTATAGTATCTTCATGATAATTAGCGACACGGACTTTTTTATCTGAAACCACTAAACCTTTCACTAATTTAGGATCTTGAGTGGTAATCCCTGTAGGGCAAGTATTTAAATTACATTGTAAAGCTTGAATACAACCCATTGCCATCATCATAGCTCTGGCGCTATTACATAAATCTGCTCCTAATGCTTTAGCTCTTAAAATATGGAATCCTGTTATTACTTTTCCAGATGCAATAATTTTTATATGTTGCCTAATATTATATCCTACCAACATATTATGTACAAAAGCTAAGGCTTCATCCATGGGTGCTCCAACACTATCACTAAATTCTAATGGTGCAGCACCAGTTCCTCCTTCCGCGCCATCTACAGTAATAAAATCTGGATAAATATCCAATTCAATCATTGCCAAGCAAATACTAATAAATTCTCTTTTATGTCCAATACATAGTTTAAATCCAACAGGTTTACCATCACATGCCTCTCTAACTTTACCTATCAATTGAACCAACTCGTATGGAGTATTAAATGCAGAATGATATGGCGGTGAAAACACTGTAGTATGTGGAGTTACATGTCGGATTTTTGCAATTTCTTCATTGTTCTTCGATGCTGGCAATATACCTCCATGTCCAGGTTTCGCTCCTTGAGAAAGTTTAATTTCAATCATTTTAACTTCTGGTAGTAGCGCATTTTTCCTAAAAACTTCAAAACTAAAATTACCATTTTCATCTCTTGCTCCGAAATAACCTGTTCCTATTTGCCATATCAAATCTCCACCATGTTTTAAATGATAATGTGATATACCTCCTTCACCTGTATTATGTGCAAATCCACCTATTTTCGCACCTCCATTCAGTGCTTCTACAGCATTTTTACTTAATGCACCATAACTCATAGCACTAACATTTAGCAAAGACGCACTATAGGCTTGTTTACAATCCTTATTACCTATTATAACTCTTGGATTATGATCTAATTTAAAAAAATCTTTAGGTGCTATAGAATGTGTCATCCATTCATAACCTCGAGCATATACATCTTGCTGTGTTCCAAAAGGAACAGTATCTAATTGCTTCTTAGATCTTTGATAAATTATATTTCTATTTAATCGATTAATAGGACGACCATCAGTATCACTTTCTACAAAATACTGATATATTTTTGGACGCATAGCCTCAAATAACCATCTTAATCTTCCTAAAACAGGAAAGTTAATCCACAAAGAGTGTTTCTTTTGTGTAATATCAACAATACCGATAATAAAAAACACTAAAGTAATTCCTAGAAGTATAAAAAAAACTTTCCATATAAAAATTCCCAATAAAGAGAATACAATTAAGAGAAAAAGACTAATTATCCAAAACAAGCTACGCATAATAAGATTTTTGATTCATTCATAAAGGTCTAAACAATAATTGATATTGAAAAAAAATTTTTTATATGTTTTAAGATTTAAAAACTATATACAATACCATTCTTAATACTCTATTCCAGAGTAATTTGTTCATTTTGTGGGAATAATAATACGCAAATACAGTTACTTTTCCTTTCATTTTTTTCTAAGTATAACCTATTTAATGTACTTCTTATTTTTTCATGAAATAAAAACTTCATTGCTTGATTTATGAATTTTAAAAACAAAATTTC
>DATGSF010000158.1:0-6423 GCA_035302865.1 Chitinophagaceae bacterium
CAAAATTTGAACAAGTAATCAGACAAGAAAACGCAAACTATACCTATTTAAACAAGAATGATATAGAAATTGCGATTGATGATATAGGGAACAAAAAAGACCTAAAAGATTTACTGAAAAATAGTTTAGATATAGCTAAGCGAAATTCATTTTATTCGAACCGTTTAAAACAATTATTATTAAAAAAAGAAAATCATTTTAAAGTTTTAATTGACAAAATTGAAAGCGAACCCAGATTTCCCTTTGACGAACCTAGAGATTATCAATCCAAAGCATATGATAATTGGGTTAAAAATGATTATAAAGGGCTCTTCGCAATGGCAACTGGCACAGGAAAAACAATAACATCTTTAAACTGTGTTTTAAAAGAGTACAAAAAAACTGGAATATATAGAGTAATTGTATTAGTACCTACTTTAGCATTGATTTCGCAATGGGTAAAGGAGGTTTCAAAAAACTTTAATTTTCAAAACATTTTAGAATGTACAAGTAGTTCTGAGTGGGGGAATACCCTTGATTCTTATATTAGGAGTATTAATTTACAAGGAGATTTAAACTTTATACTTATTACATCTTACGCAACATTCCGTGGAACCAAATTTCAGCAGAGCTTTAAACGAATAATGAAGTTCGATGATTTGATTCTTATCGCTGACGAAGCACACACGCTTGGTGCTAAAGGCTTACTTAAAGTATTGCCTTATCAAATTAATAAAAGAATTGGTTTATCTGCTACTCCAAAAAGACCATTTGATTCAGAAGGAGAAGACTCACTAAATAAGTTTTTTAATTCATCCCCCCCTAAGTATACTTTTAGGTATGATATGAAGAAGGCAATTGAAGATGAAGTGTTGTGTAGATATAAATACCATCCAATTCTTGTTAATTTAACTAGCACAGAACTAAGTCATTATCAGAATTATACGAGAAAGCTTAGAAGACATATAGATCCTAAAACAGGAAGATACAAAGATACGAAAGAAGCAAACCTTCTTCTGATTCTTCGGAAAAATATTATACATAAAGCAGCAAATAAATTAGACGCTATTTCAGATATTGTAGAAGAAATCGGTGCTGACAAGTTAGAGTACTGCTTTGTTTATGTCCCAGAAGGAACTACACCTGACTACTCTGTTAATGATTTTTTTATTGGAGAAGATGAGATAAACGAAAAAATAATTGACAATTATGCACAGCTATTAGCAAATAAATATCAATTTCGGTTAAAGAAATATACTGGAAACACAACAGATAGAGAAAATATTTTAAAAAATTTTGAAATTGGCAAATTAGACATGCTACTAGCAATGAAATGTTTAGATGAAGGGGTTGATATTCCAAGAGCAGAATATGGGATTTTCTGTTCAAGCACCGGTAATCCCAGACAGTATGTACAAAGAAGAGGTAGATTATTAAGAAACCATAAGGATAAAAAAGAAGCAGCGATTTATGATTTGATTGTATTTCCACATAGCAAACATACTGACATTGAAAGTGAGATTTCAAATCCAGAGATTAATATTTTTAAATCAGAATTAAAACGAATTATAAATTTCACGGCACTAGCAGAAAATCGAATTGACATTCTGGAAAGATTAAATAGCTTAGTGGATCCACTTGGCATTAATGTTTATAGCTTAGTAAATAAAGAATTAGAAAATTATGATAACATTAAATGACTCATTAAGAGCAGAGTTTAAAGAACTTCTTCAAGAAAAAGAATATCAAGCGATAATTGAAAACAAAAAACTTGATAATAACCTAATTTTAAAAACCTTTGAGATTTTATTAAAGGAAAAGAGGAATTTTAATGAAGTAAATAAAGGAAGAACAAACTTTCAAAATTTCATATTAAATACTATAAAGAGCTGAAAATGAAAATAAATAATATAAAAATAAAAAACTTCATCTGCTTTAATGAAACAGAACAAATTGATTTTGGAAAAGGCCTGAATATTATATCAGGGAAAAATGGTGGAGGTAAAAGCCAACTTTTCAATGCTTTTTATTGGGCATTCTTTAACCGAATTTATACTGATATAGGTGAGAAAAATAAAATAAAAAGAATGAAGTTGGCAGATAATATTGTTTTGCTACCTGATGCGGTAAAGCTTCATTTAGAAGATGGAGAAACTATTAACACTAAGGTAAAAATAAGTCTTCAAGCACATCATTATATTCAAGATGATAGAATTATTAATTATATTTTTACCAGAAAATGCAGTTACAAAAAAATTAATAATGGAATAGTGAAGACTTCTGACAATATATTGTCAATTGAGTATTTCATGGACAACCAAACAGAAATTGTACCAAAACATCAAAATAAAATAGTTTTGGATGAGATATTTCCTCCACAAATAAGACCTTTTGTATGGTACCAAGGGGAAACAATGGAAGATCTTTATAAATTTGAAGACTCTAAGATATTAACAAATGCAATTGATCAAATATCTTATTTTCCAATATATAAGCACCTAACAGATATAGCTCGTGAAGCAAGAATTAAAATCGGCAGAGATATCGATAAGCTCGTTAAAAAAAGCAATAAAATATCTAGGGATCAAAGAAAAAACTTGTCGGAGAAAGAAAAGTTAATTAAAGATATTGAAAAAATTAAGAATGAGACATTAGATAATACGATTAAAATAGATAAATATGAAAGTGATATCTTTTCTAAGGAAAATAAATTAAGTCGATTCGATGAATTTATTGAACAGAAAAAGAAAATAAATGACTTGGAGTCAGCATATTCTTTGGCGCTAGAGAGAATTGATAATTATCAGAAAGAAAGTAAATCTAATATCATTAATAAATGGCTTTTAAATGGTTGTGATCAAATTATAAAAGATTCTGAGAAAAATCTAGATATTTTAAATCTTGAAATTCAAGAATTTAGTAAAATGAAGAATCCTGTACCCTTGAATTTACCCGGTCCAGAATATGTCGAAAAAATGATTGATGATGAAATTTGCTATATTTGTGAAAGATCTGTAGAGAAAGGTACGGATGAAATGAAAGCATTACAAAGAAGGCTTGAGGATTTTAAAGATAATTTCGAAAATAAAATCTTAACACGCAATTACACCAACTTAAATCGTAAGAGAAATAGTCTTTTGAATGAGTTACCATATTTTAAAGATGAAATGCTTGAGCAGAATAAAAAAATAGAAAAACAAATTAAGTTAAGAAATAAATTATATAAAGAAATAAATAATTTTTATTCTGAAATAGGCATTAAGGATAAAAGCTCGATTGATAAAGGATCCAATACAGCTAGGGGTCTTTTAGAAGAAATACGAATGCTAAAAACTGAAAAGGACCGATTAATAAAATGGAATATTAGAATGGAGGGAAAACTTCAAATTAAAGAGACTAAATTAAGAGAACTTGAATCTATAAAGTTCAACGTCGACTCTAAAGAATTAGCTCAACCTGAAACAATAGCAAAAAATTATATTGATTTTTTCGAGCTTATTCTAACTACATTAAGAGACAATGCATATGACACTTTAATCATTGACTTAGAGAATGAAAGCAATCGTTTATATAATAAATATCTAAACAAATCGGTCCCGGGAAAAATTAGCATATCAAAGGATGGAGCTGATATTTATAACACTAAAACAGATAATATTATTACAGATTTATCGATGGGTCAACAAGCAGCGATGAAATTAGCAATTGCAAATTCATTTTTATTTATTAGTGCAAAGAAGGTAAATAAATCTTACCCTTTAATTACAGATGCGCCAACGTCAGATTTAGATCCAGATAACACATATAACCTCACTGTTAATTTAAAAGACTCTTTTGAACAAATGATTATTATGTCAAAAGATTATTCAAATATGGGAGATGATGAGCTTAAACAATTAATTGAAGATGCAAACGTATCCCATTTTTATGATATACAAAATATTAAAATAGATGAAAACTTGGGAAATAATAGAGACAATAAAAAATCAATAATTATTAATAAATTCTCAAAGAATTAATTATGAAGGATATTTATGAAGAAATAAGTAGCAAAGGAGTCCATTATGGTGATATGACCAAACAAATAATGAATCTTTTTAGTAGACAAGAAGAAAGAGGTGCGAATGTAACAAAACAAGATGATAAGTTCTTTTCACAACTATGGCAAGCATATGCTTGGACAGCAATTATTGGTTTTATAAAAGATAAAAGAGAGGTTGGAATTGAATTAAATCATAAAACCTCTTTTAAATATTTCACAGTTTTAAATAATTCAGATGACATTGCTAATGCCTTAATTTTGATGGCAATTAGTAAAGTAAAAGGAGATACCTCAAAAGAAATATTAAACACAAGGAATCTTTTGACAATTATTAGTGAGTATGCCGAAGGTGGTGCAAAACACATTTTAGAAATAAGAGAAACTCAACCAACTAAATTTAATCACACGGATGACTTTTTATACGAAATAATTCAAAGAGTCAATAATAAAGAAAAAGAATTGGCATAAAACTAACAACTCTGTTTTAAATAAAGGAATGATTAAATCTTTTTTAATCCTTGCTCTATTTTTTTTATCAAAAAATCAAATCCATCTATATTAGGGTTAGATTCTAGTTCTTGGTTTAATAACTTCAAACCATCATCAACATGCATCTTAACATACCTACCTAAGTCTTTATCAGAGACATGTAATCCGTAGTGCAAAGCTATCATGCCTACGTAATAATCAACATATTCACCAAATAAAACCTTTTTAGTGTATTGTTTTCCCCCAGAGTTCTCAATATTAGATAAATCTAATTTCTTATCTTGTGCTAAAGAATAGGTTAATGCTATTCTAGAAATAATATTTTCAGTTCCAAGATTCAGTTTTCTTGTAAGTTGTGAAACAACTTCTCTATTTTCTTTACTTGTTTTAATATGCGTAAACATCTTTTTGTTTTTTAAACTCTGTAAATAAATCGCTGATAGGAATTGTTCTTAGAGTAGATGCACCATCCCTATTCTGAATCAAGAAAGTCTTATGTAAATAAGGTTTCAATAAGTCAAATTCTGTTTCCGTCAACTCTTTTTCAAGTAATGGGAAAAGCACTACTTGGTCAGATATATTTGGATAAAATTCTTTAATTATATTTTTAGAATGCTGATTATCAAATTTTTGAAGTGGACTATCTATAAATACAGGAAATTTAATTCCTGATTCATCTACTAAAGCTTTTAATAATGCTGAAGCATATAACTGTTGTTCGCCCTTTGATAATGAATCTTTATCGATGATATTACCATCTTTATCCAATAGATCTATATCCATAACATCATCTATAATATTTACCTTAACGTTTTGAATGAAATCTTTCTTATGCATCATTTCTTTTAGGCCTATCAAAATCGATTTTTGAAGAGAATGCTTTTTCTTTTCTTTTATTCTTTGAATAAGTTTATTTACTTTAACAAGAAGCTCTTTGGTTACTTTGTATTTATTTTTATCAGTTTCCAGTAAATTAAAGTTTTTCTCATATTCTACACGAATCTTTTTATGAGATGTAAGCTTTAGTTTTGCAGCACCTAAACTTTCGATGAGCTGATTCTTCTTCATTTTTATTTTCTCTATTTTTTGATCTGCTTCTTTTTTATCTTCTCTAAACTGTTTTGCTAAGTGGTTGTTTTTCCTAGCTTCTCCTTGTTTTATTTTACTAAGGATTCGTCTTAATCTAAGACTGTTAGTTCTCTCACTTTGTATAATTGAATTTAGTTGAGATAAAAAAGTTGTTTTTATATTATTTATTAAAGCCTCTATTTCTCTAACTTTTTCTTCAGGAAAGTCTAAAAGAACTTGACCAGTAGGGCGTTGCTTTATCTTTTTAGATGTTCGTGCATTTATAGATGTTTTTATATTCTTTTTTATGTCTTCTTTCACATCTTTATTTAGATTTAAATCATCTATTCCTTTAAGTATATTATTGGATATTAAATGAAGTTCTTGAGCTAATAACTTTTCATTTAATGCATTATTTAGAGTGCTTTTCTCCATAAGCATTTGTTCCTTTAGCTTACTAAGATGATTTCCTGCAATGACCAGTGGCGTAATATCAAGATGAGCTTTAAGCTTAGATTTTATAATGATAGACTCTTTCCTAAGTTTGTCTCTTAACTCCTTTAATTCTTTAAGCTGTTCTACTGTTATAGCATTTCCTTCTCGTATTAATTTTTCTTGAAGACTATCACTTTTAGACCTCCAATAACCAATTTCATTATCTAAATCAATCAACTTATCTTCATTGTGTTGAATACTTCTTTTGTATTCAGTTTCTATTTTTAAAAGTTGATTTAATTCCTTTTCTTGTAAGTCAGTAACTCCTTTTCTTCTTAATTTACTCAATAAAGATTGCAGGTTCTTTTTAAGTTCTTCATATTTTTTAATACCAAGAACTTCTGAATAAG
>DATGSF010000159.1:0-14113 GCA_035302865.1 Chitinophagaceae bacterium
GTAAAACATACAATAAAGGTTGATGTTAGTAGAATTTCAGTTGATGCTGGTGAAGATCGTATTATTAAAGATGGTTCAACGACTCTAATAGGTGGTCCTAACACTTCAATTGGAGAAAATTATTCTTATTTATGGACTCCTGATATCGGTATGATAGAAAGTAATGCTAAGCCTTTTACTAGAGTTGAGCCTCCTTTTAATACTACTTATTATTTAAATGTATATAATGAAGATGGCTGTCATTCTATTGACTCGGTTTTAGTTGAAGTGCCTTGTGATGATATTCACATGCCAAATGCTTTCACTCCTATGGGCCAAAATCCATTAAATAATACATTTGGATTAAAAAATCTTCAAATTGCAAAACTTAATTACTTTGCAATTTATGACCGTTGGGGTAATGAGGTATTTTACACTGAAAATCCAAATGAAGAATGGGATGGAACTTATAATGGTAAAGAAGCAACGCCGGGGGTATATGTTTGGCAAGTTGATGGATACTGTGCAAATACCGAAGAGCGACATCGTAAATCGGGGAATGTTACTTTAATCCGGTAATTTTAACTTCTAAAAATTTGATTAAATGCTATCTAAACACTACTTTTGGATAGCATTTTTTTATTTATGGATTTATTTTATTCTTTCGAAGGAAATCTTGATGATTTAAAAAAAGAAATTCCACAATTATGGGACTCTATAGCTGTACATCGAATAATCCTATTGCAAGGCGAGATGGGCGCAGGAAAAACAACTCTTGTTCAATTGTTAGCCAACTATTTGGGAACTGATGACAGAGTACAAAGTCCTAGCTATGCTCTTATGAATGAATACTTCATAAATAACGAAGATGATTTGTATCCCACATGGGTTCATAGTGATTGGTTTCGAATAAATGACATCTCTGAAGCAATTGATATGGGATTTCAAGAAATGTTAGAAGATATCAACCTCAGACATTTTATAGAATGGTCAGAAAAAATAAATGAAATTGTACCCAAAGATGCCATACTAATTAAGATAGAAAAAATAACGAAAGCTAGTAGAAAAATAACGCTTTCTTATTTAATGTAAAAATTCTTAATTCTTTTAAAAAATGCAATTTTATAAGATTATATACTTTTTAATAAAGTAAGTACTATACTCATGATACAAAATATTATAATAATATGGAGGATAAAATAATTGAGGTCATAAATCTCAAAAAGCATTTCTCAGCACACAAAGCAGTAGACGATATTAGTTTTTCTATACCTAAAGGAAAAATTTTTGGATTATTAGGACCTAATGGAGCTGGGAAAAGCACTCTTTTACGAATGATAACAGGAATAAACTATCCAGATGAAGGTCAAGTATTATTTGATGGAAAAGCCTTTGATACACGCATTCATCATCAAAGATTAGGTTATATGCCCGAAGAGCGTGGTTTGTATAAAAAAATGAAAACTGGAGAGCAAATTATATATTTAGCACAATTGAAGGGTTTAAATAAACAAGAAGCTGTGGATGCTACACAATATTGGTTTGATAGATTAGGTATGCACTCGTGGTGGGATAAAAAGGTAGAAGATTTAAGTAAAGGGATGAGTCAAAAATTACAATTTGTCTCAACTGTTGTGCACAATCCAGATTTATTAATACTTGACGAGCCTTTTTCAGGCTTAGATCCTGTGAATGCTTCAATATTAAAAGATGAAATTTTTCGATTAGCAGAAGAAGAAGGGAAAACCATTATTTTTTCCACTCACAGAATGGAACAGGTAGAAGAAATATGTGACACTATAGTCTTAATAAATTTAGGGAAAAAAATTTTAGGTGGAGAGGTAGATGCTATAAAGCAAAATTTTAAAAAACATTTATTCGAAATCAGTTTTGATAAAACACTACAAGATCTACCTGCAAACATATTTATAATAGAGAAAAAAGAGAATAGTTTAATTTATAAATTAGAAGAAAATCAAAATCCTAATAATATTTTGAAATTCTGGATTGATAAAGATTACACTATTTTAAATTACCAAGAAATCCTTCCTAGTTTAAATGAAATATTTATTGAATTAGTACAAGGTACAGATAGTGTTGCACGTGCATTCGTTTAATATATAAAGATTTATGAAGACATTAATTATAATAAAAAGAGAATATCTTACTAGAGTAAAAAAGAAATCTTTTATACTTCTCACTTTGTTAATTCCAATTTTAATGATTGGGTTAATGGGAGGTTCTGCCTATTTAACTACAAATACTATCAGCAGTAAGTCTATAGCTATTTACAATGAAAAATCCACAATAGAGGAAGTATTCACATCAACTAAGAATATTGATTACACCCTATTAGATGTACGACCAAGTACTGATGAAATTCATTCTTTAATTAAAGATGGGACCTATGATGCATATTTATATATTCCAGATTTTAATATCCATAAAGAAACGCAATTAGAACTTTTAACACATGGAGAAATAGGAATAGAATTCGAGCAACGCATATTTCATGCTATTAATGATAAAGTTATAGCCTTAAAAATGGAAGAAGCTGGAATAAGTAGTGCAAAATTATCTGAAATTGAAAAGAAAACTATAAAAATAAATGCAATTAATACGGAAGGCAAATCCTCAAATTCTGAAATCTCTTTAATTATAGGATATATTTCAGGAATAGTTCTTTATTTCTTTATGCTTTTTTATGGTATGAATGTTATGAGTAGTGTAGCTGAGGAAAAAACCAATAGAATTGCTGAAATTATAGTAAGTTCTGTGCGTCCTTTTCAATTAATGCTGGGCAAAATAATTGGAGTTGCTTTGGTTGGTTTGACACAGTTTTTAATATGGGCAATATTATTAATAGGAATTAGTATTGTATTAGGTATCTCTGGTTTGGCAGGACAAGCCGATATTTCTCAAGAATTATTAAGTAGTGGACAAGAAATGCCTATAAATCAAGAGATGATAGAAAATATTGCTCAAATCATTAGTCAAGTAAATTGGTTACATATAACTTTATGGTTTATCTTTTATTTTTTAGGTGGTTATTTTCTATATGCAGCATTATTCGCTGCTGTTGGTAGCTTAGTTAATGAAAATGCACAAGAAGGGCAACAATATACTATTCCTATTACTATACCCATAATACTAGGATTTTTAATAATGACTAGCACTATGCAGGATCCAAATAATAATATTGCAGTTTTTGGAAGCATTTTTCCTATGACTTCTCCTATAGTTATGATGGCACGCATACCTTATGGAGTACCTACATGGCAATTATTACTTTCCGCAAGTTTATTAATCATCGGTTTTATAGCTACCACTTGGTTGGCTGCCAAGATTTATAGAACAGGAATTTTAATGTATGGAAAAAAGATAAACTTTAAAGAGTTAGGTCGATGGATATGGAAGAGCTAAGCATTATTTATCAGTATTTATTTTTCCATCTTTAACTATAATTACTCTTTCCATTTTATCAGCTAAAGAGAGATTGTGGGTGACTGCGACAATAGTCATTCCAATCTCTTTTTTTAACTCTAAAAGTAAATTAAAAACCTCTTCTGTTGTTTTAGAGTCTAAATTTCCAGTAGGCTCATCGGCAAAAAGTACTTTAGGCTTATTAATGATTGCTCTTGCAATTGCCACTCTTTGTTGCTCACCCCCGGACATGCTGTCAGATTTATGATTAAATCTATGTTTTAAACCTACTTTTTGTAATATATCTACAGCTTGAGCTTCAGCTTCCTTTTTTCTCATTCCCCCTATCATTAATGGCATCATAACATTTTCTAATGCAGTAAACTCTGGCAATAAATAATGAAATTGAAAAATAAATCCAATATCCAGGTTTCTAAATTGCTGCATTTGCTTCCTTGACATACTATTTAATTTTCTACCATTAATAGAGACTGAACCCGTATCAGTAGGTTCTAATCCACTTAATAAATGCAACAAAGTACTCTTCCCTGCACCTGAAGGTCCAGTGATGGCTACTAATTCATTTTCTCGAATATATAAATCAGTTGCGTGTAATGCGTGCACATTACCATATCTTTTACTAATTTGAGAAGCACAGATCATAATATTATATTTATTTACAAAAATAGTCTAAATTTACACAAGTAAGCTAGGCTATTACCCTTTATGATAAATTATTTATTTTAAATTGCAAAGAAAATCTTACATTTGCAGATAAAACAGTAAAATTTTAAAAATTAACATATCATGTTTTGGACACTTGAATTAGCAACACATTTGGAAGAAGCTCCATGGCCTGCTACAAAAGATGAGCTTATTGACTATGCAATTCGCTCGGGTGCCCCATTGGAGGTAGTAGAAAATCTTCAAGAATTAGAAGACGAAGGGGAAATGTTTGAAAGTATAGAGGACATTTGGCCAGATTATCCGACGCAGGATGACTTCTTTTTTCATGAAGACGAACATTAAAAATAAAATATCCGTGCAGATACTACAATTTGCACGGATACTTTAGCTATTTCTAGTTTATTGATTTTAGTATATATTTTATACAATTTATAAACTCAAAGAAATTTCTTTAATCAAAATATCTTTTTTCTATAGATTTAGAGAAAATCATTGTATAAATTAAAGCAAATATACAAGCTGTTAAAAGAGAGAACAGCAATTTTATAGCTAAATATCCTATAGCTTTAAAACTCCAAATTTCAATAAAATAATAGATTAACAAATGCACGAAAAATAATGCCAAGATATAAGTAATAAACGGTATAGTTTTCATTTCTTTCAAACTTGGTGAAGAACTTTTATACTCTTGCAAAGGTTTAGGCAAAATAAAGCGTAAGATAGGTGTTCTTGACACTCCCATAAACAAACAAGCTATAGCATGTATTCCACCTGTATCACTAAAAATATCCATTGTTAATCCAGTGATAAAACTAAAAACTATCATATGGGAAGTTTTAACAGAAACAGGCAATAAAGCTATAAATAACATGTAAATATAAGGCGTATAACTTGGAAGATTCGTCTTCCACTCAAATAATAAAGGAATTTTTGATAATACCATTATTTGAATAAAAAATAACATTAGGAAACGTAGCAATACACGGACATATATACTCATAACATTAATTCTTTTCTGTTTTTTCCTCTAATTTCTCTTTTTCTTCGACCTTACTATCTATTACCACATAAGCATACTTTAAGTTTCTAAAGTTTGTATTCAATTTAATGCTAATAGACTTAGAGTTTGTTCTTTCTATCATTTCCACTTGTGCTACTTCTCCTATTTCAATATTTGCTGGAAAGTAAGAATCCTCTGTTGTATAAACTTTTTCTCCAATACTAATAGAATCGATTAGAGAAAGGTCATCCATTCGTACATATGCAGGATCTTTCCCATCCCAATATAAAAACCCAGGTAAATCATTTTCAATTCGCGCATGTATTTTTCTATTACTTAAAACAGAAGCCACTGTAGCAAAGTTTTCAGAAACTTGAGCAACTCTCCCCACAATTCCATTTGTTAGAACTACAGGCATACCAACTTTAATACCAGAGCTTTTTCCTCTATTTAAAGTTATAAAATTAATATGGCTCTGTGTAATAGAGTTTTTAATTACGCGAACTGGCACAAATTCATAATCCGTATATGTTATTACAATTTTCTCTGTAGTAATTGGTTTTAAAATAATGGTATCTTCCCCTGCTTCTGTTTTATCATACAATGTATCAAACTCTTGAGGTTTTTCTGATAAAATAGTATCTGGAAGTTGCGCTAAGACATTTTGAAAAGAATCAGTAGCTTCATAATTACTAATTCGTTGCAAAAGGTAGCTGTGATCCGCTATCAATTCATCATTTAGTTGTTTTAACTGAAAGTATTGAATTATGTCAGATTGTTTTTTGTACAAATATCCTACTATCTTATTGGAAGAACTAATTATTGTCAATCCTTGCATTTTCTTATTCTTTGCTATTAAATATATACTAACAAACAATAGAAACACAAATAGGATTAAGTTCCAAAATCTCCTTAATAATAGAATGAAATTTCTCACAAGACTACCCTTTTAATGTAATATTATTTTAATAAAAAAGTAAATCTTTCTACATTTTTTAAAGACATACCTGTACCACGCACAACTGCCCTTAAAGGATCTTCAGCCACATGCACTTTTAATTTAATTTTTTGTGATATTCTTTGATCCAAACCACGCAAAAGTGCACCACCTCCACTTAGATACAGACCTCTTCTATATATATCTGCAGCCAATTCTGGCGGAGTGCTTTCCAGTGCTTTAAGAATAGCTTCTTCAATTTTAAAAATAGACTTATCCAATGCTTCTGCCACTTCTTGATAAGAAACCATAATTTGTTTAGGAATTCCAGTTACTAAGTCTCTTCCATTAACCGCAATATCTTCTGGTGGATCATCGAGTTCTTTAAGCGCTGAGCCTACATTTATCTTTATCTGTTCAGCGGTACGTTCACCAATACTTAAGGAATGATATCTACGCATAGCTTCTACTATATCTTTTGTAAACTCATCGCCTGCAACCCTTATGCTTTGATCACAAACGATTCCAGCTAATGATATTACAGAAACTCCAGTCGTACCTCCACCGATATCGACTATCATATTCCCTACTGGATCTTCAACATTTATTCCAATTCCCAAAGCAGCAGCCATAGGCTCATGTATCATGTATACTTCCTTAGCGCCCGCTCTTTCTGCACTATCTCTTACCGCTCTTTTTTCCACCTCTGTAATGCTAGAAGGAATACAAATAACCATTCTCCAACTTGGTGGAAAAAATGGTTTTTTCGGGTATACCATACTAATCATTTCACGCAACATGCCTTCAGCAGCAGCAAAATCAGCAATAACTCCATCCTTTAATGGACGGATTGTTTTAAGATTGTCATGCACTTTTCCATGCATCATCATTGCTTTTTTACCCACAGCAACAATCTTATCAGTTCTCCTATCTTTTGCCACTATAGATGGCTCATCTACAGCAACTTGATCGTTATGAATAATTAATATATTTGCAGTTCCTAAATCAATTGCTATTTCCTGCGTTAAAAAATTAAATAGTCCCATTTTATATTATGCTCTTGAGAGATATGTTAATGTATAATTTTGATAGTGCAAAAATGCATAAAATACTTGTGTTTATCTAAATTTTTCTATTAAAAATCTTATAATTCTTATTTAAAATTTGATTTTTAGATAAAAAGTCTTTATTTTTTGCCTAAAAGCTCAATATAAATAATGAATAATCAATTATAATGAATATTTATCTGAAAATAAAATAAGTTTGCGTAATTTTGCTATAAATGAATCTACAAATGATAGAAACAGATATAGCGATTATAGGAGCTGGTCCCGTGGGCTTATTTGCCGTTTTTGAAGCGGGTTTATTACAAATGCGTTGTCATTTAATTGATGTTTTACCACAACCAGGCGGACAATTATCCGAAATCTATCCTAAGAAACCAATATATGATATTCCTGGTTTTCCAAGCATTTTAGCAGGAGAATTGATTGATAACTTAATGGAGCAAATTGAACCTTTTAAACCCACTTTCACTTTAGGAGAACGAGTAGAATCCTTGGATAAAAGAGGAGAGGCTGATTTCGTGTTGACCACTAATATGGGCACAAAAGTACATGCCAAAGTAGTTGTAATTGCTGGTGGATTAGGAGTATTTGAACCTAGAAAACCTGCAGTTGAAAACTTAAATAAATTTGAAAATGGTAAAGGCGTAAACTATATGATTCTCGAACCAGAAGATTATAGAGGAAAACGCATGGTATTAGCTGGTGGAGGCGATTCCGCTTTAGATTGGACAATTCACTTGGCTGATATAGCAGAAAAAGTAACCTTAGTTCATCGTTCTGAAAGCTTTAGAGGTGCACCAGACTCTGTATCTAAAGTGATGGAATTAGCAGAAGAAGGAAAAATTAATTTAATTTTAAATAGCAATCTTACAGATGTATCAGGTAATGGAAAATTACATTCTGTAGAAATACAAAATTCCAAAACGAAAGAATCGCAAATTATAAATACTGATTATTTAATTCCTTTATTTGGATTAAGTCCAAAGTTAGGGCCTATTGCAGACTGGGGATTAAATATTGACAAAAATGCTATAGAAGTTAATACGGATGATTATTCCACTAACATTCCTGGCATTTATGCTATTGGTGATATCAATACATATAAGAACAAATTAAAATTAATTCTTTGCGGTTTTCATGAAGCAGCGTTGATGAGCCATAGTGCCTACCAATATATTAACCCAGGTGTTAAATATACAATGAAATATACTACCGTTCAGGGGATTAAAAGTTTTTAATTAAGCTTTTTTTAAAACTTAAATAGCCGCCAAAAATTTATCTTTTTAGCGGCTATTTTTTTTATATATACCAAAAGTAAAAAATATAAATTCCTACTTTTCTTTTACTACACTAGCCCTTCCTTCATCATATCATGCAAATGCACTAGTCCAAGGTATTGATTATTATCGTCTACCACAATAAGTTGGTTGATTTTATATTTTTTTAAGATATTTACACCTTCCATTGCCATCTTATTTGCAGCAATTAATTTAGGGTCCGCATGCATAAGATTACTTGCCTTTATTCCTTCTAAATTCTTATTCTTCTGTAAAAACCTACGCAAATCTCCATCTGTTATAATCCCCTCTATAGTATTATCTTCATTTTTCACTACAGTTGCTCCAAGTCTAGAATTACTAATTTTATAAATCACCTCATCTAAATCATTCTCTTTATTTACATAATTTTCCTTAGCATCTTTCAATAATAAATCTTGCATTTTCAGATACAATTGTTTTCCTAATGCGCCACCAGGATGGTATTTTGCAAAATCACTAGCCGTAAAGCCTTTTAACTTTAATAAGGTCATAGCCAAGGCATCACCCATTATTAACTGTGCTGTTGTACTTGCAGTTGGTGCCAAATTATTAGGACAAGCCTCATGTTCAACAGTGACATTTAGAAAATAGTTAGATTCTTTGGCTAGATAAGAGTCTTTATTTCCACAAATTGCAATAATTTTATTACCAAAGTTCTTAACAAAAGGAATTAAAGCTTTTATTTCTGGGCTTTCTCCACTTTTTGAAACAATAATAATTATATCTCCTTCTGCAATCATTCCCAAATCACCATGTATGGCATCAGCCGCATGCATAAAGATGGATGGAGTTCCTGTAGAATTTAAGGTAGCTACTATTTTCTGTGCAATTATTGCACTTTTTCCTATCCCACTAATTATCATTCTGCCATTTGCTGCCTGCATATCTTTTATTGCATTATAAAAATCCTCATTTATACCTCTTTTTAATTGCACAATAGCATGTTCTTGAACGAGAATTGTTTCCTTAGCAAAAGACAATATTTCCCTTTTTGTCATAATAACAGATAAGTTTTAAAAAAACAGTACAAATATATTAAATACAGTTTAATTAAACTTGACAAACCTTAATTTAATAATTATTAGTCACATTCAGTAAAATTAAAGAGGGGCATATTCCATAAAATTGGGAATTTAGCTTACTTTTGTAGCATCTTGTAAAAAATATTTTATTTTAACATTATGCCTTTAGATACATCTATCAAATCCGTACTAATTATTGGTTCTGGTCCTATCGTTATTGGTCAAGCTTGTGAATTTGATTATTCTGGCACTCAAGCAGCAAGAAGCTTAAGAGAGGAGGGAGTAAAAGTAATTTTAGTAAACTCCAATCCCGCTACCATTATGACTGATCCAATGATGGCTGATAAAGTCTACTTACTTCCTCTTACTACTGACAGTTTAGAGAAAATCTTAGAAGAGAATGATATTGATGCAGTACTCCCAACTATGGGTGGGCAAACTGCTTTAAATTTAGCAAAAGAAGCTGAAGAGTTAGGAATTTGGGAAAAATACAATGTACGCTTAATTGGTGTAGATATAAAAGCTATTGACAAAGCAGAGGATAGGGATTTATTTCGAAATTGGATGTTGGAATTAGATATTCCTGTTGCTCCTGCGGGCGTTGCCAACTCTTTATTAGAAGGTAAAGAATTAGCTCAAGAAATAGGTTTACCAATTGTTATTCGTCCTTCCTTTACCTTAGGGGGAACGGGTGGTGGTTTTGTACTAAATCAAGATGAATTAGATCCGGCTTTAGAAAGAGGCTTAACCGCATCTCCTATGCATGAGATTTTAGTAGAGAAGGCTGTTTTAGGATGGAAGGAATTTGAATTAGAACTTTTACGAGATAAAAACGATAATGTAATAATTGTCTGCACAGTTGAGAATTTAGACCCAATGGGAATTCATACAGGAGACAGTATAACGGTTTCTCCGGCTATGACTTTAGGGGATAAAGCATTTCAATTAATGCGTGATACCGCAATAATGATGATGCGTGATTTAGGTAATTTTGCAGGCGCATGTAATGTACAATTTGCATTAAATCCAGATACAGAAGGTATTATTTGTATTGAAATTAATCCACGTGTTAGTCGCTCTTCTGCATTAGCATCAAAAGCTACTGGCTACCCTATTGCAAAGATTGCTGCTAAATTGGCTTTAGGATATACTTTAGATGAATTAAAAAATCAAATGACAGAGACAACTTCTGCATTTTTTGAGCCTTCTTTAGATTATGTAATGGTAAAAATCCCACGTTGGAACTTTGATAAATTTCAAGGTGCTGATGACACTTTAGGTCTACAAATGAAATCTGTGGGAGAAGTTATGGCTCTAGGAAGAACATTCCCTGAAGCATTACAAAAAGCTTGTCAAAGTTTAGAAAATAATGCAATTGGTTTAGACTCTATTAGTAGAAGTAAAATGCGACCTGAGGAGCTAATAGAATATTTAAAACGTCCAACTTGGGACAGAATATTCCGTATTAAGGAAGCCTTAGAAGTCGGCGTTTCAATTAAAACATTAAGAGAACTTACTCAAATTGATAGATGGTTTTTATATCAAATTCAAGAAATAATTAAGATAGAACAAGAAATTTCCACCTATAAAAACTTAGAAGATCTTCCTTTTGATTTAATGTTAACAGCGAAGCAAAATGGATTTAGTGATGAACAAATCGCTGATTATATTGGAAATTGCAGCGCTGATGCAGTTTATGATTATAGAAAAAAGCTAGGAATCACAAGAGTATTTAAAAAAATAGACACTTGTAGTGCTAATTTCCCAACTACAAATGCTTATTTATACAGCACTTTTGAGAAGGAAGTAGAAAAAGTATATTAAAATTACATGTAGTTGGAAAACTATAGTGTTTTAGATTAATAAAATTAACCCCTATAAGATTTTTCTTGTAGGGGTTTTATTTATAAAGTAGAAATATTTTATTTTTTTCGTATTCTTTTCTATAGTAGAGACAAGATATTTCAATTCCTGCAAAAAAGTTCTATTTTTAGCAATATCTTACTCTTATTTCACAACATGAAATGCTTGCACAGAGTTTAAAAACACTATTATGTCAAGCATTCAATTATGTCATTAAATAACAAACACCTTCTTCCACTTTCTCACAAAGATCAATTATCCTTCTTTTTTTAAATACTTTTTCGATCTCAGCTCTTGCTTTTTCATAATCCTCATGTATTGGGCAAGGGTGACTTGCAGAACAATTTGTAAGACCTAAAGCGCATCTTCTAAAAGTATCCTTACCATCTATTGCATGCACAATTTTAATTATTGGCAATCTTCTTTGCTCTTCAGACATATAAAAGCCACCAGTTGGACCTTTTTGGCTGATAATTATATCATTTTTCACTAGTCTCTGCAATACTTTTCCCACTGGATGCTCACTAGCATTAATTTCCTTAGCTATTATTAAAACGCCAACTTTAGACCCTTTCCTACCTTGTTGTTGTGATAAATATATAGCTGCTTTAATAGCAATTTGACAGGTTTGACTAAGCATTTAACTCCTTTAATTAAACATTCAAAAACTTACGTCCTTCTTCCGAAATTTTCTCAAAATCCCAAGCTGGTACAAACACCAATTGTACATCTACCTCCCAGTCGGGCATAGCAGCTTTGGCAACTTGAAGCATGTTATTTGTTATACTTTCCCCCATTGGACAAAACTGCGTGGTTAAGGTCATAATGATTTGTAAAATATTTTAATTTGCTAAAAAATTCACTTCATAAATAAGGCCTAAATCTACAACATTTATTCTAATTTCAGGGTCTATTACATTATAAAGTGGTGATATTACTTTATAGCTATTAAATGTATCATTGCTTTTTATTTCCATTATTATATTTTTTATGTAAAATTATTTTAAAAACATTCCAATTATAAAGCACTGCGGTTACCAACAAGAATAGTACTCCTATTTTAATCATAAAAATTAAATTCGATAAGTAACCTATTATAAAAAGTACAAATCCTAAGATGTAACTAATTGTCATAGTTATCATTATTTCATTTTGGAAAAGATCTTTGGGTGCAGGAACTTTACCTTTATGGGCAATTTTAGAATATTTAATGTTCCAAACTATAAAAGGTAAGGTTTTAAAAGTCATACCTAAAATCATAGCAGTTAACCATCCAAAAAATATCTGAAATCCATATAGTATATAAATTTCATTATTTAAAATCTTTAGATTAAGCTGATGAAATAAAAATATTAATACTACTGGCAATATCATCAATGCGTTTGATAGTAATGATAATGCAACAGGCCAATCTATTTTCTTTCTTATTCTTTGTTTATAGGCTTTATAATTATAAAACAAATACAAAAACAAGCAGATTAATATAAAAAATATTGATATTCCTTGTATCCATTCTATAGATAATCGATCTGAAATAATAAAGGCTCCTATAGCAATATGTAATGATATCAAAATAAACCATAAGAGATTCGTATTGGAATATTTAGAAATCATAAACATAGGAATCAGTCGGGAAGAAGCTCCAATGACTAATAATAAAAACCAACCAATAATTCCTACATGTGCATGCAAAGATAAATATTCTAATGAATTTGAATGTAAAATAAATTTAGTGAAATTAAAGACTAACAATAAACCTATAATCGTCGTTGCAAATAACCATAAGGATGATAAAGCTATAAAAAGTCCGAAAATAGAAAATTTTCTTTTTTTAAATACACTAGAAAGCACATTTGTAACATAAAATAGAATGCCTATATTAATCATAACAGCTCCTAATTGCATTAACCAACCAGTATGGAAAATATAAAATGCATACACTAAAATAGGAATTCCTATTGCTAAAAAACCAAAACTAAGATAAGCAAACCTTTCACTGTCCAATTCTCCTTCAATAATTACTGGCAATAATTGATAACTTGCTCCCAGTATTATCATAGTACCCCCAACCTAAAGCCATAATATGCGTAATCGAAAGAGTATGCGGATTTAAGTGATGAGAATGGATTAAATCACTATGTTTCCAAAGCAAGATAGATGCTAACAGAAAAGATAAAGCAGCATAAATATAAAAAGGTAAAACTATCTTAGCATTTGTAGTTCTTGTAACATTTGAAATAGGACTTAGCATTTATTTTCTTCTTTAAAAATCATTAAATACACTTCTCCTTCTTGCACTTCTTTTATTCTATACTCTAATCCTCTATCTTTTAATTCATTTAATAGAAAAACAGGTGCCTTTTTATGATAAACATATAAAACTTGGTTGTCATATAGCTGCTCCAAATGCTCTAAAATTGTCATCATAGGCTTGGGCATTTCTAAATGACGAACATCAATCTCTAATAGATTTTCCTTATTCTTTTCATATATAGCATTCCAATCTTCTACACTAACAGAGTCAATATCTTCTGTTTGATTTTCTGATTCACATACTTTATAAAAATAAGTATCAAATTCATCGGTATTTACAGCGTCCACATAAGCATCAATACCCTGTTTTTTCAACAATAAAATTAAAGGTACAGGTTCAAAAGAATTTTTTAATTTTAAATACTGATTTGTTGTGAGTTTATTGATATATTGTTGAATTATTCTAAGAGGATCTGCATTTTCGTTAATAATCGGTCTTGCATCTAAATAGATTTCTTCTTTCCCTTTTGTTGCTATCAAAAACTCCTTGTTAGCCTTCTTCT
>DATGSF010000160.1:0-13492 GCA_035302865.1 Chitinophagaceae bacterium
AAAAACTTCCTATAACAAAAACTGTAATCAAAACTTGAATAATATCATTAGCGCCATGATCTAAAAACCTTTCTAATTGATTAATATCATCATTTAAAATAGCAATAAATTCTCCTGATGACTGATCTTCAAAAAATGCCATTTCTTGATTTTGTAAATTTGCATATGCATCTTTACGCAAACTGTCTTGTACTAATTGAGCTAAATCTCTCCAATAAATTTGAAATAAATACTCAAAAACGGATTCTAAAGCCCATATTATTGCAGTTATTATAGCTAAAAAAATCAGCTGTTTACTTGATTCTGTAATTCCAAATTGTGCAATAAAACTTTCTTCTCCTTTTACTACCACATCAACTGCTGCACCAATTAAAACAGGAGGAGCTAAATCAAATAATTTGTTGAAAATAGAAAATGTTGTTGCCCAACGAACTTTATTTCTGAAAGGTTTTAAATATTGGAACAATTGTGAAAGAGGGGAAGATTCTTTTTTAATCATTTATTTTAAGAAATTAATTAATTTTTTTAGCTAATTTGAAATTTAGATAAAGGTACAGAATTAAGTGAAAAAACAGGAAGTATAAATTGGAGCAAATATTATTTTATAAAGTATAATGTATTGATAAAATTATAAAAGCCACTATATTTAGTGACTTTTATACTGTTTATTAATAATGATTATCTACTTAAGCGTAAACTTCTTTCTCTATAAAGCTGTCTAAACCAAGGGTCTCTTAAAGAACTAATAAACCTTATACCTTCACCTGTGCTCTTCATTTCAGGTCCTAACTCTTTATTTACTTTCGGAAATTTATCAAAACTGAAAAAAGGTTCTTTAACAGCAAAACCTTCTAATTCTTTTTCTATATCAAAATCCTTTAATTTTTTATGACCTATCATTATTTGAGTAGCAATATTCAAATAAGGTACACCATAGGCTTTAGCAATGAATGGGGTAGTGCGACTAGCTCTAGGATTAGCTTCGATTACATATACTCTGCCATCTTTAATAGCAAATTGAATATTGATTAAACCTTTTATATTGAGTTTTAAAGCGAGTTTTTTGGAAATATCAATCATTTCTTCTACCTCTAAAGGTGAGATATTAAATACTGGTAAAACAGAATGGCTATCACCACTGTGAATTCCAGCAGGTTCAATATGCTCCATTATTCCCATAATATGTACCACTTCACCATCGCAAACAGCATCGATTTCAGCTTCTTGGAAACGATCCAAAAACTCATCAATTAGAATTTTATTGCCAGGTAAATGGCGTAATAAAGAAAGAACACTTTTTTCTAATTCATTATCATTAATTACTATACGCATTCTTTGTCCTCCTAATACATAAGAAGGACGAACTAGAACAGGGTATCCAACATCATTTGCCACTTCAATTGCTTCATCAGTTGAATAAGCCACCCCATATCTGGGATAAGGGATATTCAATTCCTTTAAAAGATCACTAAATCTTCCTCTATCCTCAGCTATATCCATATCATCAAAAGAGGTTCCAAAAATTTTAATACCTCTTTCATGTAATTTCGCAGCAAGTTTTAAAGCAGTTTGGCCTCCTAGTTGTACAATAACACCTTCTGGTTGTTCGTGTTCGATTATTTCCCAAATATGTTCCCAATAAATGGGTTCAAAGTATAATTTATCAGCAATATCGAAATCAGTAGAGACAGTTTCAGGGTTGCAATTAATCATTATTGCTTCGTATCCACTTTCTTGAATTGCCATAATACCGTGAACACAACAATAATCAAATTCAATTCCTTGTCCTATTCGATTTGGTCCGCTACCTAAAACAATTATTTTCTTTTTATCCGAGCGAGTCGATTCATTTTGAATCATGTTCTATATTTTATATTTATCTAAAATTATATTAAACGCCAACAATTAATGGCATTAATAACATTAAAAAGTCTTCATTTTCCACTTCTTCTGTAGCTCTGAATACTCCTGCTTTGGAAGGCATAGATAATTCCAGTTTTACTTCTTCTCCATCAAAATTATTCATCATTTCAATTAGTAATTTTGAGTTAAAAGCTATTTTCATATCCTCACCAGAATATTGTACATTGAGCGTTTCTCTACCTTCATAGGAGAAATCTAAATCTTGTGCAGAAATGCTTAAAGAATTTCCTATGATATCAAATAACACCTGATGAGTACTTTTATTAGCAAAAACACTTACTCTTCTTAAACCACTAATTAGTTCAGCACGGTTTATAATAAGGTCATAAGGGTTGTCCTGTGGAATAACTGCTTTATATGGCGGGAATTTACCATCAATTAATCGGCAGTTTAGCTTAATTGAATCGTTTTCAACATATAAATGTGATTCATTAAATGAGATTTTAATTGGAGTCTCATCCGTAGGAAGCATGTTCTTTAATTGCGTTAATGGTTTTTTAGGAATTATAATTCCTCCTTCATCAGGACAAGATATATCAGAACGAGAAAATTTTACCATTCTATGTGCATCCGTAGATACAAAAGTTAAACCATTTTCCTCAAATTCAAAATACACTCCAGTCATAGCTGGTCTTAAATTATCCGTACTTGTTGCAAATAATGTTTTATTGATTGCTTCAATTAAATGAATAGAATTCATTTCAAAGCGTTCTACATTTTCTGATAACATTGGCCATTTAGGATATTCCATACCATTTTCACCACCTATCTTGTATTTTCCTGTACTACTACTGATTTCAAAAGAATAATCCTCAGGATTAATAATGAAATTTATAGGTTGTTCAGAAAGATTTTTTAAATAGTTAATTATTAGATTAGCAGGAATACATATTTTTATATTATCCTGACTAGAAGTTTCAGAAACTTGAACATCCATTTGAACTTGGATCATGGTTTCCATATCTGCTGCAGTTATTTTCAACTGATTATTTGAGATATCTAATAAAAAATTTTCTAAAATAGGCAAAACTGAATTGGGATTTATAATACCCGAAATCATTTGCAAGTTTTTTAATAAAGAGCCTGAGGAAACAATAAAATGCATAATGAATGTAGTGTTTTAAAATTTACTATAATAGTACATGCAAATATAGAAAATATTGTTAGTATTTTTACTAATCCAACAAGATTATTATCATAAATAATGTTAGTAATAAAGCTTTTTTAAAATTAGGAAATAAAAAAATCAATAAAAATGATGTTTTTCAATGTGAATTTATCAATTTTGAATAAAACTTTGAAATTTTTATAGAAAAGATTTGGTGGAATGAAAATCCTTCTTTACATTTGCAATCGCAATGAGGCGGTGCGGTAGCTCAGTCGGTAGAGCAAAGGACTGAAAATCCTTGTGTCGCCGGTTCGATCCCGGCCCACACCACACAAAAAGAGATTTCATTTGAAATCTCTTTTTTTATTTAGTGCAATCTTCCAAATTTTTTCTAGTTTTTAAAAAATTTCTTATTATTTCCAACAAGAGGAATTAAGTTATGCTTCTTTATTCGTGAAATCGATTTTAGATAGGTTTTGAAAAATTAAACTTTGTCGTCGCCTTGTTATTTTACAAAGGAATGCTAAGGAAAAAGATAAAAATTATATTTAAGTAAAAGTAAAATATAATACCCATAATTTAATCTAGGAGTATTTTACAGGTTTTCTTATAATGTTTTCTTACTTAAAAATTAAAATCTCCTAAGAAGTTTTGTGAGATAATTTAGTTTAGCGATGATTTTTTTATTTTATAGTATAAACGCATTTTCACGACAAAATTTATAGGAATATTTCCATTTAAAAAAAAATAGGGTAGCTATAAAAAATGTTATAAAAAAATCGGAAACCTCCTAAGAAGCTTTCCGATAATAATTTAGCAAATTGTTTTCTTTTAATTGCTTAAAATATAATATTATAATTAGAATTAATTACACAACTCTTTAAGTATTTCTACCGCTTTATCTATTTCCTCTATGGTATTAAACTTTGAAAATGATATTCTTAAAGGATTTTGTTTAATATTTGGATATACTTCTGCAATTACATGACTTCCGGTAGTAGCTCCACTACTACAAGCACTCCCTCCTGAAACACAAAGACCTTTCATATCCAATTGCATAAGTAACATATTGTTTTCAGGTTTAAATGGTATACTCAAATTGAGTAAGCAATATAAACTATCGCCATCCCAATCGCCATTAAAAGAAATATGAGGTAATTCACTTTGAATTCTTTTGATAAAGTGTTTTCGCAATTTAAGTATATGTTCTTTATTCTTTTCTCCGTTTACTAAAGCCAATTCTAAAGCTTTTGCTAAACCAACAATTCCTGCAATGTTTTCAGTTCCTGCTCTTATATTTCTTTCTTGTGCACCACCTTTAATCCAAGATTGTACTTTAATTTCATTATTAACGAATAAAATTCCAGAACCTTTAGGCCCATGAAATTTATGTGCAGCACCTGTTGCAAAGTGGATATTATTTTCTTTTAATCCTATAGGATAATGTGCAATTGTTTGCACAGTATCACAAAGAAAAATAGCATTATTTTCTTTACAAAGAGCACCTACTTTTTCTATATTTAATAAATTGCCTATTTCATTGTTCGCATGCATTAAGCTGACTAAAGTTTTATCTTTAGAAGCTTTTATTAAGCGCTCTAAATCCTTTAAATCTACATGTCCATTTTCTGTTAATGTTACATAATGCACTGGAATATTCCATTTTTTACTAAATGCTTCAATTGCATGCAAACTTGCATGATGTTCAATTTTTGAACTGATAATAGTTTTGCATCCTAAATCATGTATTGCCATATGAATGGCAGTGTTAATACTTTCCGTTCCTCCAGAAGTAAAAAATATTTCATTTGCCTTTACATGAAGCAATTTTGCTACTGATTTTCTAGCTAATTCAATTTGCATTTTTGCTTCTCTACCATAAGAGTAAGTAGAAGAAGGGTTTCCAAAATGATTTATATAAATATCTTGCATAGATTCAACAACCGCTCTGTCCATTGGAGTTGTTGCTGCATTATCTAGGTAAATTCTATGATTGTTACTATTCATATTAATGATTTAGTAAGCTTGTAATTATTTAAGGTTAGATTTGATGAATTCAATAGGAGCTACAGGTTCAGGATCGACACCCTTTAATGCTGCTAGGTGTATGGATAGCCAGTCTCCATAATGTATTAAATAAAAAGCTCTTTCAAAAAAATTATTACCCTTAGAATGCACCTCAAATACAGCATCTGTACATTTTTTAATAATTTCAATGGATAAATCTATACGCTGTTTTATTCTTCCAAAATCATTATCATTTCTTAAAAATACTACTGCAAAATCATCTTTTCGCTCATCCCAACCAACTATTTCATTATGATTCATTTCAGGCAGAACATTATCCCAAGCTATGGTTTTTGCATTTTCATTTACTTGTTGCCTCCATCTAGTTGTAATGTCTTCAATATTATTAGAAGAATAAAAGAGTGGTGTTTTTCCTAGTAAATCTTCAGCCAACTGTTTGGAATGTTCTTTAATATAATCCATTTCTCTTTCTAATAAAGTAATAGATTCTTGTATTTCTGTAATGTAGCTTTTCCCAATTATTTTAAATTCAGAAATAATATATAATATATAAGCTATAGCATAGCCAATAGTTGCACGAGGATGATAGTCTTTAGGTAATGCTAAATGAGGAATGTTTTTTTCTTTAGCTATTTCTTCTAATTTTCCACCAGAAGAGAAACAAATTATTTTAGCATTTTTTAAAATAGCGTCTTTTAAGGCACTTATTGTTTCTTCCGTATTTCCAGAATAAGAACAAATAATTACTAACGAGTTTTCATTTACATAGGCTGGCAGGAAATAATGTCTATTTACATAGATTGGAATATTTATTATTGGGTATAAGTAGTCTTTTACAATTCCACCGCCTATTGCGCTCCCACCCATTCCGCTAATAACAATATTCTTTGGATTAAAATCATTTTCAAATATTTCAAAATTTGATTGTATATTTATAGCGTCTTTTAATTGTGACGGGAATTGCGTAATTAAGTTCTCCATAAAAATTATTTTTAATTGTGAGCAAACATAAACAATTAGGTAAAAAAGGTGAAATTATAGCTAGAGAATATTTGAAAAAAAACAATTATTCTATTTTAGCTCAGAATTTCTGTAAAGATAAAAAAGAAATTGATATCATAGCAGAGAAAGACGGCTTATTAATTATAGTTGAGGTTAAAACACGTAGTTCTCATCAATTTGGTTTTCCAGAAGAAGCAGTTTCTATAGAAAAAGAGGAAAATATTAAAGAAGTAGCAGAAGAGTATCAATATGAAAATCCTAAATATCAAGAAATGCGCTTTGATATTATTAGCATTACCATCAAAAGAAATAAAAAACCTGAAATAGTGCACTTTAAAGACGCATTTTATTAATTCTTTATTCTTTATTTATTTTTAAATTATTTTGCTTTTTAGATTTTGAGTTTAAAGAAAACGCATATATTGCTATTCCTGACCATAATCCTATCATACCACCTACCCAAACATCTAATAAAAAATGCTGACTTAAATATAAGCGAGTATAAGCCACAGTTGGTATTAAAATAATTCCTAAAATAGCCCAGTAGTATTTGTGTTTATTAGGTGCTAGTAGTACCAAAAAAGCGAATAATGCACTTATTCCTTCTGTATGCCCTGAAGGAAAACTCAACCAATAACTTTGGCTATGCCCCCAGATTTCTGGAATGCTATTAAACCAACTTTCCTCTCCATATGAAGTGGAAGGTCTAGGAGCATTTATATAATATTTTAGGAATTGCAAAATTGTTAATGGAGTAATCTGAGTAAGAAGTAATAAGTAAACACTTTTTCTGGTTCTCAACTTAGGGTACATAAAAAAAAATAGTAGTAACAAAAATGCAATAAAATAAAAAGTGCCCATATGTGTCAAACTAATAATTAGTTTGGGAGGAAAGTAAGTAACAGTTTTTGTTTGTATCCAATAATAAACACTATGGTTTTGTTCATAATAAAAAGCTATTGCTCCTAAAATAGTCCATATAATTACGAAGATGAACCATATTTTAGGATATTTTATTTTCTCTTGTAAAAACATTTTTTATTTTTTTGAAAAATTGAATATATCCATCTCTATTTAAAATTTGGGAATCATTTTTAGCTTTAAATAAAATGAAAACAGCTATGGGTAATAAAATAAAAGTAGCTAACCATAATCCGTACCAAGGTTCCACTGCATTTTGTTCTGCAAGTTTTTTACCTGTTGAGGTTACTATAAAATAAACAACAAAGAAGCCAAGAGCAGTTAATAAAGGAACACCAATTCCGCCTTTACGAATTATTGCTCCGAAGGGTGCTCCTATTAAAAAAAGCAAAATGCAAGCAAAAGTTAAGGTGTACTTATCATGCCATTGGATTTTGTATTTCTTTATTTTTTCTGCATATATATTCTGATCAGCCTGCACTATAGAAACTAATCTCTTCATACTTTCGAGATTCGATTTGATTCTATTATCTATTTTTTGTCTTTTTTCTAAGGGAATGTGTTCCCAATAATTTCCTTCATAAGAAGATTCTAAAGTGTAATTTCCAATATCGGATATCCAAGAAGTATCTTTATTAAATGGATGAAATGCATAATAATAGGGATCAATATATCTATCAAGATCTAATAAAGCATTTTCTTTAAGTTTAGAGGCGCTGTCAATTTGCTGATTTAATTGACGAACATTCATCATTTCTTCATTATCTTTAAATAATTCTTCTTTAGTTCTTTCAAACATAAAAGAAGACATATCAAAGTTTTTACTCCATTTTGCAAAATACATACGATTTTGTTGTTTTGTAGAATCGCTAGGATTGGATTCATAACGCCATCCATCATACATTTCTAATACAAGCTCTCTCCCCGAGTTTGTCATATACATGCGACCTGAATCTGCTAGGATAACTGCTATGTTACCTTTGTGTTGACTATGATCATAAATGATTATATCTTTTAAACCTGAGCCATCTTCATGCTTTTTCCCAATTCGTATAGAAAAACCATCCAAATCATTATTAAATCTACCTTCCGAAAGATTCATGGTTGGTTTTTGATTTCGCATATCATAAGTGAGTGCGTAAGTTTTAAGATTTATAACAGGAATTACGTAATTGTTAAAATAAAAGGCAGCTATAGAAATCAATAATATAAAAACAAACAAAGGCCTCATAAATCTAAATAAAGAAATTCCTGAAGATTTTATCGCCACAAGTTCCATGTTTTCTCCTAAATTCCCAAAGGTCATAATAGAAGCAAGAAGAATTCCCAAAGGTAAAACCATGGGGATAATGGTTAATGCTGTATAAAATAAAAGTTGAATAGTGAGCCATGGAGAAAAGCCTTTACCCATTAGTTCATCCATATACAGCCAATAAAATTGAAGTACAAATGTAACTAAAACTACAAAAAACGTAATCAAGAATGGACCTATAAAACTTTTTATGATTAATCCATCTAATTTTTTTATTCTAAACATAGATATATGCAAAAATAAAAAAAGCGCAATCATTAAATTGAAAAACGCTTCTTTATTTTTATAATTTTTATTTCTAAAGGTAAGGAATATTTTTAACTGCCAATTCTTAGCTTTAAATCATCTATTTGGCTCTCCCATAAGCGTCTTTGATCCTTTTCCTCATAATCATCAACAAAATCAGTAATGATTAATATAGTTTCATTTGTTATAATACTTTGTTCAATAGTAAATTGAAAATATTCCCCTTCGTCCATATAGTCCCATTTGTATTTTATCATTTCGTTTTCTACGGAATCAATGCGAAAAGCTTCATCAGTAGATCCATCCCAAGTAAAAAAGAAAGAGTCGCCATGTTGTTCTACCTTATCTGCAAACCATTCTTGTAGGCCACTTGCTGTAGATAAAAAACCGTATAATATATTAGGAGAGCAATTTATAGGAATTTCTATTGTAATTAATTTCTTGTCCATAGGTCAATTTTTATATTGAGGATATTGTTTAAATAAAATAATATGAATTAGGCGGAAATTTACGAATAATTTTTAAGAATAACAAATAGTGCATTTTTTTTATTTTTTCCAAGAAATTTATTGTCATTTACAAATAATTAAGTAATTTGGAGGTGGAATTGTTAAGTATAATGATTTTTATTTTTTTTGATTGTAAAATATCCTTATCTTAGCTAACGTTTAACAATTATTATAAACCTTTTAAATTGTTTTTTTATCGTTTCAACTTTACAAACTAATTTTCATGCGTCAACTTAAGATTACCAAGTCGATTACAAATCGAGAAAGCCAATCCTTAGAAAAATATCTTCAAGAGATTGGAAAAGTTAACCTAATTACTGCTGAGGAAGAAGTAGAATTGGCAATTAGGATTAAACAAGGGGATACAAAAGCCCTAGAAAAACTAACAAATGCTAATTTGAGATTTGTGGTTTCAGTAGCCAAACAATATCAAAATCAAGGCTTATCATTAAGCGATTTAATTAATGAAGGAAATTTAGGTTTAATTAAGGCTGCAAAACGCTTTGATGAAACTCGAGGATTTAAATTTATTTCATATGCTGTTTGGTGGATTCGTCAATCCATTTTACAAGCATTGGCTGAACAAAGTCGAATTGTTAGATTGCCTTTAAATAAGGTAGGTCTTACGAATAAAATTAGCAAAGCTTATAATCAATTAGAGCAAGAATTTGAACGCCCTCCTTCTTCTGAAGAATTAGCTTATCTTTTAGATGTAGATTTAGAAGAAATAGAAACAACCATGGGGGTTGCATCTAGGCATGTTAGTATGGATGCTCCTTTCCAAGAGGGTGAGAATAATACACTATTAGATATTTTAGAAAATACTAGCTCAGTTATTGCTGATCGTGGTATGGAACATGATGATTCATTAAAGTTCGAAATAGAAAGAACCTTAAATACTTTGACAGAAAGACAAAAAGAAGTAATTATACTTTATTTTGGCATTGGTCGTGAACACCCTGTTTCTTTAGAAGATATCGGAGAGCGTTATGATTTAACTAGAGAAAGAGTTCGTCAAATTAAGGATAAAGCGCTAGCTAAATTACGTGCTACAAATAGAAGTGAACTTCTTAAATATTATTTAGGATAATATATAGAATTTTATTTATTTTTGTTGTTAATGCGAATTATATTTTTTAATTCGCATTTTTTTATGAAAGAATGCTCTTTGCAATATGCAATCTTTTAATAATATCAATAAATAAACTTTTCAGCTAAATTAAAATTGGAAGGTTTTTTTAGATTGTTGTTTTTTGCTTTAATTCTTTTTCTTCTTTTTTTATCCAATTATCTACAATTATTAATGCAGCTATATTTAGATAAAATACAGCACCTACTTTATGTGTTTCAATCAATTCTGAAAAGAAATTATTTACAAAATTAGCTGCCATAATCATTGCTAATACAGAAACGAATATTTTATAATCTTCTCTTTGTGTTTTATGATATAAATTTTGACAGCGAGCAAAAAAGCAAGCTATAAAAATTGCATAAAGTAGCATTGCAGGATATCCTTGCTCAACTAAAAGAAATAAAAAATAATTATGAGTAGTGGAACGTTCTGGATTATCACTTACCCATGTTTCAAAAGAGCTTACTGTATGATTTTTATAATGATCATAAAAATTATTAGGACCTACACCAGTTATTGGATTTTCTTTAACCATTCTTACAGATGCAATCCATCTATAAATTCGCTCCATTGAGGACATATCCTTTCCTGAAAACATCCCAGTTACCGCATCAATAAATGTTTCTTGAGAGGCATTTTCATGCTTGTCAGGACGTAATCCTAAATAATTATTATTGTAAATCATTAATGTTAATACAGCGGCTATTAGCAAATAACCAAAAGGCATAACCCATTTTGTGAATTTATACTTTAAACCTATCCATATAAACATTGCAAATACTACTCCTAGAATAGCAGCTCTTGCGGATGCAAAATAAATTGCCGGAAGTAAGAAAATAATTACTCCCAATAAGATATATTTTAAATATTTGTTTTTCTTTTTAAACTGATAGGTGCCTATAACTATAGGGAAGATACAGGATAAAATTGTGGAATAATCCACGTGATTGTAATAAAATGGTTTGACTACCATATTTGATTCCCTAAAACCAAAATCTAATTTATAATGCCAAGCCAAAACAAATATAGAATGCAAAACAATAGGAATTGTGAAGATAGCAGCCATCTTCTTTAAATCTTTTTTATCCTGAATTACCCAAGCAGGAAAAACTATAAAGGCATTTAAAAACCAAATTTTTGCCAATAAATGTTTTAAAGATAAAATATGGTTGGTCGAGAATATTACAGAAACTATGAGCCAAAATAATTGTAAAACAATAATGATAAATAAAGGATGATTAACATACCATTTTGGAAGCAAGTTTTTATTATGTGCCCATATCAAGCCAGTCACTCCAACAAAAACCCACATTATCGGTTCATCGGGAAGGGTGGTAGATAAAATATCACCCATTAAATGTATTTGAACCGAAAATGGTATTGTTAATATAAAAAACCAATAAAAGCTTTTTAAATCTTGAAATAACCAATATGCAATTAATCCTAAAAAGGGTAATGCTAAGGCAGGCAATAGAGATGTATATATATATAAAGCCATTCCTACTACAGAAAGGATACCCAATATGATTAACAAACGTAATCGTAATTTGTCATTTTCTGTATTATTTACCAGAGAGGAATATTGCATAATAACTTTATTCTAAAATTATTTTATTGTTTAGGAATATAGCTAATAATAATACCTAATGTACTTAGACAAAATCCTATTACTCCCGCAATTAAAACCATAAAATTAAGTTTTGGAAAAGTAGCATGATTAGGTACATAGCCAGGAGCAATTACATAAATCATATCTAAATGCTCTTCTTGCCCCATAGTTGCATATTCTAAAGCTGAACGTTCCAAATATTTTATATTTTGTAATAGTTCTTCTTTGCTTTCCACCATATTATACAAAGTTTCGGTTCCTTCTTTTACCGATTGATTTGATGCACTAATAATACTATTTTTTCTTTGTGGTGCTAATTCGGAAGTTAAATTATGTTTTTTTCTAAATTCTTCAATTTCTTCATCTAATAAATTTAATTTAATTTTACTTTCCGATAATTGTCGTTCAATTAAATCTTTTTTCTGCCAAAAAGCATCAACAAAAAATTTATTATATTCTTTATTTAATTCTTGTAACAGTAAACTATTTAGTTTTTCAGAATATAAACGATTTGCATTTCTAATGCGGATATTTTGAACCTTTTGCGCGCTTCTTTTAAATTTCAATGATTTTTTTACTTGTGAAGAAGTAACGGAGTTTTCTAAATTATAGGAACTAAGGTTCTCATTTATCATTCTCGTGATTTTATCTATAAAAAATGAAGAGTTGATAATACCATCTACAACATCTATTTCCTTTTCAGTTGCAAAATTATCATAAACTACTTCACGTACATAGTCAGTACCAAAGGTGCTCGAACGCATATTGTATGCTGGTGGTCTCACTATAAAATAGGAATTACTATCATATTGTTTTGGTAAAATAAAAGTTAGTAAAGCACCTATTCCAGCACTTATTAAAGTGAAAAGAATTATTTTAAATCGATGTTTCCATACGATTTGCAAAATGTCACTCATTTGCATATTTTGTTTCATATTATTAGTTTACTTATAGAATGTATTAAATTAAATGCTTTCTCCTGCTTTCATTTTTTCAGAATTTTCTGCAAATTGCAAAGCTTCCAGCATTTCTGTGATATCTCCATCCATAAATGCATCAAGATTATGCGTTGTCATATTGATTCTGTGATCTGTAACTCTTCCTTGGGGATAGTTGTAGGTTCTAATTTTTGCAGAGCGGTCACCAGTACTTACCAAACTTTTTCTTCTGCTTGCAATTGCTTCTTCATGTTTTCTTACTTCTTCTTCATAAAGTTTAGTACGCAACATTTCCATAGCTTTTAATCTATTTGCTAATTGACTTCTTTCAGTTTGACAAATAACCACTACACCCGTAGGTATATGCGTAAGCATTACTTTTGTTTCAACTTTGTTAACATGCTGTCCACCAGCGCCACCACTGCGAGCAGTTTCCATTTTTACATCAGCCTCATTTAACTCAAAATCAATTTCATCAGCTTCTGGTAGTACAGCAACTGTTGCTGCAGAAGTGTGCACACGGCCACTTGATTCTGTAACAGGAACTCTTTGAACACGATGCGCTCCACTTTCAAACTTCATAATTCCATAAACATCAGTGCCATTAACTTGTACTTGTACTTCTTTATAACCTCCACTTGTTCCTTCTGCCTCTGATAATATACTGTAAGACCAACCTTGTTTTTCAAAATATCTGGTATACATACGTAATAAATCTCCTGCAAATATACTAGCCTCATCTCCACCTGTCCCTGCACGGATTT
>DATGSF010000161.1:0-2683 GCA_035302865.1 Chitinophagaceae bacterium
GAAATTGGTGGACTGAAGAAGATGAAAGATTATTTAAAGAAAAAACCAATGTTATTCGCGAACAATTTAATAATTATAAGGTATTAGATTCCATTCCTGTAAATGGCTCTTTAACATTAGGGGAAAATATTGCCGACTTAGGAGGTGTAACTATTGCATATTATGCATTTAAGAAAACGAAGCAAGGACAAAGTGAGGAAAAAATTGATGGATTCACTCCTGATCAACGTTTCTTTTTAAGCTGGGCACAAATCTGGAGAGGGAAATCTACTGCAGAGCGAGCACAAAGAATGATATTATTAGATCCACACTCTCCAGAAGAGTTTCGTTGTAATGGTCCATTGAGTAATTTTGAACCTTTCTATGAAGCATTTGGAATTAAAGAGGGAGATGCTATGTATCGCTCCGAAGATATGCGTGCCAAAGTATGGTAATGCATTAAAGCATTTAAGAAAGAAAAAAAATTAAATGCTCACTTTCTCACAATAAAAGGTTGCTTGGATGTTAATTTTCCAAGCATCCTTTTTTATGTAAATCTATCTTTTAGTTTTTAAAATGTACTTATAAAAAACATTCAAGACATAAAATCACACAAAAAGGGGGATGAAATTAAAACTTATATAGTTTATCTTTGTACTAACATTAATATTATAAGAAAATGAAACAATTTTTTAAATTTTTCTTTGCTTCACTATTGGCGATGGTGATTGCAATCATGCTGTTTTTTATCGTTCTATTTAGCGTAATAGGTTCAATAAAATCCAGCTTTAAAAACACTTTTAAAGCAGAAGAAAAATCATTTACACAAAGTGACCCTATTTTAAAAATAGACTTAAGTGATATTATTTCGGAAAAAGGATCTAAAAACACTATGGCTTTATTTACAGGTGGTAAAGTAGATGTTTCAGGAGCATACGATTTAATAAATGCAATAGAAAAAGCAGAAAATGATAGTAAAATCGAAGGTATTTATATTAAAACTGGAGGTTGGGCAAGTGGAATGGCAATAGCTGAACAATTAAGAGAAGCTTTAGTACATTTTAAAGAAAATACAGATAAGTTTATCATTGCTTATGGTGATATTATAACGCAAAATGACTATTATATAGTTTCTGCTGCTGATCAAATTTATTTGCACCCTATGGGCGGTTTGGAAATTAAAGGTTTAGCTTCACAAATCATGTTTTTTAAAGGAACATTAGATAAATTAGGCGTAAGTCCAGAAATCTTTTATGCAGGTCAATTTAAAAGTGCTACTGAGCCCTTTAGATTGAAAAAAATGAGTGAACCCAATCGTTTACAATTAGCTGCTATGCAAGAAATAATATGGGATGAATATTTATCCAAATTTTCAGAATTTTCAAAAAAATCAAAAGAAGAAATTCATGAATATGCTCTAAATGGTACAATTCAAACTGCTTATGATGCTGTTCGTGAAGGACTTATTACTGGATTAGCTTATGGAGATGAAATAGAAGCTAATTTAAAAAAACTAAGCAATCTAAAAGAAGATGCAGATTTAAAAATGGTGGATTTGCACGATTATGCAGCGAAAACAGCTGATAAGAAAAAAAGCAACCAAATAGCTTTATTAATAGCTGAAGGAAATATAGTTGATGGTGAAGGAAGTAGCTCTGGACAAGAGATTGCAGATAAAGCATTTATTAAACAGCTGCGTGATATCAAAAAAGATAAAAACATTAAAGCTTTAGTAATCAGGATTAATAGCGGCGGTGGATCAGCATTAGCATCGGAAAAAATGTTACGAGAAATCAAATTACTACAAGAAGAAGGAATGCCTGTTGTTGTTTCTATGGGCAATGTGGCAGCAAGCGGTGGATATTATATGGCTAGCTCTGCAGATAGTATTTTTGCACAACCTAGCACTATAACTGGAAGTATAGGTGTGTTTGGAATGATGTTTAATCTTTCTAACCTTTTAGAAAACAAAATTGGAGTAACTTTCGATACAGAAAAAAATGCACCTCATGCTGACTTCCCTTCATTAGGTAGAAATATGAGCGAGAGAGAAAAGCAATTTATTCAGAATGGTGTAGATACTGTTTATGAAATTTTCAAGTCTCGTGTAGCTGAAGGAAGAAATATGGATATTGCAAAAGTAGATTCTGTAGGTCAAGGAAGAGTTTGGATGGGAACAACTGCATTAGAATTAGGATTAATTGATGCCTTAGGTGGAACACAAAGAGCTATACAAAGTGCTGCTAATTTAGCAAATATCACTGATTACGGTGTAAGCATATACCCTAAAGTTGATGATAAGCTAGATCAACTTCTAAAAGGTTTAAGTGGTAGTACTATCCAAGAATCAATTATTAAAGAAAACTTCTTAGCAAAAGAACTTGGAAAAGATTACAGATGGTATCAATTTTTAAAAAACATGGAAAAAAATAGGAATAAAATACTTACCATGATGCCTTATGAAATCTATTTCGAGTAATTGAATCGTAGCTATTATAAAGCAATATTTATAATTCTTATAAAAAGTTGAGTTTGTTTTTAAGCTCAACTTTTTTTTATATTAATTGGTGGTATCAAATTTTATCGTTTTATTTTGTCACTGTAAAAGGTCATAATAAAAAAATATAAAAATTATATCCAGACAAAATGAAAACAGATCGTTTCTAATTGACTTAGAAGCTTTTCAAAAATCCATTTTATCTGT
>DATGSF010000162.1:0-9307 GCA_035302865.1 Chitinophagaceae bacterium
CGTATTGTTACAAGAGTATTATAAAGATTCAGTTAGCAACAATGCACCAATTAACAATAATTTGCTAAAAAATATTTTAATCAATGGAAGTACTCACCTATTAACAGAAGGTCCCAATTATCAATATGGCTATGGATTAGTCAATGCTAAGGAAAGTAAAAGAATTTTACAAGAAGGTACTTATTGGGAAGACATCATACAAAGTAATACTACAAAAACATTTACTTTTCAGGTTCCTAATAATACCACAGAGTTTAAGGTATTACTAAGTTGGAATGACCCTGCAGCTCATCCTAATGCAGCAAAAGCACTAGTGCATGATTTGGATTTAAAAGTAATTGATCCTAATAATAACACTTACTTTCCTTGGGTTTTAAACCCTCTTTCAGATCAAGTAGGAAATCCTGCAATACGCTCCGTGGATACTTTGAATAATTTAGAACAGGTGAGCATTCTCAATCCACTTCCCGGCACTTATACTATCGAAGTTTCAGCTGCGTTTTTATTAGAGAACCAACAAAATTTTGCATTAAGCTATATAATTGACGACAGTTATTTAGACTTACATTATCCTGTGAATAATCTCAGTTTAGATGTAGATAACAAACTTCATTTTTATTGGGAAAATAGTAAGGATTTACATGGAAACACAGCTTTATTTTATTCCATTGACAATCAATCGAGCTGGATACCAATTAAAACAGATATTTCTAATAATAAACGGGATTATGAATGGAATGTTCCATCTAGCTTAGCAAACAAAACTTTACAATTTAAAATAGTTAAAGATAATAAAGAACAAATCTTATCTGATGGAGTGTTCTTTTCTAAACGACCAGAAATTTTCACTCCAAGTTTAGATCAGCAATGTTGGGGAAGTATTAAATTTAATTGGGCACCTTTAGTTGATGTGGATTCTTATGCGGTTTATTTATTAACTGATAAAGAAATAAGGATTACTGATACCACAACAAGTCTGTCTTATAAATTCACAGGACTACAAGCTGATAAGACTTATTGGTATGCAGTCGCTCCTATTGCAAATGGAAAACTTGGAATAAGAAGTATTGCGGACTATTTAAAGCCACAGGGTACAAGTTGTAACGGTAATGGTATAGCAGGAGATTTAACAATTCTAAAAAGCAATAACTTACCCTTTGGAAGAGAAGCCACAAGTAATGCTTTATCGAGCAATGAAGAGATTCCTATTCGTATAAAAAATATCAGTAACGGCACAATAGCTAATTTCAGAATACATTATACTATAAACAACAACAGTTGGGAGTATCAAGACTTTCTAGAAAACTTACAATCAAATGAAGAAGCAACAGTATATTTAAGCGCAATCGACCTTTCTATGCCAGGTTTTTATAGCTTTAATGTTGTAATTGAAAATCTAGATCAAATTGATCCCATTCCTTCCAATGATAGCTTGAGTTTTACTATTGCTCATTTAGAAAATCCTGAAATTGATTTAAATACTACTTATATAGAAGATTTTGAAAATTGGAGCAGTTTTGATGAAAGAGAGAATAGTTATGGATTAAATCTTCAAAATTCTTGGGACTTTTTTCCACATACTAATTTTGGTCGAACATATATAACAGATGTTAACCTTTGGGCAATAAATGGTCAAAAAAGTTTATGTTTGGATAATTATAGAAATATTTCTCAAGAATTAGCTGATTCTAGTCAAAATACTCTTCGAGCAACTTGGAATCTTGGTCATGAAAATGCCTATCAAAGTGAAATAAAGTTAAAGTTCAATTATATTCTTCACAAAAAGAATACAAATGGAAACAAGATACAAATAAGGGGCTCAGACACAAGCAATTGGATTGATGCTTATCTTTTTCCAAATGATGAAGATTCTGCATACAGCATTCAAAATAGCCCTAACATTAGTTTAAGCAAATTATTAAAGGATAATAATCAGAACTTCAGCTCTAGTTTTCAAATGCAAGTTATACAAAGGGATAGTACAAAAATATCATACATAAATTATGGAACTGGAATTACACTTGATGATATAGAAATCCATAAAGTATTTAATGATTTGGAACTAAAAGCATTTAATTTAGAAGATAATATAAGTTGTGAAAACAATTCAATAAACTTTAATATTGAGATTGAGAATCACGTAAACAATACAGTACTTCAAGTTCCTGTAAGCATTTATAATGGAGAAAATTTATTGATTACAGAGATTATTGACTCCATAGAGGCACAAAGTATTATTTCATATACTTTTCAATCAGAACTAAGTACAAATTTAGAAGAGATTTATTCTTTATACGCTGTTTTGCATCACCCTGCAGATAGCTATGCATATAATGATTCAAGTGATATAATACTTATTAGACAACAAAAAACAATAAATAATTTTCCATATTTTGAGAATTTCGATAATAGTGATGGTGGCTATTTTTCCTTTGGAAAAAACAACAGCTGGGAATATGGAAAAATAAATAGCTTAGATTTAAAAAATCCATATGAAGAAAATAAATCTTGGAAAACAAATTTAACGGGGTATTCAAATGCTCAAGAATATTCTTTTTTATATAGTCCTTGCTTTGATATAGGGAATTTACAATCACCTTATTTGAGTTTTATGGCATCATTTAGTTTTTCAGATTATAATATAGAAGTTGAGGAAGAAGTTTTAGATTATGCTAAGATAGAGTATTCCTACAATGGCAAAGATTGGTATGCAATTCCAGACTTATATCAATATTATCTTTATAAAAATTCTGATACTGTTTGGACAGGTGAAGATTTAACTTGGCGTCCCTACTCCTTACAAATTCCTCAAGAAGAAGATGTTGTACAGTTTAGATGGTTAATCAAAAATGGAACAGGTGCTACCAAGGAAGGTATAGCAATTGATAATATTCATATTTATGATTTCAAATTTCCTATTGGTATTCATGATAGTTTTACTATTGAAAAAGAAATACAAGCTAATGAAGAGGTTTGGGGTGTTGAAAATCAATCATTAAGCTTTTTTGTTCCAGAAAATAATACCTCTTACCTAAAAATCAACAGCTTTTTAAATGCAGAAGCTGAAACTAAAGATGGCTTAGAGGGATTGTATGCGCAAATGTGGATTATTAACCCTTTGAATATAAGCGAAAATTATACTATTCAGTTTGCTATATTAGATAGCTTATTGGAGGAAGATAAACTTAAATGTTATAGTTGTTCTTCTAGAAGCAGTATTTATGATTACGATTTTAATATTTATAGTGGAGATGAAGGTCATATTAATAAAGAAATAAAAGACAATACCGATAATAAATGGATGAAATATCCATTGAAAGATTTTAATATAATCCCTTATGGAAAAGGATATTTAGTAGAGTTACATGCAAAAGAAAGAGGTGAGGTATGGCTATTAAATTCGAGCTTAATAAAGAGAGAAAATCCTAATAAAAGTATTTTATATTGGACTTTAAATCATTTCGATGAAAATGGAGCTGTAATAAAGTGGGAATTTGGAGAATCAATTATAAATGACATTTCCAGTGTCCAAGTAATGAACTATACTTATAATGAAAATTTTGAGAGTAGAAAGCAGAAATTTATTAATGAAGAAGCAAGAGTGGTGGACTATCCAGACATACTAGATAATATTGCCAGATATAAATTACGAATTACCACAAGGAATAATCAAGTCTTTTATACACAAGAAAAATCCTTAATTTGGGATGAAAATTTATTTTATTGGAAATTATTTCCTAATCCCAATAAAGGGCCTGATTTGAATTTATTTTATGCTATAAATAGTTTAAAACCGATTTATTATGAGATAATTCAATCAGATGGAAAAGTTATCGAAAGAAAAACATTAAACTTAAAAGAACAAACAGGTCATATAAAATTACCGAGTTCACATTTAATGAATGGAAGTTATTATTTAAAGATTATTCAATCTGATAAAGAAAAGGTTTTTCCTTTTATAAAATTGTAATTATAAAATAATACAGCTTGTCATTGATGACAAGCTGTATCGTTTTATAGTCTTTACTTTGAATTAGAACCTTAGTTTTTAAGAAGATATTTATTTATTTTGCAAATATTCTAAAACTGAGGTAAATCGAAATGTTGGAAATTCTTTTAAAAATTTCATTGAAATAAATCCACCACGTAATGGACGCATAGCTGCTTGATTTAAATCAATGGTTTCTTTCGGTACTATAGTTATTTTATCATATTTATAGTAATCAAGAACGGTTTGTGCCAAGCTTACGCGATTCATATATTCTTTACCTCCTATGTGGTAAATACCTTTTTTATTATTAGAAATCAAAGTTTCCATTGCATTAGCAATATCACCAGCGTAAGTTGGGTTCGCAAACTGATCTACTGGTAAATGCAGTACTTTTTCTTCTTTATTTTCTATCCACTGTTCAATTCTTGATACAAAGTTTTTATTTCTAACCTCCTCACCATAAACATTAGTTACTCTAAGAATTAAATATTTATCCCAATTATTAATGATGAAGCGTTCTGCAATTAATTTATGTTCTCCATATACATTTAATGGACGCGGAGTTGCAGGTTCTGTATAAGGACCTAAGTGTCCATTAAAAACATAATCTGTTGATAAGAAAACAAATAATGCATCAAGTCTTTGTGCTAATTCAAGAAGATTCTGTGTACTTTTCACTGTTTTATCGAAAGATTCCATCTCATTTTCTTCTGCATAATCTACATGCGTTAAAGCCCCGCAATGCACAATAACATCGGGTTTGAACGCTTGAATATCAAAGTTTTCTTTTTCTTCTAAATCTAAGGTATTAAAATATACCGTATTCTCTGTTGGATAAGAAAAGTGTGTACCACATACTTCATACCCTTTTTCTTTAAAAACCTTTTGTACGTACCCTCCTACTAATCCCGATGCGCCTGCAATAAAAATCTTCATTATTTTAAATTATTTTTAATAGTTTTATTATTTCTGTACAAACTTCTGTACTTCCTCTATCATTTTTTTGGATCCAATAAAAATTGATGTTCTTTGATGTAAATCGTTTGGCATTATTTCCAATATATCTTTTTGATGTGAAATCGCCTTTCCTCCTGCTTTCTCAACTATAAATGCCATAGGATTACATTCATATTGAAGACGTAATTTTCCAGAATCATTTTTCTTATCATTAGGGTACATGAAAATTCCACCTTTTATTAATGTTCTATGCATATCTGAAACCATAGAACCTATATATCTATGCTTATAAGGTCTTCCTTCTTCTTTATTTTCTTCCATACAGAATTGCAAATATTCTTTCATTTCAGGTAGGAAATGAATGGTATTACCTTGATTTACGGAATAAATATTCCCATTCTCAGGGATTTTCATATCAGGATGTGATAAACAAAACTCTCCTATTGAAGGTTCTAAAGTAAATCCATTTACACCTAATTTTGTTGCATAAACTAACATTGTACTACTTCCATAAACCACATACCCTGCTGCCAATAAATCTTTACCAGGCTGTAGAAAATCCTCCTTTGTGCATAAAGTCCCTAAAGGCGTTACTCTTTTATAAATTGAAAAAATAGTTCCAATAGAAGCATTAACATCTATATTTGAAGAACCGTCTAAAGGATCAAAAAGAACAACATATTTTGAATTTTTTGAAAACTCATCTTCAAATGCCAGAAATTCATCATTTTCTTCCGATCCAATCCCTGAACATTCATTACTATTTTTTAGAACTTTAATCAACACATCATCTGCAAAAACATCTAATTTCATTTGTTCCTCACCTTGCACATTCGTATTGCCGTATTTTCCAATTATATCTACTAATCCGGCCTTATTAACTTGATTATTGATTAATTTACAAGCTAAAGAAATATCCCTTAATAAAGCTGACAACTCTCCAGTAGCTTCTGGAAATTCACGAGTTTGCTTAATAGTAAATTCATCTAAAGTAATGAGTTTTTGACTTTGATCCATTATTAAAATATTTTATTGCAAAGATAAGATATCTTACTTGTTTAAAACAGCAACTTACGCCAATTCTGTAAATTGAGCGCATGAATATCAAATTTAAAAGTAATGGTACGACCATACTTTCCACCCAAAATATATTCTACATAATCTCTATGTTCAGCATCAATCAAAATTGGGAAATACACACTTAATAAATTTCCAGCATACAGTTCTAAACCAATATTATATAAACTTTGTATTTTTTTATCAGAGCCACTATATTTATATTCTGGTAATACAGCAAAATCTGCATATACCCGTAGCGGAATAATAATTTTTGGAATATCAAATGTAAAATTCGTTGCTAAAATCCATGAATCCGATACACCAATAGGTCTAGAATAAAAAGTTGTAGGAAGCTTAAAACCACCGTGTCGAATATTCACTTGATTTTGAATAAAGCTCAATCTTTCATTTCTAGCAAAATACAAATCATCATAAGTATAATCAAAAGTTGAGTTATGCGTTGTTGCCCAATGATACTGAAGTGGCAAGTAAGCCAAATGATGCGAATCATAGCCCATGTATCCACCAAAAAATCTAAACCTTGCCTTTTCTTTTTTCATAAAATAAGACAATTCCGATTGAAATTCTATACTAGCTTGTACAAGTTTATGATTCCCTTTTGTTTGAACTGTTAAAGAAAAAGGCATTAAATAATGTTCGTAATCCAACCTGTATTTTAATGATGCAAAATTATTTTGACTATAAAAAGACTCTTGAGGTAAAAATTGATTTCTTATTTCATCATAGATATAATCATAATCCTCTTCGCTTATAAAATTCACATTGAAATTCAATCTATGATTCCATGGAGAACGTGGGTGATTTTTTTTGAAAACTATATTAACGTAAGGATTTATCTTTAAAAATCGTTTTGTAAAAACTGCAGTCTCATATTCCTTCGAATCGTAATGATATGAATGAACTTGACCGCCCAATGTAACTGATTGAATAAAAGGAGCAACTTTTTTCAATCTATAACGCATATCTCCTGATCCAACAAGCGATTTAGAAGCAAATCCATACATTGGTGCAAAAGCAATTTGGAAATCTTTCAATGGTAAAGTTATATTATGCATACCTAATCCAAGCATAAATCCATCATGAGCATTTCCACCTAAAACTGGACTTAAATAAATTTTTTCCTTATCATTCTGACCGATTCCTCCCAAGATTCCAATCCCTATTTTTTTTCTAGCATTATTATTTATTGGCTTATCATCCCAGTTTGTAGCAATAGAGACATTTTTAGCCTTATTATTGGGCAATTCAACAAGAGTGTCTTTTCCATCAAATTGCAACCAAGTAGTTATTTCCTTATCTTGTTCCGCCGACACTAATGGAACAGGAAATCTAGGTATGCCGGTATTATTTTTAATTAAATAAGTATTCTTTTTCTTTTTATGTATAGATAAATCTCCTAATTCTTCTTGTTCTAGCCATTGAAAAAACCATTGAATATTTTTGCTAGTGTTTTTTTGCCAAGTGTTTTTCAAATCCTCCCATTGCGGGTGTTTCATTGCCCATTCGGAATAATATGCACGCATCATTGTTCTAAAAGACTCTTCACCGAGAAAAGACTCCAAGTATTTTAACATAACAGGTCCTCTTAAATAAAGATCTACACCGTAATTTGCGTTAGTATATTCTTCAGAACCCAAATGTAAAGCCTGACTGTATCCACTTCTACTATTTTCTGATATTATCGCTTGTTCTCCAAGTTTTATAAATTGATTAGATATATCACCTGTCTTTGAATCATTAGTAATTTTTTGTTCGTAAAAACTATTTATTGATTCATCCATCCAGGGAAAATCTCTTTCATTACTTGCAAGAACACCATAAAACCAGTTATGTCCCACTTCATGCGCAATAACCTGTTCCAGGATTTTCCCCTTAAAGTCTTTTTGAATTATTGTAATCATAGGATACTCCATGCCCCCTCCCGCTGATAAGGCACCTTCAACTGCAGTTATTTGTGGGTATGGATAAACGCCAACTTCTTTTTCTAAAGTTACTACCGTTTTTTTCATAGTTTCAATAGCCAACTTATTCCATTCTTGACCTTGTAAAGAAGCAGCCCATAACTCCACATATTTACCTGAGGGTTTTTGCCATTCCTCATATGCAATTGCCCATCTATTACTAGCAAACCAAGCAAAATCATGAACATTCTTTGCAGTGAAGCTAACAGTTTTTCTCGAATTAGTTCTTAATTTTTGATTTTCCTCTTTTAATAAATTTCGCTTTTCTTTTGAATCCATTTCTCCTGTTGCCAAAACGGTATAATGTGAGGGCAAGTCTATTTCAACATAATAATTTGCAAACTCACCATAAAATTCTCCTTGATCTAGATAAGTCATAGGATGCCATCCTTTTTTATCATAAACGGCAGGTTTAGGGTACCATTGACTAATATGAAAAATATTATCAGCATATCCCATTCGAGAAAACACATGAGGAATTTCAACCTTAAATGGAGTGTAAATATATCGTTTTTGACCAGGAAGTATAGGATTTTCTTGAAAATCTATTTTAATAATATCAATTGCATCTTGAAATTCCCATTGAAGTTTTTTCCCTTTCAGATTTTGTGAGAAAATATCATTTTTATCCTTTAAAGCTGGAATTTCTTGAAATTCAATATCTTTAATTTTACCCATTTCCATTCGTTCTGCTTTTGCAAAATTCATATTTCCATTTTCAAGTAATTGCTTAGCAAAAGGGGTATTTTTATCAGAATATGCATTAGGGTACACGTGAATATAAAGTTCTCTCAAAGTATCAGGACTATTGTTTTTATATTCTAAAATTTGCTTTGCATTAAAGCTTTTATCACTTTCGTTTAATTCAACATGAATAAAATACTCTAATTGTTGTTGCCAATAAGAATGCTCTTTTTCTTGTGCTTGCATATTCCATGCATGCAAAAGGAAACTAAATAGTATAACAGTTTTAATAAAATATTTATCTTGCATAATACTCTTGTTCAAAAATGGTATCTTGTAATAAATTATTTCCATCAGCAGCTTTTGTAGCTAATTCATCACATCGGTTATTCCAGGGATTATCTGCATGTCCTTTAACCCACTGTAGGCTTATTTGATGTTTATCGTAAATTTTTAAAAATCTCTTCCAAAGATCAACATTTTTTTTATTTTTAAAACCGGTTCTTTGCCAATTAAACACCCAACTTTTCATAACTGAATCAACTACATATTTTGAATCTGAATATACAATCACTCGCATATTCTCCCATTTGATTGCCTCTAAACCAACAATAACAGCTAATAACTCCATTCT
>DATGSF010000163.1:0-16440 GCA_035302865.1 Chitinophagaceae bacterium
AACCTTTTTCTTAAAAAGAATTGGAAATAAATAATGCTTAAAAGAACTTCCGCTTTTTTGCCCGAGCGGATTGCAAAGGTAATACCAAGTTTTTAAATAAAAAAATATTTATGAAAGAAAATTGGAAAAAAATTAGAAAAGGTGAGGAATTTCACCTCTTTCCATTGTCTTTCCACTGATTTGCAATAAAAACAAAGTTTAAGATGCTTGATCTTCTGGTTTTACCTTGCGTAAAATTGCATATATCTCAATAATAAATCCGATAATTATTAATATAGGTGCTAAAGTTATTCTTCTAAAACTATAGATTTCTGAATCGTTAAAAACCATGGGATCTGCACTTTTACCTCCAGCCATCAAAAAGAAGCCTATGATAATTACTCCTAAACCAACACCCATTATGATATAACTTTTCTTATCAAATATTAAAGGACTTTGATAATTCTGTTTTTTTTCTACTGACATAGCTTTAAAAGATTAATAATTCAAAAGTACATTTTTTTTTATTACTGAAAAACTCTTACTTTTATATTTATTCAAAAATATGAAAATTGAAACAATTTTAAAAAACTATCCTCATTTAATTCTTTATGATGGAAGTTGCGGCATGTGCCAATATGCCGTACGCTTCTTTTTAAAGTATAATAAAAATGCCAACTTCTACTTTGCAAGCTTACAAAGTAATTTAGGTGTACAAATTAAAAAGAAATTTCTACTGTCTTCTGTGGACTCTATTATATATATAGAAAATGGGAAAGCACATATTTATGCCAAAGCAGTTTTAAAAGCACTCAAACACACAAATTACCCTGTAAAGTTCCTTCATTACCTCAATATTATTCCTTATTTCATTTCAAATCCTGTCTACAAATTGATTGCTAAGTATAGAAAAAGAATTGTAAAACCTCCCGCTGCTTGTCCTATATATCCTCCGGCCATTCAAAAACGTTTTTTGGATAATTTATGTGTTTCCTAAAAAACAGTAAAAAGAATAATATACCAAATATTCCACCAATTACATCGAAAAGTATATCCGCCCATTCAAATCCGCGCTCTATATAAGGTGTAGCTTGTAATAATTCAATTCCAGTTCCTATGAATAATACCCATAAAAATGTATTTAATGACATTTTGCTTATCTTTCTTTCATGATGTGCTAAACTTTGACTAGCTAATAAAAGAATTGCAGTAATAAAAAACATTAAAAAATGAACCGCTTTATCTAAATAAGGAATAAGCACTTTAGGAAAGGAACTGGCCGGTTTTAAACAGGCATAAAAAATTAGGATAAACCATATTAAGGTAGCGGAATATACCCATTGCGCTTTGAATAAAACAAGTATAATTTTCTTTGTGTTAATCCTCATAATGCGGGTATGCTGTTTGTAATTAATGTATTATTATATAATTGCCTATATGCTTGGTACTTTTTCCATAATAATTGATATTCTACAACTTCTTCTTCCGAAATATCATTTAAATAACTCTCTATATCTTGATCTTGCTCATTAATAATCAAGGACCGTCCTATTCTATCTTTTATATAATATTGGTTATTAATTTCTGCCATCATACCTATTCCTGAACTTAAATCAGCAGTTCCAAAGGCATAAAACGCATTAGGATACTGTAGTTTTTTTAATAAAATAGGCATGATATCTAATTGAGAGACATGCTTATCTACCTTTTTATTTTCTTGACTTTTTTGTGGATGAAAAAACACTAAAGGAATTTCATACTTAGCAAAACCTTCTAAACTACTATTAAATTTATTCATTGGAGAGGTATGGTCTGCCGTTATAATAAACCAAGTATTTTCATACCAATCACTTAATTTTGCTTTTTCAAAAAAGTCTCTTAATGCCTCATCAGTATATTGAATAGTCCCATAAATTGGATAGTCCTTTGTGGATAATCGCTCTGCATCTTCTTTAGGTAAAGGATAAGGTGAATGAGAAGTAACAGAAAAAATACAATTAACAAAAGGTTCTTGCATTTTATTGATTTCTTCTAAGGAATACTGAAAAAATGGTTTATCAAATATACCCCAAGCACCATCATAATCTTCCTTATAAGGGTATTCATTTCTTCCAAAATATTTATCAAAACCTGCATTGCGTGCAAAAACATCAAAACCCATGCTACCATTATTTGCACCATGAAAAAAAGCAGAACTGTAATTAAATTTTTTTAATAATGAAGCTATACCATGTATTTTATTACTTCCATAGATGGAGGAAGTAAAATTTTCACTCATCCAACTCGGAATGCTAGCTAAAATTGCGGGTATACCTTCTGCTGAATGCAAGCCATTAGCATAAGTATGCATATAAAGCTCTCCTTTTTGCATTAAAGAATCTAAAAAAGGAGTAAAATGAGTTTCATTCTTACTTAAATAAGTGAAATCCTTGGAAAAGCTTTCCAATACAATAATTATAACATTTTCATTAGTAAAATCTCCTTCTTCTTTAAAACCAGGATGGAAAATAGTAGCATACTTTTCTAATTCATCTTCAGATAACCAATCTAATTTTTCTAAATTTTTATTAGCCAAGCTATGAAGAATACTAAAAGGTGTATTTAAAACTAATGGAGCATACTTCGCATCAATAACTTCTACTGCATTTCTAATATTTATAGGCACTAATTGTAAACCTCCTCTTAATGCCACTAATGTAAAGGAAGAAGTTAATACTAAAAAGCCACTTATATATAATGCTTTCTTTTTCCATGAAAACTCTGTGGTCAAAGATTTTATTCCATAATTGAGCAATTTATTACTTATAAATATATATAGGGTAATCAATAAAAAGGCAATAATAAATATATAATAGAATTCTCTAAAAAAAGAAGGCAGTAAAACCAGAAAATCTCCACTTCCGCCTACTATACTTAATAATTCCGCAGTAGAACGTTTATGATTAAAAGGAAAATATAGCCAATCTCCAATTTCAAATAAAAATGCTAACATGCTAGGTAAAAACAGGGCTAATTGTAAAATCCACTTTTTAAACCATATTATATAACATACAATTGCTAGTACAAAGGGTATTAAAAGCATAGCAATGGCTGAAAAATCAAATCTCAAGCTTTTAAAAATAATTTTTCCTAAAGAAGGCATGGTATTTCCATCAAAATAATCGTAATTAAAAGCCCAAAAGCCAATTTTGAAGATTATAAAAAATAAATACCATAAGATTACTTGAAAAAAGTACATCTTAATTATTTGAAAAAATGCTTTCATTAAAGAATCATTGCTAAGACAATGCAAAGATAATTGTTTAATTTTGTTTAATTAAAATTACCTTATAGCTGTTTTTTATGCGTATTCGTTTGATTATTCTTATTATTTTTTATTTTTTATCCATTAATTTCCTTGCAGCGCAAAGTACTTATGATTTTAATGCTAATAGTAAAAAAGCTTATGAAGCTATAATAGCATTAAATTTCAAACAAGGTCAAGAATTAATTAATAAGGAAAAAAGAGAAAATCCTGACAATTTAATTCCGTATTTCTTAGAGAATTATATGGATGTTTTACCAATTTTATTTAACGGAGAGCAGCAGTTATTTTCAGAAAGAAAAACCGCCTTACAAGAACGAATTGATTTGCTTAAAAAAGGAGATAGTAATTCACCTTGGCATTTATATACACAAGCTGCAGTTTATTTTCATTGGGCAGCAGCTTATATAAGAATGAACGAAAGAACAAGAGGTGCATTGCATTTCAGGCGTTTTCATAATTTAGCACAGAAAAATCAAGAAACTTTTCCTGGCTTTGCACCTAACGAAGTTTTATTGGGCGTTGAAGAAGCTTTAATAGGAACACTTCCCAGCACTTATCAATGGTTAGCAAATGTATTAGGGTTTAAAGGAGATTTAAAAAATGGAATTGCTACAGTAAAGAAAATTGCTTTAAACAATCAAAATACTATTTTGCAGGAAGAAGCTTTCTATTTTTATTGTTATTTAGATTTTTACCTTGGTAAAAACAGAGAATATGTTTGGATGCAAGTGAAAAAAAGAAATAAGGATTTACCACATAATCATTTATTTAATTATATAGTTGCAAATATGGCACTCGATGATCAAAAAGCTGATGATGCAATTCGAGTGCTACAGGCAAGAAAAAAAGATACTAATTATATACCATTGCATTTTTTTGATTATCAATTAAGTTTAGCATATATCCATAAAATCGATTCGAGAGCTGTGGGTAATATGGAAAGATTTATGCGTAACTATAAAGGAGATTTATTTTTGAAAAATGCCTATCAAAAATTAAGTTTGTACTATTATGCCATAGGTGCAAATGAAAAAGCGCGATCTTTAAAGAATTCAATTCCTCAAATAGGTAGTAATTTAATCGATGCCGACAAACAGGCAAATCGATTTGCAGAACAAACAGCATTTCCTAATAGAAATCTTATTCGAGTTCGTTTAAAAAATGAGGGTGGTTTTACCATGGATGCACTCAATGAAATTTCTCAAATCAATCCTAATTCACTAAAAAAAGAAGATGAATTATTAGAATATTATTTTCGTTTTGCACATATTTATGAGCAGTTAGAAAATAATCAAGCTGCTTTATTATTTTATGAAAGATGTATAAAGGCAGGAAAAAATTCAAAAGAACAATTTCCTGCCCGAAGTGCACTGCATATTGCAGAAATTTATGAAAATGCTAAAAAATATAGTTTAGCTAAAAAGTATTATGAACTTTGTTTATCTATGAAAAATCATGATTTTCAATCGAATATTGATCAAAAAGCAAAGTCCGGCTTACATCGCTTATCGAATTACTAATTTCGCTCCTAAATTAAACCAAAACCCAACAAATGGAATGGAATAAGCATCCACATTTTGCACATTTGTAAGGTTATTAAGATTTGCATAAATTTCCATATTCTTGTTATTATAGGATAGCTTTAAATCTACAATTTGATATAGAGAATTTGATACTCTTTGCTCAATTCTATAGCTCGGTGAAAAGGACCAGCTATTTTTATATCGGAATTGTGTTAATAAAACAAATTTTTGCTTTACATATTCTAATTGATAATTGCTTATCCAGTTTTCAAAATGACTAGTATTGTTAAATAAATAAGTGTATGAGGGCAAAATTCCAATATGAAAGGAATTATTAATCAAATTATTTAAGGACCATTTAGCATTAATATTAAGACCTTGGGTATGTACTTTACCAAAATTCTCAGGTCGCCAAGGATCATCTGGATTTTCTTTAACCCAATCAATTAAATCGGAGACATTTCTATAAAAAAGAGAGATATTTCCCTGTAGGTTGTTTTTTTTGCCTTTAATACCTAATTCCCATTGATTAGAAGTTTCTGGTTTTAAGTTTTCATTTCCAATATTATTGGGACCTAAATAATACAAATCGGTATAAGTAGGAATTCTTTGTCCCGTGGACCAAGCTGCAAAAATATTAATAGTGTTCCATAGAGGATAGGAAATATCAATACCAGGTAGCAGTTGTAATCCCCAATCTTGGTTATAATTGGCATATATTCCAGCATTTACATCCAATGGAAAATTCCATTTTGGAAATAAATCTAAATATATTCCAGCATTTTGTCTTTTCCAATCTCCTAAATTGGAACTTTTTATGCCATTCCAATTCCAATCCATGCCCCAACGAATATCTAAAAATTTGGTGGGATGAAAATGCATCCATTTTGCTTGCATCAAATGATTATCATGAATATTTTGATAGAAACTAGGATTTTCTTTATCAAAACGATAATCATCTTTATTAAATCGATAGCTCAGTTTTAAAGAGGTTCTCCATTTTGAAGAAATTTCTTTTTTAATATCTACTCCTGCTATACTAGTAATTACAGTTTCAATAGCATTTTCATCATTTGGAGGTGCATAAAATTGATTGGCTCCAAAATCATTATATATTGCAGATACAAATCCTTCAAACTGCCATTTGTTTGTCCATTGTTTTTGGATTTTATAAAAACCTTTCACTTGTTCATATTGTGTATTCTTTCTATACCCATTACCTCTATCGTAGGATAAAGCTATATTTTGCAAATAATCATTTTGGTTTAAATAGGCAGCAATATTTGCATGAAGGTTAGCATATAAATTCTCTTTTTCATTTTTTTGAAAATTACTTCCTCCTGCAAGATGTACTTGTACTTCTTTAGAACTATTTGATTTCGTTACAAAATTTATAGCACCTGCAAGACTATTTATTCCATAAATTCTTGCTGCTGATCCTCTTAAGATTTCTACTCTTTCGATTTGTTCCAAAGCAATGGGTAAATTCAATAAATGATGCCCTGTTTGTGCATCCATAATTTTATGCCCATCTATTAGAATGAGGCTTTGCTCAAAAGTTCCACCATTCAATTTAATATCTGCTTGCGCACCATTAGGTCCTCTCTCTATGATTTCAACATTTGAAATATATTTTAATAAATCCGTAGGACTGTAAATTGCTAAATTTTCAAAATCTTCAGCCTCTAGTATAAATACATCTCTACTACTTTCTAAAAATTCTAATTTTAATACTTGAGAGGAAATATCTACTTTTTTTAGACTTTCTGTCCATTCAATCTTTGTAGAATCGGAACTATTATCTTGATAATTTTTGTCATTTGTATTAGTTAATAACAAAGAAGATAATAGTATTGTGTTTAAAAAATTCATATTGCTTTATTTTCTATTTTGTGGATGTACCAAATAATGCTGCGTAGCAGTCATAAAATCTCTAAAAATTTTATTTAATCTGTTTTTTTGAAATACTACATTCATTCCCGCCAAGGGATACAAGGTCGTTACTAAATCATAGCAAATGCCATTGCATTTTTGGTATTGATTTTCAATGAGTTTTAAATTTTCATCCCTTACACTTCCATTTTTCTTCTGTTCTATCCATACTTCTTCTAATATTTTTTTCGTCTTATCATGTTCTTGCTGGAATTGCTCTTTTACTTTTGTATATGCCTGAAAAGAATATGCCTGATTTTCGATTTTCTCAGATGCATTGAGTGGAATTTTATGCAATATAGTATTTTCCCATTCTTTCAAAAAACCTTTGGCTATACCTATTATCATAGCAGACATATTTATAACAGCTAAAGTAGCAAAAGGGAAAGACATAATAGCTGCATTTGACCAAGTGGATGCTTTAGTTAAATCAAAAGTCTGATATTTCGGAACTTCAACATTTTCAATTTTAAAATCATGACTACTAGATGCACGCAAGCCCAATGCTTCCCAAGTATCTAAAACTTGCACTTCTTTTCTATCAAAAATAAAGGAGGTAAAAAGAGGCTTCCCACTCGAATCTAAAATAATCTCTGCATCTTCATCATACAACCAACAATTTGCTGTAAAATAATTTGCATGAGCTGCACCACTTGCATATTTCCAATACCCTTCGACTTTATATCCTTTCTTTGTTTTAAAAGCTTTTCCAGAAATTGCTCCACTACCTGCGAAAGCAAAATTCGACTGCATGTTAATTTTTTCTAATAAAGAAGGGTTAAAATAGCCAGCAAACATATTTGCGCCGGCTATTAAATTTATTACCCAAGCAACATTCGCATCCAATATTGCTATTTCTTCCAAACAGTCAATAATCTTATGCAAAGGCCAATTCAATCCTTGCAAAGAGCTGGGCAAAAACAGTTTAAAGAGTTTTTCTTCTTCTATAATTTCAATTATTTCAGGATGTAATTTTTTATTTTCTTCATTCCACCCCTCATATTCTAAAATTTTATCTTTTAGTTTTTGACTTATCATACTTAAAATTTAAGATGTAAACCTAACATAAAATGTGTACCAGCTTGAGGGAAATAATAATTCTCCGTTACTACTTCTTGGTTTAAAAAATAACTAAAAGAATACCCATTCGCCTCGTATTTTTTATTTGTAATATTATATAAAGCTAAGGTTAAATACATATTTTCAATCCAAGGATTAGGGATATCATAGCCTAATTGAAAATCTAATAAATTATAAGGGTTTAAACTTCTATTTTTATTCGTAGTATTATCTAAATATTGACGGCCTACATGTTTTCCTTGCGCCTCAATAAAGAAACTTTTAAAATTTTTATTCTTATAAAAAGGATTCCAAACTATAGATACAGATGCTATGCTACTAGGTGAAAAAGAGATATCAGTTTTTTCATAACTTGTTTTTATTTGTCCTCCATTATCATAATCATCGATAAACTCGTCAAACTTTAAAATATGATTTTGTGATAAGCTTAGATTTCCACTAAATTTTAAATGTTCAAAGGGTGCATAAGATCCCATAAGTTCTATTCCTCGTCTGTAGCTTTTATCAACATTAATTCTCCCATATACTCCATACTCATTAATTTTTCCACTTAAAATTAATTGATCTCTATAATACATATAATACAAATTCGCTGCTAAATTCCATTTTTTATGACTCCATTCATATCCCAATTCAAAATCATATAGCTTTTCAGGTTTTGCCCATAAGATTGGAGACTCTTCAAAATCTTTTCTATTAGGCTCTTTATTCGCCATTGCAAAGGAGAAATATGATTTACTTCTACTTCCATTATCATGAAAATAAAAATGCGAAAGTCCTAATTTGGGGTTTAAAAAATGATAGGTTGGATGCGGCTTAGCGTCAGGATCCGAACGAAAACCATCCATTTTATAGTCTACATATTTATGTTGCAATTCAGCAAAGAGAGCAAAATTCCTCTTTAATTCTTGTTGGAATTTCAAATAAGTATTAAATTCTTTCTTATTTGATTGGTTGAAATACCATTGATAATCAGCTGGTATTCCATTTTCTGCCCATTTCACAAATCCAAAATGATCCCCTTTATACTGACTTATTGACCCTCCTAATAGCAAAAGAGTGTTATTTTTACTATAATTCAATGCGTAAGTTCCACCATAATAAGAATTATCCAACCATCTTTGTCGAATTAAATTTGTAGATGTTAAGCTATCGCCATTAGGTAATTTATAATTTGGTAAATTATAGCTTGAATATTTATCTGCTATTCTATATTCATTATAATAACCAGCTCCATTCGTCAAAAATAATCCGACTTGTAGATTCCATTGTTTATTAAATTGGTGTTTCAATAATAATTGATAAAAATCTTGCTGATAATTATCTGTTTGATCATCATAATAGGAACCATCTTCTTTTATACCAACAGGGTTCAACTTTCTATTTTCTTTTAGTTGATTTTCTGAAATTCCATTCCAAGCTTGATATGTTTTTTCTTTACCAGTTATTAAATTAAACTTAATATTTGTTTTTTCGTTTTTAGAAGTCCACCCAGAAATAAAATGCATAGCTTTTAAAGTTGCATCAGCCCTATCTATATAGCCTTCTGTATTTATTTTAGAGGCTCTTAGGTCAAATTGAAATCCTCCTTTCAGCTTACCCGTACTACCTTTTATAGTATGCTTCCAAGTATTAAAAGAGCCAAAAGAATTATTTACTTCCCCCCCCGCTTTTTCCTCTTGTTCCATATTATTAACATGAATAGAGGCTCCAAAAGCACCAGCCCCATTAGTAGAGGACCCAACTCCTCTTTGCACTTGAACAGAAGATGCAGAGGATAATAAATCTGGAAAATTAACAAACATCACTATTTGTGATTCAGGATCATTAACAGGCATACCATTTATAGTAAAATTAATTCTACTTAAATCTGTACCTCTAATACTTAATCCAGAATATCCTACGCCAGCACCAGCATCTGAATGTGAAATTAGGGAAGGTGTAGTTTCTAACAGATAAGGCAATTCCTTACCTATGTTTTTCCTTTTAATCATACTATCTGATATATCCTGATAGGCAAAAGGACTTTGTTCTGAAGCTCTAACTGCGTGAATTGTTACATTTTTTAAACGCATTTTTTTTAATGAGTCCACCTCTTGTGCATTTGATTCTGTATTTAATGAGCACATAAAGAGAGAAAAGAGCATAGCTCCGCTAATCGACTTAATCGATAATCTTTTGGAATTAATCATGTTTAAAAATTTTAAAACATTAAATAATACCAGGCTAACTTTATAATAAATAAAGTTTGTATTTTTTTGAAAAGCATTTTTTGCCTTTCCTTCCTAACCAGCATTATCTGGTCCAGGTTCTATGGGTGTGATCTCAGCCTGAAAGTAAGGCACCCCAGAATTATTTTTTGCAAACTTACGATATTATTTATTTATAAAAAAAGGCTATCTAAAATAATTTTAAATAGCCTTTTAAATTCCTAATTTCAGTTTATCGTATTAAATGAACATCCCCTTTGAATTCATAAGATTTTCCATTAGTAAATTTAACTGAAATTACATACATATAAGTATCCATTTCACAAGGCTCTCCTTTATATGTACCATCCCAAGCACGAGCTCTAGTTCCTCTTGTATTAAAGACTTCCTGACCGTACCTATTATAAATAGAGAAGTTTTCAATTTGATACCCTCTCGCAATTAACAATTGTGGTCCAAAAGCATCATTTAATCCATCTCCATTTGGTGTAAAAGCATTAGGTAACCAAACTGTAGGATCTATAGGAAGAACTTCTATATTTATTTCATCGGTTGCTACACAATCATTATCTGAAACAGCATCCACTTTTATCGTATAAGTTCCAGTTTCATCAAAAGTAATTACTTGCTTTTTCTTTTGTTGTCTTGGGAAATCTTGTATTGGATGCCAAGCGTTCACTTCATAATCATGGCTTCCATCCACTTGTAATGTTACCAATTCACCTTCATATGCAGGGTTAGGATAAGCATTTAAATCTACTTTAAAATCCTCTATGATAAGATTTAAAATCACTATACTATCGCAATCGTGTTGGGTTTTAAAAATAGCTGGGTATCTTCCTTCTTCAGTCAAAATCTTATTCCCAAAACGATACTCTCCTCCTTTACATATAGTTTCCGATTTTTCTATTTTATATTCAGGTCCTTCAATTAAAGTGAATTTAACTACACTATCACATCCATTAACAGTTTCTAATGTTGTGGTATATCTTCCATATTCAAAATAAAATTCTCCTTCATAAAAATAAGGCATATCTGAAGAGCAAACCACAACTCTAATATCACTGGTATCCGATTCAGGGAAATCTACATAAATAGATTCTGAATAACTTGCATTACAATATGCATTAGAGTATGTTAATTGTACATTATAAAAACCTTGTTCGTGATATAACTCTTGAACTGAAGGAAATTGAGTAGAAGTATTTCCATTTCCAAAATTCCATGTTCCTGAAGCACTCACATTCGGGTTATTATGAACGGTACTATCAGTAAAAGTAACTGCTGCAAAATTACATTCTTCTTCTATTTGCCAGCTAAAGGAAGGAACAATCGTATAATCAGTAGCATCAATATAAATACTATCCTCAAAAACACAAGCACCATAATCAGAAGGTACTTCTACTTGCATATAAAAATACCCACTTCCGTTTACATGAATACTTGGTGAGGCAGTTGTTCCCCCTGATTGAATCGTTCCTATATTTGAAGACCAAGATATATTATAAGGTACAAAGCTATGATTCAAATTTACAGAAGCTTGTATATTTCCTTGAAAACTTCCACATCCATTTATTTTCAATGTATCTGGCAGATTAATATTTGCATCTATTAAATACATTTTCACTGTATCTGTTACAGTATTCCCTTCTGCACATGCAGAAAAACCTTCTATATAAATTTCAAATGATTCATTAAAATCAATATCTAATTCGCCATTGTTTGTAACTGTTACATTAGGATTTCCACTTACTACACCCCAAGATAAAGAATCCGTGGAAGTGGGAGTATAATGTACTTGTCCCGCTTCACAAGCATAGAGGGTATCCACTTTTCCTTCCATTGGCCCTGCCCCTATAGGTATATTAGCATAATCTGAAGAGGAACTTAATGTTCCAATGTTTATTATATTTACATCGGTATTGCCAATAATACCTGTAACAAACCCACTGGTATTATGATAATATAAAGTATCTCCAACTATTGCAAATCCACCACCTGCTGTTGCACTTGGTGCTCCTATTAATCCCCATTGCTGTACCATATTACCGTTTGGATCGTATTTTCGCAACCATTGCCCAGAACCACTAGTAGATGTTCTCAGAACATAAAAATTTCCTAAGCAATCAACCACAATATCATAAGGTCCTCCACCAGTAAAATCTGTAATTGTTGTTATCAATACTGCTGGTCCTGTAAAATCTGTTTTCCATACTTGCCCACTAGCTCCAATTAAATTATAGATAATACCACCACCCATTCCAGGATTTACAGCTGCACTTGGCCCAAAAGTAATATTTGAATTAACCCAAGAATTGGTAGTTCCATCATAATAAAAATAAGTAAGAGTTGAAGTGTTACATACATAAAAAGTATAAGACCCATCATTAGCAAATACATTTTCCCCTACTGCTAATCCAGAAGGAGAGAAACCCATTGTTCCCGAAGCAGTGTTAATTACAGGGTTGGTAGCTGAAACGGGTTGTGTAGGATCAAAGTTATCAATAGTAGTTCCGTTTTGCCTATAAATTAATCCATCTCCATAAAAAGGAAGTTGAGCATAAAGGTTCTGGAAAGAATATAAGAAACATAACAGAATACTATACTTAAATATTAAATGTCTAATTCGGTTCATTATTTTCCAATTTTAAAATATCCAATAAAGATAATCAGTAGTAAAGCAAAAGTCAAGACAATTTCAAAAAATAATTTCTCATTTAAAACACTTTAACGAAAATCAATACACTTTAACGAAAATTAAACAACTTTAAAAAGAAAGTGTATATAAAGAAAATAAAAAACCATGTTATGAACTAAAAAGCACACAAAACTAAAGATAGCTACTGGGTTTATCTTAGAAATAAAAGAAAAATAAAATTAATTATTAATGAAATTATTTACTCATTTAACATGCAAAAGATAAATTAAAGCTTTATAGCAAGCACAATATTGTTTAAAATATTTTTTTACTTAAAATAAAAAAAGCAAGCTTCTAAATGAAACTTGCTCTTTTTTTACAATATATCGGTTTTTTAATAACCCATATCCATACCACCTGGCATACCTGGCATACCACCTGACATATCATTTTGAGCTTGTGGTTTATCAGCTATTACACATTCTGTAGTTAAGAACATACCAGAAATAGATGCTGCATTTTCTAAAGCAACTCTACTTACTTTGGTCGGGTCAATTACACCCGCTTCAAATAAGTTTTCAAATTGCTCAGTTCTTGCATTAAAGCCATAATCGTCTTTTCCTTCTTTTACTCTTTGAACAATTAAAGAACTTTCTATTCCAGCATTTTCAGTAATAACACGCACAGGTGCTTCTAATGCTCTGCGTACTATGCTAATTCCTGTATTCTCATCTTGCGTATCTCCTTCAAAATTGTCTAAAACTGCAATAGAACGTAAGAAAGCAGTACCACCTCCAGGAACTATCCCTTCTTCTACTGCTGCTCTTGTAGCATGTAAAGCATCATCCACTCTGTCTTTTTTCTCTTTCATTTCCACTTCTGTCATTGCACCTACGTACAATACTGCAACACCGCCACTTAATTTTGCTAAACGTTCTTGTAATTTTTCTTTATCATATTCGGAAGTGCTCGCATCAAATTGAGCTTGAATTTGTGCAACTCTTGCATCAATTTGCTCTTTATCGCCTTTACCATCCACGATAGTAGTATTGTCTTTATCAATAGTAACGCTTTCTGCTGTACCTAAATGCTCTAATTCTGCAGCTTCTAAACTATAACCTTGCTCTTCACTAATTACAACACCACCTGTTAAAACTGCTAAATCTTGTAACATTTCTTTTCTTCTATCACCAAAACCTGGAGCTTTAACAGCAGCAATCTTTAGAGATCCTCTTAATTTATTTACTACTAAAGTAGCTAATGCTTCTCCATCAATATCTTCAGCGATGATTAACAAAGGACGTCCCGTTTGCACTACTTTTTCTAAAATGCCTAGAATATCTTTCATCATACTAATTTTCTTATCGAAAATTAAAATATAAGGATTTTCAAATTCCACTTGCATTTTCTCCGTATTCGTAACAAAGTAAGGACTTAAATAACCTCTATCGAATTGCATACCTTCAACTACATCTACATAGGTATCTGTATTTTTTGATTCCTCTACTGTGATAACCCCTTGATTACCCACTTTCTTCATAGCTTCTGCAATCAGTTTTCCAATTTCTGTGTCATTATTTGCAGAAATTGTTCCTACCTGCTCTACTTTTTCAAAATCATCACCAACTGGCTGGCTGATTTTTTTCAAGTTTTCAACCACCTTTACTACAGCCTTATCGATACCTTTTTTCAATTCCATTGGATTTGCACCAGCAGTTACATTCTTCAAACCTTCATTGATAAAAGCCTGTGCTAAAACAGTAGCGGTGGTAGTACCATCTCCTGCCACATCAGCTGTTTTACTTGCAACTTCTTTTACCATTTGTGCCCCCATATTTTCAATTGCATCTTCTAATTCAATTTCCTTAGCGACGCTAACTCCATCTTTTGTCATATGCGGTGCACCAAATTTTTTCTCAATCACAACATTACGACCTTTAGGTCCTAAAGTTACTTTTACTGCATCTGCAAGGGTATCCATACCCTTTTTCATTTTACTTCTAGCTTCTGAATTAAAGAAAATTTGTTTTGCCATATTTTATTATATTTTTTTATTATTATAACTTTTCTCGTGTTTATACAAATACAAAATTAAAGAATAGCTAAAATGTCGCTTTCTCTCATTATTAAATACTCTTTTCCTTCCAAGGTAATCTCTGAACCTCCATATTTACTATACAACACAGTATCACCAACCTTAACAGTTGTAGGTTCATCTTTTTTCCCTGGTCCTACTGCAACCACTGTTCCTTGTTGTGGTTTTTCCTTAGCTGTATCAGGAATAATAATCCCACCTGCTGTCTTAGTTTCTGCTTTTGCAGGCTCTAAAATAACTCGATCGTGTAATGGTTTAATTTTTGGTTGTGTCATAGCAATTATTAATTTTAAAAAAGTTTATAAATTTTCCAATACACTATAAGCGAATATTGTGCCAATGCCATTTTATGCCAAAATTGCAGTCCGTTCTGCCTTTTTGTAAATATATAGTTCTTACTCATTTTAAACTGACAAAAAATTAAAAAATCATATCAGAATGTAAAGAAGGAAAGTATTTATTCTTAACTTTGCATGACCGCTAAAAGTAATTCATTTCGGTCTTAAATATAAATCTAATATGACTAAATATATTTTTGTAACCGGAGGGGTTACTTCTTCATTAGGAAAAGGTATTATTGCTGCATCTTTAGCTAAACTACTTCAAGCACGCGGCTACAAAGTTGCAATACAAAAATTCGATCCTTATATCAATGTAGATCCTGGTACATTAAATCCTTATGAACATGGTGAATGTTATGTTACAGATGACGGAACTGAGACGGATTTAGACCTTGGACACTACGAAAGATTTTTAAACGAACCTACTTCAGCAGCAAATACAGTAACAACGGGAAAAGTATACCAATATGTTATAAATAAAGAAAGAACGGGCGGATATCAAGGAAAAACTGTTCAAGTTATTCCTCATATAACTGATGAAATAAAAAGAAGAGCACAGTTGTTAGAAAATGAAGGAAAATATGATATAGTCATCACTGAAATTGGAGGGACTGTAGGTGATATGGAATCCCTACCCTACATAGAAGCAGTACGACAATTAAAATGGGAACTTAATGAAAGAATAATAGTATTACACTTAACCTTAATTCCTTACTTAAAAGCCGCAAAAGAATTAAAAACAAAGCCCACGCAGCATTCTGTAAAAATGATGAGCGAATATGGTGTTAACCCAGATATTTTAGTTTGTCGCACAGAAGAACCTCTTAATACAGAAATTAAATCAAAACTTGCTTTATTTTGTAATGTTAAACCTGAAGCAGTTATAGAAGCTAGAGATGCTGATACTATATATGGAGTTCCTCTAGAAATGCAAAAAGAAAAATTAGATCAAATTTGCTTAAAAATGCTAAATCTTCCTTTGAAAAACGATCCTAATATGGAGGATTGGAAAGTATTTTTAAATAAATTAAGATACCCACAAACTAGTGTGAAAATTGCATTGGTAGGAAAGTATGTAGAACTACAAGATGCTTATAAATCTATTTTAGAATCCTTTATCCATGCAGGTGCACAACACGAGTGTAAAGTGGAAGTTGAAATGGTACATTCTGAATTTATAACTTCTGAAAATGTAGCACAGAAATTAAAAAATGCACAAGGGATATTGGTTGCACCAGGTTTTGGTCCTAGAGGAATTGAAGGGAAAATTATCGCAAGTCAATTTGCAAGAGAAAACAAAATCCCCTTTCTAGGAATTTGCCTAGGCATGCAAAT
>DATGSF010000164.1:0-36682 GCA_035302865.1 Chitinophagaceae bacterium
ATACGGCTATACCTGCCACATTAGGAGCAGCCATGCTGGTACCTGTCGAATTGCCATAATTATTGTTTTTTAACGGAGCATAAACGTTTGTTCCAATAGCTGTTATTTCTGGTTTTATACGCCCATCAGTAGTAGGTCCTCTGCTGGATGTGGCACGAACACCTACTTTATATTTCATCATGTTTCCAACCACCAACGTGTTTTTTGCACTTGCAAATCCGCCATTTACAGTTTTATATCCTTGTGGATAAGGGGGACAAGTGAAATTTCCATCATTTGCTGCTGCAAAGATATGTAACACTTTGTCGTGGTTAATAGCAATCTCATCCATGGTTTGACTAGTAGCATTATATGTACCCATATAAGAACAATCTCCTAAAAAAGAACCATAAGAATTATTAGTAACCGTTAAATTACTTGACGTAGCATATTGAGGTGTTTTTGCAATTATTTGACTGAAATAATCATTTATTACGTGAGCTTTAGGTGCATAACCACTTCCATATACATCCTTATTGCCATTCCCAGCTATAGTTCCAGTAACATGTTCCCCATGATTCTCTGCTCCAGCTGGATTATAAGATATTAGTCTATTCTGTAAGTCTACATGCATAACATCTGCATTATCTCCAATGCCAACTGTTATATTTTTACCTGTTAATCCAGAAATTTGTCCATGTGGCATAATCTGCTTGGCATTTGTTATACCAATCACCTCTTCATCTAAAGGACTATCTTCAGGAGCTAATTCAATCCATAAAACGGATGGGTCAGCAGCTATTAAAGCTATTTCATCCAAACTTACACTTGTTTTAATTAAATGATGTTCGGCCCAAGCAAAGTTGATATTTCTTAATTTATATTTTGCAATAAAATTGCTTCTCTCGGAACTATTTATGGCTGCAGTTTTAATCTGAACATCAATAAGTTCATTAGAGGAAAAGTCTTCTACTTTAAAAGCTATCTTATTTTCAGGATTTAGTGCGCTTATTTTTATATAATCAGGAAGAACTCCATCTAAATGTTTCTTTAAGTATAAAATATAATGATAATCTGATATTTTATATACTTGATCTTTTTCTTCTAATTTTAAGTCATGAATATTTATAGGTGACTGAGAGCTAGTAAGTTCAAACCATTTATTGGTGGGTGATTTTTTATTTTGTCCAATTCCTTGCAATTGAAAACTAATAAATACTGCAATTGTTAGCCATAAAGATTTAATCATAAGGAAAAAAAATTTAATTATTACCAACTTTTAATATAAACTAAACGTCTATAAGTATAGAGTTAGCACACTACACTATAAAAGTATAAAAAATATATTAAGAATGCGAAATAATTTTTCACCTTAAAATTTAGTAATCATGATTTTTCAAAAAAGAAGTAGATATAACACTACAAAAGATGTGAATTATCTAAAAGAGAAATTGACAAAGTCTTCTATTTTAGTAAGAAATCAAAGTTTCTTTATCAAACCTAAAGAAAATTTTCTACGTATAATCCCTGATGCAGAAAATAATCAGGATTTGACCACATTGCCAGTTACCCATATACGCTTCAAAAGTCTCGGGAATGATAAAACACAAATAACATTATTATCTAAACCGCGAAGAATAGATGCTGGAGGACCTTATTTATTGGTAATTTTCTGCTTATTTTTATTAGTTGCTGCTGCAGTAATTTACTTAGTAGATCCTTCTAGATCTAATTTTATACCTGTATTGTGTTTGGTAGGTTTATCGGCATTAGTCTATATAATATTCTGGTTTAGAATGCGTAAAGGTTATTACAATTATGTTAGAGGGATAAATAAGGAAATTGAAAGAATAGTTTCTTTATAGTTTTTCTTCTATAAAGCAAGATAAGAAAAGATAAAGATATGAGTTACTTAAAACCGAGGGTTGTACAATTATTTTGATTGTGAAGAAATTGTTTGCTAAGTTACAACCCTTATATTTTAAATTTTTAAAGATTGTAATTTTAAAAATAAAGTTTTAATCTATTTTTTTGTTCTTGCTTTTACAAAAAATCGTAGTGCTATCCTACTGACAAAATAAATTAATTGCCATTGAATCCAATGATTCTTAGTAAGTATCCTTTTAAAAAAATGTAAAATTCTAGATAGAGGTTTGCGTGTTTTTACTTTTTGAATTTTTGGTTCTACATTTAATTGAGAAGAGATTTGTTTTCTATTTTTCTTTTCCTTTCTTTTCTTTATTAAAGTACTCGCAGCTTTGCTAGAAAGTAATAATATTTTAGTGGGATTTATTAGCTCCGTTTTTAATGTATTTAATTCGTTTATCCTTTTGTCTTTTAAATAAGCTTGATGCTCTTTAAATTCTATATAAGAGCGAAATTTCTTCGATGTTTTTTGCTTATTATTCATTATTACTATTTCTAGTGTTTTTTAGTTATCTTTTTAACTATCACTCTTGCTACTAAATGAAAAATAGGATTCCTAATTAACAAAATAAGAATGCCTAAAAGAATAAATATCCCCGTAGTGCAAAGAAAACCAAGAGCTGTATTATTTAGTAAACTGGCAAACCAATAAGACAAGGAAAAGCCCAAGAAAATTAGAGAAACAGAGAGGATGCTTGCAAATATTATTATAAATACTATAGTACTTGCAAAATCTATAATTCGTTCGAGGAGTCCTAAACGGTACTCCTCAATACGAATTTTAATAAACTCTTTAAACTTTTCTTTAATGCTATTTATCAAGAGTTAAAATTTTGGATTAGTTATAGATTTCTTCTTCGATATCAGAAGCAACTTTTTTTGCTTTTGTTTTTAACTTATTAGTTAATTTGTCGAAACCATCTTTAATTTGATCTAATTGTTGGTTTCTTTTTTCTTTATCGGTTCCTAAAACATATCCAACTGCAACACCTACTGTTGCACCAACTAATAAAGCACCTAGTGTTTTTCCTAATGAATTGTTATCCATAATGTGATTGTTTTTAATTTTTATTGATTAATAATATTATGACAATTTTTATGCTAAAAGGTTTAATCTTAGCAATAAAAAAGTAAAAAAATTACAGTACAAAGATACAAATTTCTAATTAGCTAAAAAATTAAATATAGAATTAACTATAAGTATTGATTAATAATTTAGCTTTTCTTAATTTCTTTGAATAGGAAGGTTTATTCTGGAATAAGAAGAAGTTTCTTAACTTTGTAAAAATTCTATTTAAACTAATGATTAAATTACTTCCGAATCATCTTGCGAATCAAATTGCTGCTGGAGAAGTTATTCAAAGGCCTGCGTCGGTGTTGAAAGAATTGGTAGAAAATGCAATTGATGCTCAGGCCGAAAATATTAAAATTATAATTGAAGAAGCTGGAAAAAAAACAATTCAAGTCATAGATGATGGAAATGGTATGGATCCTTTTAATTTGAGAATGTGTTTTCAAAGACATGCTACTTCAAAAATAAAGGATATTGATGACCTATTCCAAATAGCAACCAAAGGATTTAGAGGAGAAGCTTTAGCTTCAATAGCTGCAGTTGCGCAGGTAGAAGTAAGAAGTAAAACTGAGAGCCAAGAAATAGGAAGTTCATTGTTTTTAGAAAATTCGGAAGTTGTTGCTGAAGAACATGTTGCAATGGACAAAGGTACGAATTTTATTATTAAAAATCTTTTTTATAATGTCCCTGCACGTAGAAAATTCTTAAAATCAAACAATGTTGAATTTAGGCATATAGCTGAAGAATTTATAAAAATTGCCTTAGCGCATCCTGATTTGAATTTTCAACTATACCATAATGGTAAGGAACAATTTCATGTTAGAAAAAGTAGCTATAAAAATAGAATTATTGCCTCGTTAGGGAGTAGGTATGAATCGGAATTGATACCTGTAGAAGAAGAAACAGATATTGTTAATATTAGAGGTTTTATTGGGGGACCCAAAGTCGCAATAAAAACAAGAGGAAATCAATATTTTTTTGTAAACAACCGTTATATAAAAAGTCCTTATCTCCATCATGCCATTCGTAAAGCTTATGAGGATATTATCGACTCTGAGTCTTATCCATTTTATGTTCTGTATTTAGAAATAGATTTGAGGAAGGTGGATATAAATGTTCACCCAACAAAACAGGAAGTGAAATTTGAAGAGGAATCATTATTATATGCTTATTTACATGCTGCTGTAAAACATGCACTTGCTAAATATAATATTACTCCTTCAATGGATTTTGAATTGGACGAGGGTATGGAACGAACAAGAGGAATTTCCCAACCAATGACCAATCAAGATGAAGAGAAATTAGAAAATAGTTATATAGTTCAATCATTTAATCAAAAAGGAAAAGCACACTTTATACCTTCTTCTAATGATAGAAAAGAATGGGAAAAGCAGAAGGGATTGCTCGGAATAACTACTCATAGGAGCATGGAAAACAAAGGTGATGTTTCTAGATTTCCCAAATACCCTGAATTTGAAGATGTTAAAAATACTAATTCAAGACAAGAAGAAGTTATTCAAAATAATTTAGATATAAATATAGAACAGGAAAATAGTATTTTTATATATAGAGAACCCTATATAATAACAAGTGTAAAATCTGGGGTGGTTTTTATCCATGCTAAACGCGCATTGGAACGAATTTTTTATGAACGACAATGGAAGGCTTTTGAAAATCAGAGGGTGGTTTCACAGCAACTTTTATTTCCAGTTGATATATCAATTGCTCCTGCAGATAGGGCACTTTTAGAAGATGCCAAACATTCTCTAAGAAAATTGGGATATGAATTACAAAAAAGTGAGGATAAGAAATATCAACTTTTAGCTATCCCCATCCATTTGCCTAATGGTAGAGAGCAAGATATTATTGATTATCTAATTGAATCTCTGCGCTTGGATAATACAATTCTAGAAGATGATAAAAGAAAAGATTTTCTAAAAGGCTATGTTAGATCCTTGGTGCAATTCAAAAAAATATCAAAAGAGGAGGTGCCTAAAATTATTTCAGATTTGTTTTCTTGCATAGAACCAAGTTTTTCTCCTAGAGGTCAAGTGGTATTACAGACAATTTCTGAGGATAATATGAGAGCAATGTTTTCAGATTAATATAGCAGAATGCTAAAAAAATATTAATAAATTAGTAAAATCTAAAAATAGCAATATTATATTTTTGGTAAGTTCAAGAATAAAGTTATTTTTGGGTTTCGTAAATAAAAAAATAGGGCAGAACAATTGTAAATATTTAATAGAATATTTATCTTGCCCCTAAAAATTTAAAAATTAAATCAAAAAAATCAGAATTATGGCTGAAGTAAAAAGAGCTAGCGCTCAAAGTTCATCTAACGCTAAAAAAGCAAAAGGTTCCAATGGATTTTGGGTTAACCTAGGTATTGTAGTTCTTATGATTGCTATCGCACATATCTTATTCTATGGGGTAGTTGGTAGTGCGGATAACTTTCTAGATGAAGAAAAAACATCTCCTGCTAATTGGATGGGTAACTTATATCAAGGTGGTTTTGTGATTCCGTTATTAATGTCCATGCTTTTAATTTTAATTGCATTTGTTATTGAAAGAGCAATTGTGATTATTAAAGCTAAAGGAAAAACTAATGGTGCTGAATTTGTACGTAAAGTGCAATATCATTTAGCAAATAAAAATGTTGATGCTGCAATTAAAGAATGTGATGTACAGAGTGGTTCTGTAGGAAATGTAATGAAAGCAGGCTTATTGAAATACAAAGAAATGATCAATAATACAGAATTGACTACAGATCAAAAAGTATTAAGTATCAATAAAGAAATTGAAGAAGCAGCTGCTTTAGAGATTCCAATGTTAGAAAAGAATTTAGTTTTCTTATCTACTATTACTTCCGCTTCAACTCTATTAGGGTTAATTGGAACAGTAATAGGTATGATTCGTGCATTCGCAGGAATGGCACAAGCGGGTGCTCCAGATGCAACAGCTTTAGCCTTAGGAATTTCTGAAGCATTATATAATACTGCTTTAGGTATTTCTGGTTCTTTCTTAGCAATGATATTTTACAATTTATATACCACTATTATTGAAGGTGTAACTTATAGTATTGATGAAAGCGGATTTACATTAACACAAAGTTTTGCAGCAAATTATAATTAATTTGTGTGGAATTTTATGGAAAATGTAAATTAAATCATCTTAATAATAAAGAAAGAAAAAAATGGCAAAGAAAAGAGGTCAAATAAAAAAGAAAGATACCTTTATTGATATGACAGCCTTGTGTGATTTTACACTTCTGTTATTGACCTTTTTTATCATGGCTACAAGTTTTAAACCTGAGGAATCCGTAGAAGTTGTAACTCCAGGTTCTACTTCTACTAAGGAAATACCAGAAGGCTTTATGCTTATTACCTTAGATAAGAATGGTAGGGTATTTTTTGGAGTAGATAATATAAATGCCAAACGTGCTATAATTGATGTGGTAAATGATGACAAAAATTTAGGATTAACTCCAAGAGAAAAAGAAATTTTTGTTACCTCCTCTTCAATTGGAGTTCCATTTTCCCAGATGAAGGGCTTCCTGAGTCTAGATGAAGCTGAAAGGAAAAAAGCAATAGACAATGTTGCTGGTATTCCAGTAGATACGACTGGAAGTTATACCACAAACGAATTAGCATATTGGATTAGATTATCTCGTAACTATTTGGATAAAGGTGGACGTATCGCTATTAAAGCCGATGCATCATCAGGGTATCCAGATGTTAGTAAAATTATTTCTACATTAGGAAAACAAAAAATATTTACTTTTAGTTTTATTACTGATATGAAAGGTGTTCCAGAAGGAACAGCTTTGTTTGAAAAGATGGAATCTGCTAGAAGCGGTTCCTCTTCCGAGGAATAAATAAATTGTAAATATAAATTGTAATCTAAAAAAAATATTATGGCAGATATACCTAATCAAAAAGGAAAACCACCACCAAGGGTCGACCTAACAGCGATGGTAGATATGAACTTTTTATTATTAACGTTCTTTATCTTGTCTACAACCTTATCTAAACCGAAAGCAATGGAAATTGTTATGCCGTATAAGGATGATGAAATGACAGATGAAGACAGAAACAAGATTAAAAAAGATGTTGCATTAACCATTCTGTTAGGAAAAAATAATAAAGTTTATTATTATGAAGGAATTGGTGATGATCCGAATCAATACCCCGATATTCGTCTAACTACTTTTCGTGATGTTGATGGAATAAGGGATGTTATTATTGCTAAAAAGCAAAAAGTTGAACAATTGAAAGCAAATGGTACTTTAAAGGCTTCAGATAAAGCGACAGTAATTATAAAAGCTGATACTACAAGTACTACTGCAGACTTTATTAATATATTAGATGAAATGACTATTAATGCAATTCCTACTTATGCTGTGGTCGATATTACAGAACAAGATCAGGAGTTCATTTATGAATATGAAAATAGTAAATAACATATTAATTAAATAAAGTTGCAATTGCTTAAATAAAAGAAACTATGGATATAAATAAAATATTAAAATCGGATTATCTTGATATTCTTTATGACGGAAGGAATAAAGAATATGGAGGTTATCCTCTGCGTAAAAATTACCGTCGAAGAACAATTTTGGCAGGACTTATATCTGGTGGTTTAGCAATTCTAATTATTTTAATTTCCCTTATCGAACCAAAAGAAGAAGTAGTAGAAGAAAAAGAGTTCGTTATAGATAATGTTGAAATAATGGATGCACCGCCATTGGATCAAGATGAGCCACCACCACCACCACCTGCTGCTACACCACCACCGCCGGTTAAACCTACTATTAAGTTTACTCCGCCAGTAGTTAAGGAAAATGATCAAGTTCGTGAGGAAGATATACCTGATCAACCTGATCCTGGTGATAATGTAGAAGTTGGAAAAATTACTTTGGAAGGTTCTGATTCGCCAGATGCTATTAGTCCTAACTTAGCTACAAATTCAGGTGATGGGAGAGGTCAAGCGACACAACCTGCAGGTGAACAAAAGGAAGAAATCTTTAGACATGTAGAAATAATGCCCGAATTTCCAGGTGGAGAGGCTGCAATGTATAGATACATTCAAAGAAATGTAAAATACCCAACAGAAGCTAGGAGAAACCAAATTGAGGGTACTGTGTATGTTGAATTTGTGGTAAAACCAGATGGCTCAATTTCTAATGTAAGGGCAATTAGAGGACCTGGAGGAGGCTTGCAAGAGGAGGCAGTACGAGTTGTTAAAAGTATGCCGAGTTGGAAGCCAGGAAGACAGAATAATAGAGCAGTGTCTGTACTTTTCTCAATTCCTATTAATTTCACTTTACAATAAAAATATGACTTTTATATATTAATATATGCGACTATTTAGTCGCATATATTTTTTTTTATCCTCTTTTAAAATTTAATCAATTTTATCCATTCAAGATAAGCTTCTTTAGAATAATGTAACTTGTCTTTAGTTAAATACTTCTTCGGATTTTCTTTTCCTTGATTTTGACTTAATTTGAAAATATCTATATAAGTGAATTTCCTTTTATCTGTTTCCTGCTTGATGAACTCATTGTAAATTTTAATCTCATCACTTGTTATTTTAGGATTTGGATGTTTTTCATTATTTTCAGCAAAAGGTGTATAACTCCAATCAGGTATTGAAAATATAAATACGTTTTTTCTTTCTTTTTTAAGTTTTTCAATAAAATCTAATAGAAAGAGAAATTCTTTTTTAAATATATTTATAGGATACTTTCTATATTGATTATTTACTCCAATTAGTAAACTTATATAATTATATTTGTCTTCGAAAGTATCATTTTTTATTGCTTCAATTAATTCATCTGTGGTCCATCCTGTTTTTGCAATGAGTTTTAACAAAATGCTATTATCTTTTTTTTCATTTATTAGACGAGATAATAATTGATTTGGAAAGTTTTCTGAGAAATCTATTTGTTCTCCAATGGTATAACTATCTCCTAAAGCTAAATATTTCATGATTTTATTTATTTAACTATTGATTTTATATTAGAAAATTCAAACAATGCCATAAAGCTTAACTCTCTTCCATATCCGCTTTGCTTTATTCCCCCAAAAGGCATTGCAGGGTGGCTTGAAACCATATCATTAATTGCTATACTTCCTGTATCCATATATTTTAATGCAAGATTATATGCAAAATTCCTATCTTCTGAAAATATTGCTCCTCCTAAACCATAGGGTGTAGCATTAGCAATTTGAAATGCTTCATCTAGACTTGAAAATTTATATAATTGGGCTACTGGTCCAAATAATTCTTCCTTAAATACAGGGTTGTCTTTCTTGATGTTTTCAATAATTGTAGGTTCATAGTAAGCACTATTCTCATCAAAGTCATTGTTGTTAATTAATATGTTAGCCCCATGACTGATAGCTTTTTTAACTTGATCATGTAAATGCTTTTTAGCTTCAATGTTTACCATGGGACCCAATTTGTTTTCAGTATTCATTGGATTTCCTAATGTGTATTTTTGCAATTCTAAAATTGCCTTATTTTTAAATTCTGAATATATTTTTTCATCTACTATCCAACGTTTTGCTGCGATACAGCTTTGACCTGCATTATTTAATCTTGATTTAACGCATTTTTCTACTGCTAAATCAATATTTGCATCTTCCAATACAATATAGGCATCAGATCCTCCAAGTTCTAATACATGCTTTTTTAAATGTGCACCTGCAGTTTTTGCAATGATTTTTCCGACCTCGCTGCTTCCAGTAAAAGCAATAACATCTATATTAGGGTGTGCAATTATTGGTTCGGTATCTGCTCCAGATACTATCAATGTTTGAAATAAGCCTGCGGGAGCTCCAGCTTCATTTACAATTTTTTCTATTTGCAGAGCGCATCCTGTAACATTAGAAGCGTGCTTTAATAACATGGTGTTTCCTGCTAATATAGCTGGAGCCATTGCTCTAAAAACTTGCCAATATGGAAAATTCCAGGGCATGATTGCTAATAAGGTTCCTAATGGAGCTAACTCTATATATGCTTCTTTATCAATAAAGTCCACTTTTTGTGCTTTGAGCCACTGCGCTCCATTTTTGGCATAAAACTGTAAACAGAATGCTGATTTTTCTACTTCAGCTAAGGATTGTGCTAAAGGCTTCCCCATTTCTAAAGTGCATATTTTAGCTAATTCCTGTTTGTTTTGTAATACTTTCTCAGCTATACTATTTAAAATTGCTGCTCTTTCTTCAATACTTGTTTTTTTCCAAGAATTACTTGTATCTTTACTTAATAAAATTTTACTTATAAGTTCTTCTTTTGTATGAAGAGTATAAGTATTTATTATTTCTTGATTATGTGGATTTATGCTATTTATTGTAGGGCGTTCCGTTTGCATAATTGTATAAAAATTTAAAATTAGAAATTAAAGATAAGCTATTCAGCTAAATAAATAGTGTATCTTTGTGTATAAAAGCAACAATAATAAATAAAAAATTGTTGTAAATATTATTTAAAACATAAAGTAAATAAAAATATTAAATTTATGGCATCATCTTGGTTTCAACGAATTACAAAAGGTATTATGACAGAAACAAAGGAGAAAAAGGAAGCTCCTGATGGCTTATGGCATAAGTGTCCCGAATGTCGTCATACTATTACTAAACATGAGTTGAGCAGTAATTTATTTGTTTGCCCAAAATGTAATTTTCACAATAGAATAAACGCAGCGGAATATTTTGATATTCTGTTTGATGAGGGTGAGTTTGAAGAGTTGTTTGATAATATAGAATCTATTGATAAGTTATCCTTTGTTGATGTGCGATCTTATACGGAACGATTAGAGAAAGCACAAGTTAGTACAGGCTTAAAAGATGCTATGTCTGTTGCCAAAGGAAAGGTAATGGATAAGTCTATTGTTATAGCATGTATGAATTTTAACTTTATAGGAGGTTCGATGGGTTCAGTAATGGGTGAAAAAATAGCAAGATCAATTGATTATTGCATTAAACATAATTTGCCTTTTATGATTATAAGCAAATCTGGAGGAGCTCGTATGATGGAGAGTGCCTTTTCACTTATGCAGATGGCTAAAACTTCAGCGAAGTTAACACAATTATCGGATGCGAAATTACCTTATATTTCATTAATGACTGATCCAACAACAGGTGGTGTAACAGCATCATTTGCTATGTTAGGAGATATTAATATAGCTGAACCTAATGCTTTGATAGGCTTTGCTGGTCCACGTGTTATTAAAGAGACAATTCGTAAAGATTTACCTGAAGGTTTTCAAAGAAGTGAATTTTTATTAGAACATGGATTTTTAGATTATATTTCAGATAGAAAAGATCTAAGAGAGAACATTGCATCTGCAATAAATTGGTTTGTGGGTTAAATTAGTATAGGATTAAAATATTTAAATTATGTCAAACGATAAAATGAAAGCGTTAAAAATGACGCTTGATAAAATTGATAAGGATTTTGGTAAAGGATCTGTTATGATGCTTGGCGAAAAACAAGCTGAAGCAATGGATGTAATATCTACTGGATCCTTAGGTCTTGATGCTGCTTTAGGTGTAGGAGGCTTGCCAAGAGGTAGAATCGTGGAGATTTATGGACCTGAATCTTCAGGTAAAACAACTATTGCTATACATACAATTGCTGAAGCGCAGAAAAAAGGTGGATTATGTGCCATTATTGATGCTGAGCACGCTTTTGATGCAGTGTACGCAAGAAGATTAGGAGTAGATGTGGATAATTTATTGATTTCACAACCGGATTACGGAGAGCAAGCTTTAGAAATTGCAGAACGATTGATTCTATCAGGTGCATTAGATGTTGTTGTTGTTGACTCAGTAGCTGCATTAGTACCTAAAAGTGAATTGGAAGGAGATATGGGAGATAGTAAAATGGGTTTGCAAGCTCGATTAATGAGTCAAGCTATGCGTAAACTAACAGCAGCTATTTCGAGAACGAAGTGTACTTGTATTTTTATTAATCAATTACGCGAAAAAATTGGTGTCATGTTTGGTAATCCAGAAACAACCACTGGTGGTAATGCTTTGAAATTCTATTCCTCTGTGCGTTTGGATATTCGTAGAATTAGTCAAATAAAAACTGGAGATATTGCAACAGGAAATAGAACACGAGTACGTGTTGTTAAAAATAAAGTAGCACCTCCTTTCAGACAAGTTGAGTTTGATATAGTTTTTGGTGAAGGAATTAGTAAAATAGGAGAAATTATAGATATGGGAGTGGATTTGGAAATTTTGACTAAGTCTGGCTCATGGTACAGTTATGGAGATAATAAAATAGGTCAAGGGAGAGAAGCTGTAAGAAAGTTTTTATTAGATAATCCAGAATTTGCTGAAGAAATTGAAATGAAAATTAGGGCTAGCCTAATGCCTGGTGAAGAAGAAGTTGCAGAATAATTTTCAAGAAGAGTATAGTTAAAGGAGCTAATGTTTAAATTATTTATACATTAGCTCTTTTTTTTACAATAAATTTATTTTTTATTCGAAGGTATAGATACTATCTTTGTAAAAAATAAATTGCATGGTTTACTTAACTAGGGTAGAAACCTTTAGTGCCGCTCATAGATTATATAATTCCAACTGGGATGAAGCTAAAAATTATGAAGTATTCGGAAAATGCTCTCATGAAAACTGGCATGGTCACAATTATGAATTGCACGTAACCGTCAAAGGAGAGGTAGATTTAGATACTGGTTTTGTAATAAATGCTAAGATGTTAAGTAAAATCATTAAGGAACAAGTATTATCCATAGTAGATCACAAGAATTTGAATATTGATGTGCCTTTTCTTAAAAATAAATTTACCACTGTAGAGAATTTAGCAATTGGTATATGGAATATTTTAGAAGAAAAAGTTGCAGAGTGGAATGCAAGTCTGCATTGTGTTCGAATATATGAAACCCCAAGGATTTTTGTGGAGTATTATGGTGAAAATAAAATATAAAAAGATATATGGCTTATCATAAAATTGAAGAATACGATCAAGAAACTAGCGAGAAATTACAATATCATTATAAAGAAATCCTTAAATTATTAGGTGAAGATGAAGAAAGGGAAGGCTTGATAAAAACACCAGAAAGAGTTGCTAAGGCTATGCAATATATGACTAAAGGTTATGAAGAAGATGCCAAAGCGATTATTGAAAAAGCTATGTTTAATGAGGAGTATAATGAAATGGTATTAGTAAAAAATATTGAACTTTATAGTCTTTGCGAACATCATATGTTGCCTTTTATAGGTAAAGCACACATTGCTTATATTCCCAACGGGAAAATTACAGGTTTAAGTAAGTTGGCACGCGTAGTTGATTGTTTTTCTAGAAGATTGCAAGTGCAAGAACGAATGACGGAACAAATATTAGAAGCAATTCAAGAAACTTTAAATCCTAAAGGTGTAGGGGTTGTAATAGAGGCAAAACACATGTGTATGATGATGCGCGGAGTGTCTAAACAAAATAGTAGTACTACTACTTCTGCTTTTAGTGGGTTGTTTTTACAACAAGAAACTCGTTCAGAGTTCTTAAAATTGATAGCGAAAGAGTTAGATTAAAAAAATATTTTTTTTATGGGTTACCTTTTATTAATTTAAGAATTAATGATTATAAAACATAAAAATCAATAAAAATGAAAAAGTATTTTTTAACACTAGCAGCAGCTGGTTTTTTATTTGCATCTTGTGGTGATACAACTACAGAAACTACAAATCAAGATATTCAAGACGATGTAGAACAATTAAATGAAGATTTAGCGAACAAAGCAGAACAAGATATGGATCAACTTCAAGCAGAAGCTGAAGCAGTTAAAGATTCTGCAGAATTAAAAATGCAAGAATTAAAACAAGACGCAGAGGGTAAAATTGAAGAAGTGAAAATTGAAATTGAAGAATAATTCGAATTGATTAAGAATAAAAAATGCGAGAGAAGGATTTCTCTCGCATTTTTTATTTTATTCCGCTAGTTCTTGTAACTCTAGCCAGCGCATCTCTTTTTCATCTATTTGGTCTAAAATGTCTTTATAATTATTTCCAATTTTTTCCATTTCTTCAAAATCCAAATTGGCATTTTGCATCTTTTCCTCAAGTTCTTTTTTTAAAATTTCTAATTTAGGAAGTTCTTCGTTTAGTAATTTTAATTCTCTTTTTTCATTAAAGCCAAGACGTTTTTTATTTTTTTTAATGATGGGTTTTTCTTTGCTTTCAATTTTCTTTTCCTCTTGTTTTCTTTTTTCTTCCTGTATTTCTTCTAATGTTCGATACTCACTAAAATTACCAGGGAAATCTTTAATAATCCCTGAGCCTTTAAATATAAAAAGATGATCAACCACTCTATCCATGAAATACCTATCATGCGAAATAATTAAAACACAACCTTGGTATTCATTGATAAATTCTTCTAATATTTCTAATGTTTGTAAATCCAAGTCATTGGTAGGCTCATCTAAAATTAAGAAATTGGGATTTTGGAATAAGACACTTAAAAGATGCAATCGTTTTTTCTCTCCTCCACTAAGTTTAGAAATATATTGGTATTGTTTATCGGTGTTGAACAGGAATTTTTCTAAGAACTGCCCTGCAGATAGAAATTTTCCATTTTTTAAAGGAAATACAGATGCAAGATCTTTGACATATTCAATAACTCTCTGGTCTTCGTTATATTGTAAGCCTTCTTGAGAAAAATATCCAAAAGATATTGTTTCACCTATATCCACTTTACCTTTATCAATGGATTCTATTCCTTGAATAATTTTTAAAAAAGTTGTTTTTCCAACGCCATTTGGGCCAATAATTCCTACTTTCTCTCCTGCAGTGAAATTATAGGAAAAGTCATCAAGAATTACTTTATTATCGTATGATTTACTTACCTCTATTAGCTCTACAATTTTTCCTCCTAGCCTTTGCATCTTCATTTCTAACTCCATTTTTCTATCTTCCTGGAAATTATGAGCTTTTTTTTGCCATTCATAGAAACGCTCTTCTCGTTTTTTTGATTTGGTAGTACGCGCTCGAGGTTGTTTCCGCATCCATTCTAATTCTGTTTTAAACCTATTCATTGCCTTTTCTTGATCACTTTGCTGTTTTTCGTAACGAATAGCTTTTTGATTAAGATATTCTTCATAATCTCCTCTTACAATAAATAAGGATTGTTGGTTTAGTTCAAAAATGGTATCACAAACCTCATCAATAAAATACCTATCATGTGAAACTAATAATAGTGTAAGCTTAGCATCTTGTAAATAAAACTCTAACCATTCTATCATTTCAATATCCAGATGATTAGTAGGTTCATCCAATAGCAATAAATAATGGTTATTAGTACTATCAATATGGATAAGTGATTTAGCTAAATTCACTCGTTTTTGTTGACCACCTGATAATTTAGCTATTTTTTCATCTAAATTATAGATTTTCAATTTAGTAAGTACTTCTTTAGCTTTGGTTTCAAAATCCCAAGCTTGAAACTTATCCATTTCATTTAAAATCTCTTGTAATTCTTGAACCTTGTATTTATCAGGAAAATTTAAACTATCCTCGTATTTTTTGACTGTTTGAATAATAGGATGTTCTTGATCAAATAAATAGTCCAAAATACTTTGGTTTTCATTAAAAGTTATTTGTTGTTGTAAATAAACAATTTCAACATCTTTGGTGATATGTACTTTTCCTTCTTCCGCATTGTCTTTCTGAGCCAATATATTCAAAAGACTAGTTTTTCCTGTACCATTTGCGGCAACTAATGCTATTTTATCACCTTGATTTATAGTAAAAGAAATATTTTTAAATAATGCTTTATCTGCATGTGTTTTTGAAAGATTCTCTGCTTTTAGATACAACATAATTATTTTAATTTTTTTCTTCTTCGTAGAGCCAAGTTTTTCTTTTTAGTTCAAATGCTCTGCCTAAATATAATCTTCTTGCTTCTTCATCATTTGCCAACTCTTCTGCAGTTCCCGATTTTAATAATTGCCCTTCATACATTAAATAAGCTCTATCACAAATAGACAAAGTTTCCCCAACATTATGATCGGTTATCAAAATTCCAATATTTTTATATTTTAACTTTGCTGCTATTCCTTGAATATCTTCTACTGCGATTGGGTCTATTCCAGCAAAGGGTTCATCAAGAAGTATGAATTTTGGATCTACCGCTAGTGCTCTTGCAATTTCTGTTCTTCTTCTTTCACCGCCACTCAATACGTCACCATTGCTTTTACGCACTTTTTCTAATTGAAATTCATCTATCAGAGATTCTAACTTGTAATTTTGTTCTTTCTTAGTTAAGTTCGTCATTTCAAGAACGGCTTTTATATTGTTCTCTACTGTGAGTTTTCTAAATATGGATGCTTCTTGAGGTAAGTATCCTACGCCCATTTTGGCTCTTTTGTACATAGGGAGTTTTGTAATATTTACTTCATTTAGAAAAACCTCTCCTTCATCCGGTTTTACCAAACCAACCACCATGTAGAACGAAGTTGTTTTTCCTGCACCATTTGGACCAAGCAAACCTACAATTTCACCTTGGGTTAGCTCAAAAGAAACATTATTTACTACTTTTCTTCCTCTATAACTTTTATTTAATTTATTTGCTTTGATTGTTAACTTCATAATACGATTGGATTGCATTTCAAAATTACACATTATTCATTGAAAATATGGAAATAATTAAAACAATATCCAAGGTATAAAGATGATGCATTTCTATGGACGCGTTACTTTATTTTCTATGGGTGATTAAAATTTATTTCTTTAAAAACGATTAATTGTTTAATTTTACCCCTTCAAAATAAATTTAAATATGGTTAAATTTAAATTACAACACATGTTATTGGCAGGAGCCTTATTTACAACAGGAATGCTGTCTTGTTCAGAATCTACTGAAAATAAGAGTCAAAGTAAAAGCAAAGATTTTGAATATCAAGCGGAATCTTTTGCGGATTTACAGTTACTTCGTTATGAAGTTCCTGGCTGGGATGAGCTATCCTTAGAGCAAAAAGAATTTGCTTATTATCTTTATGAGGCTGCTTTGGCAGGTAGAGATATTATTTATGATCAAATGGGTAAATATAACCTTCAAGTTCGTAAGATATTAGAAGCAATTTGGAATACGGAAGATATTGATAAAAATGGAGAAGAATGGGAAGCATTTAAAACTTATTCTGGGCAGGTTTGGTTTAGTAATGGTATTCATCATCATTATTCTAATTATAAGTTTAAACCAGGATTTAGCTATGAATATTTTGAAAATCTAGTAAAAAAAGCAAAACCTTCGGATTTGCCAACTTTAGATGGAGAAAGTATAGAGGATTTATTGGCAGTCATGAAAAAAGTTATTTTTGATGAAACTTATATGCCAATGTCGCAAGATACTAGACCAGGTATTGATCATGTACTTAATGCTGGAATTAACTTTTATGAAGGGGTAACTGAAGAGGAGGTAATAGCATTCTATGATGGTTTTCCAAAATCTGATATGGAACCAGAGTGGGGGTTAAATTCTAAAGTGATAAAAAGGGATGGAGAAATTGTAGAAAAAGTATGGAAATCGGGTGGTATGTATGGCGAAGCTATAGATAAAATGATATATTGGATTGAAAAAGCTATTCCTTTAGCGGAAAATGAGGAGCAAGCTGAAGCTTTACGATTATTAGTTAAATATTATAAATCTGGTGATGTAAATGATTGGGATACTTATAATATAGCTTGGGTAAAAGATACTGCAAGTATTATCGATTTTACTAGTGGATTTATTGAAGTTTATGCTGATCCTTTAGGTAAAAAAGGTAGCTTTGAAACTGTTTTATCTATGCGTGATTTTGAATCTACAGCGCGTATTCAAAAAATTTCAAATGAAGCGCAGTGGTTTGAAGATAATTCACCATTAATGGAAGAGCATAAAAAAGAAAATGTTACGGGAATATCTGCTAAAGGTATTAATGTTATAGTGGAATCTGGAGATGCGGCACCATCAACACCGATAGGAATTAATTTGCCTAATTCAGATTGGGTTCGTAAAGAACATGGTTCAAAATCTGTTTCTTTAAATAATATAATTAATGCTTATGGAGCTAATAGTGCTTCTAGTGGGTTCTTAGAAGAATTTGTAGAAGATAAGGCAGTTCTTGAAAGAATGAAAAAATATGGTTCCTTAGCAAGTAACTTACACACTGATATGCATGAATGTATCGGACATGCTTCAGGTAAGCTTAATCCTGGAGTGGGCACCCCTGATAAAACTTTGCGTTCCTACGCTTCACCTTTAGAAGAGGCTAGAGCGGATTTAGTAGCATTATATTATATTATGGATCAAAAATTGATTGACATAGATGTAATGCCTTCTTTAGAAGTAGGAAAAGCAGAATATGATTCTTATATGATGAATGGATTATTGACGCAATATACTCGCTTATCTTTAGGAGAAGATATCCAACAAGCACATATGAGAAATAGAAGCTTGAATGCATATTGGGCAATGGAAAAAGGAAAAGAGGATAATGTAGTAGAGTTTTACGAAAAAAATGGTAAAACTTATGTACGTATTAATGATTATGAAAAATTACGTGCTATTTTTGGAGAAATGCTTCGTGAAATTCAAAGAATCAAATCAGAAGGAGATTATGAAGCAGGAAAGCATTTAATTGAAACTTATGGAGTTAAAGTAAATCAAAAACGTCATAAAGAAATCTTAGACAGATATGCATCTTTAGGAGTAAAACCTTATTCTGGATTTATACAACCAAGATTGGTTCCTGTAAAAGATAAAAATGGTAAAATAACGGATGTTAAATTGGAATATGTAAATTCTTTCTTTGACCAGATGTTAGAATATGGATCGAAGTATAGTTTTTTACCGATTCGAAATTAAATATTTTTTATTTCACTATTTAAAACAGCTGCAAATCAAGATTTGCAGCTGTTTTTTTTAAAGTAGTGTTAATCTTTCTGATTTATGCCTATTTAAGGGTTAAAATTTTATAAATGGGGGAAAACCCTAGTGTAGTGAGAATTTCATTTTTTTACCTTCATAAAATTATTGTGAACCAAATTTAAAAAATGATGAAACAAAAAAGATTATTTAAAACCTTAACTGTTGTGTTATCCTGTACAAGTATTTTATACTTTAATTCATGTAAAAAAGAAGAAATGCCTGAAAGAGGTAATGAAGATGCTGAGCTGTTAGATTGTAGTATATTTACTGAGGATATTGTTTTGGAAAAAAATCCAGAAAGAAATGTTGATTATTTAATAGATTGTAGAGTTAGAATAAATGGTTCTAAATTAACTATTGAGCCTGGTGTTATTATAGAATTTACAGAAAATGGTTGGATAGAACAAAGAGGGAATTCAGAAGGAATTATTTCTGCAATTGGTACTGCAAATGACCCTATAATCTTTAGAGGTACCAAAAACAGTAAAGGACATTGGAAGGGTATAAAAATTGGAAGTGATAACAATGAAAACGAATTAAAATATATTAAACTTCAAGATGCAGGTAAAGAAAATTTAGCGGGATTGAGAGTGGGTACAAATGCACATTTAAAGCTTTCAAATAGTGAAATATCTAATAATAAAGAAGCAGGTCTTAGCATTTTTACTGCAACTCCATTTGTTGGTGTTGATGTGGGAGAATATGCTGTAAATTTAACTAATAATAGAGTTTTTAATAATGCTTATCCTGTTTCCGTACATGTGCAAAATGTGAATAATTTAACTCCTGGGAATGACTTTTCTGGAAATGATAGGGATGAAATAGAAGTAGAAACTGGAAATTCTTCGGGTTATAGGATTCTTCAAGATGTTACATGGAATAATTTAGGTATGCCTTATATACTTCGTGGCGGTGATGTAAGAACGAGAGGAAAATTAACCATTGAGCCAGGAGTTATAATGAAATTTGATTTGAATGCAAATCTAACTATTACTAAGGATGGAAGTATTCACGCTGTTGGTACAGAAGAAAAACCAATAGTATTTACATCTATTGAAAATACTCCTCAATATTGGAGAAGCATACAAGCAGAATCGGAACAACCTGTCAATGAAATAGCATATGCTATAATTGAAAATACTGGTAATGAAAGTACAGGTAGTAGATGGAAACAAGGAAATGTTGTTTCATATAAAACAAGTCATGTACTTAATATTCATGATGTAAAATTTCGAAATATTAATCCAAAATTTTGTGCAGTGCGTGGTCCTGTTCAAGTGTCAAATATTAGTATAGAAGGTCATGATCCAAATGAGGTATGTGAACACAATGAAGATCACCGACAAGCAGATAATGATTATGATATGCCCTAAGTTTGATATTTAATGAATGCTTATTTTTTTAAAATGAGTAAATCTCACTTAAAATTGTATAATTTAGTTGCATGCTAAATGGTTATATAAAAAAGAGAGAGAATGTAGTCAAATTCTCTCTCTTTTTATATTAATGTTGAAGTCTTATTTAAAAATAATTTTAATTTCTACTCTACGATCTAAAGCGGGGTTTAGGGAAGCTTTATTTGATATATTTATTCCATTTAGTTGAATTCTATTGACAGAAATACCAAACCTTTCCATCAGTATTGTTTTTACATTTAAGAAACGCTGTGTTGCAATTCTTTCATTCACTTCCTTTGTACCAGAAGCATCTGTATATCCTTTTAGTTCAATTAAAGTGTTTTTGTTTGCTTTTATAAAATCTACAATTTCAATTAGTTTTTGCTGTTCTTTTTCAGAAAGTTGCGTAGAACCTAATTCAAAATAAACATTCCAACTTTCTATCGAACTTTGAGCATTGTCTTCTATATATTCATTATCTTCTTGTTTTTTATTTACTTCTGAGATGTTTTTTTCTTCCATAGCTTCAAATGAACTAATATCTTCTACGATTTCTTCGCCTTTTTCTTCAATTACAGTCTCTGTATCTATTTTATCCTCTAATTTATCAACGGGATTAAGGATTATTACTTTTCCCTCATTAGATTTTTGAATGGATTTTACATCATCATTCTCACTTGATGAATTTTCTTCTTGAATTGTTACATCTTCTTCTTTATAGAAGTTATTGTTATCTTTATTTTCTAGATTGTCTTTGTTTTCTAAAGCTTCAAGACGCTTGCTCAGTTCTTCCAATTCTTTTGATAATTCACTATTAATGGCATTTTCTCCATTTTCAGCACCAGCTATAATGATAGGATTTAAACTAGGTCTCACACTTGCATTAAGATTGGTATTTTTATATAATAATTTCTCCAAGCCTAATATATGACGATCTAATTTGCTTCTATCCTGTATTAATGTATTTTTTAAACTTTCATTTTCTATTTGAAGCTTTTTTAAATCTTCTTGAACTATCCTATAATTTTCTTTGTATTGCTCTAGTTCGGCATTGTTTAAACTAAACTGCATCTCCTTTTCTTCCTCAACTTGCTTTTCCTCTTGCGCATTTTTTTTAAATCGATTGAAAAAACCTTTTTTATTATCTTCAAAATTCTTTTCTAAATTCTTTTGGGCTAGATCTAAAGAATCTATTTTAAGTTGTAATTCTTGTAAGTTCTTTTCCTCCTTCTGAATTGCTAATTCCTTTTCCTGCTTTGCAAATTGTAATTTTTCCAAAGAATCCAATCCAGCGTTTATTTTTTTCTGATAATTATTTATTTCTTCTTGTTCTTCCTCCTCATAACTGTTGACCCAGATTGTAGAGTCTTTAATTATATTTTTATTTACGGAATCGAATGTTTCTACATAATAAATTTGATTATGATCTTTCTTACTCGAACTTGTTTTTTCTAGCTTGGCCTCTGTATTGTTCAAGGTGTCTTTAGGTAATGTATAATAATAAACTCTTTTATTTTTTAAATACTCTGATTTGTCATCTTTTAAATCAAAAATAGCTTTTTCCATTAATAAAATAGTAGTATTCAATTCTTCTATTCTCAATGAATCATTTAAATCTAAGCTTTCCTTTTTAAGTATTTGCGTTTTTTCCTGCTCTGATTTTTCTAAAATAGATATTAGCTCTTTGTGAATTAGTGAATCAGTATTTAGATTTTTTAAAACAGCAGTATCTTTTATATAATAAATACTACCATATTCTTTATTGTTTATTTTATCATTACTTTCCTCTTTTATAGGTTTGAAGCTATAAAATATTTTTTCTGAATCTGGAAGTGGTTGATAAGAATATTCTATTTTTTTATTGTTTTTATATTCTTTTAATTGATTTTTAAAAGAATGTAAAATTTTATCAAGATAAATAATATCGGCACTATCGCTGGGAGTTAAATACTCTTTTTCCAAAAGATAAGATTTTTCTTTTTCTAAAATTTTTATTGATTTTTTCAAATCTTCAAATTTAATGGAATCATTAACTCCAGCTGTATATTGTTCTAGTAATTTAACTTTATCCTTTAATTTACTTAGTTCAAATATTAAATTATCAATTTCTTTATTTTGAGCATTTATTTTTACATCCACAGACTCTTTCCAACCTATATCTTTTTGTTCGTCTTTTATTTCTTCATTTTTTTGGTATATGTAGAAATTTTGATTTGCATTAGTGTTATGATAAATTGGTCCAGCTTTAAAGGAAGAAGCTTTTTTTCCTATATGTATATTAAAACCAATTTTATTAAAGATATAAAAATCATTTATCCCATCATTATTTCCTCTATTTTTGCCAGTAGATATAGGTTTCATGCTAGGATTAGCAGCATAAGCCTGTTCGGGAGAATTATAAGATGTTTTATATAAGCCACTTACATCATCTAAATAATCAGAAAATGCGTATTTAATATCTGTTTCCAGAAATAAACTTATATGATTTCCTAAGCGGAATTTCAAGCCTAAAGCTAAATCAAGATAAGGAATTAAATTGTTGTACTTTTCATGAGTTTCCGTTTGTAAATCTCTAAGATTTGTTTCGAAAATTCCATTTGTTTCAACATTAGGATTATCATAATCATAATGCATTCCATTATTATCATATAAATCCCCATAGTTTTTGAAATATGTCAACCCTGCACCTGCTTGAATATATGGAGCTAAGAAGGCTTTTCTACTAAGAATTTTACCATTATCACTATGAAAAACAAATGCTAAGCCAACATCGTATATAGTAGACTTAAAATTCAATGATCTATCCCAATTTTTTACTGCTCTATCAAATTCACCATTAGATTTAATGTATCTATCACTCATAGATATTTCACCATAATTACCTTGAAGTTTTAAACCTATTCCCGGAGTTAAACGTTTTTCAATATTTATGTGATAACTTAAAGAGGAATGGTAATTCGGATTATAATAGAAAAACTGGTATAAATTTTTCCAATCTTTCCATTTTTTAATTTGATAGGGACTTAAATCGCCATAATAATTCGTATATCCTGTACCTAAGCCAATTTTCCAATCTATTCCTGAGTTTTGCGCCTTTGCTTTATTGTTATTAATGACAAAACAAGAAATTGATAGAATTAATATATTTCTTAATTTTTTCATTTTATTTTCTATTTTTATCAAAACCTAACCATAAATTTATTTCTGCACTTAAACCAATAAAAGGTTTAACTCTGAAATTTTCCATTTGAATATTTTGGAAGCCATTGAATGCTTCTGTTGATGTAAATACTGCTCCTGCTTGAGCGCGGAAAATATGTAGAAACTTATATCCAACACCAGCGAAGAATGGTTTATTGATAATGAGACCTGTAATCTTATTATCTTCTTTATCTTTAAAATCTTTAATAAATACTCCTAAAGAAATTGAAGTATTCCCCCAGAAGCTTGAGTATCTATCATCAGCTAGAGGGAAAGATATGCCTATATACGGAGAAGAAGCGATATTTAAATTATCGATATCTCCACTTAGATAGGTTCCTCCATACCCAACATTTAAAGCAATATAATTACTCGATCTTTCTACAGGGTACCTTTTTATTTCTCTAAAGTCACTTAATACTACAATATTGCCGTTCATATAAGCATTAAGCTCTCTCCATGTCAAATCTAATAATTCCTCAATTTCTTTATTTCTGAGATTATAAGTATAATCTTCATTATTGTTGTTGGAGGCAACATAATATTTGGCATGTTTTGTTCTTTTACCTTTTATTTGCTCCAGTTTTTGTAATACCATATCTGAAAATCCTGAAAATTGTCCTGGAGTAATAATTCTATAAAAGCTAAGAGCTCCATCTACTACCTCGTTCATTTCATTAAGAATCTGTTTAGGGTTCTTATTTAAAGTAAGTTTTCTGGAATCAGCTTGCACAATATCATTGATATATGTTTTTAGATGTTGGTTAAGATTTTCTGCAAGGTTTATTCTCTCATTGCTTTCCATTTTATTATAAAAATGAAAAGTAAAGCTATATTCTTGACTACCTCTTAATTTTTGATTAATTGGAATATATATAGTTTGATTTTCATTCCCTAGCGGTCTCTTCCATTCTGTGCTATATATTGGATTATTAGAATTTTCATTTTTATATATTTTCACCTCCACTAAATTGATATCTGTTGGAACTTGAATCTTTAAAAGAAAAGGTGTCGCAGAGGGGAGTTCTTGATTTTCATTAAATATATTGTTATGATAATCATAAATAATAGTTGGGTTTTGACCAAAACTAGAGAATGCGAAAATTATTGACAGGAACGTTAAAACGAACTTTTGCATGATTTGTTTCTTTAAAAAAATTTGAAGTAATTATTAAAATAAAATGCAAAGTTAAATAAATATATGTTGAAAAGGAGGGTTATAGTATACATAAAGTAAAGACACAACGCAGTTTAACAATTTTTTGATAAAAGTAAACTGCGTTTAATCTTTACCTATAAAAATATAAGATTTTTTAGGGCTGGAATTGTATTCTATATAATAAGGATAATTTTATTCGAAAAAGTTTAACCTTAACTCAATCGTTCCTGCGCTCTTAACCAAGCATCTGGTAAATCACCAGATGCGGCTATGTGATAGTCAATATTGCTACAAGGAATAAAATCTTTATTTAAAAGCTGCACCCACCATCGGTTTGTTCTTTTGCTTTGAATAAATAATAATGGATACCCTTTCACCTCTACATGATATTCTTTGAAATTATCAGGTTTTGTTTTATATGTAAGTTCTTTTTTTCCTAATTGAAAACCATCTAAAAAGTACCAGATCATTTGAGCAATAAGCTTTGCCCCGAGGCTATGAACATCCAATTCAGGTAAATATCCAGCAATTCCAAAACTTTTTATTTTTTCACTCATACCTGAATACTTAGCTAAAGCACAAAGTTCATCTCCAAATAATCCATTTGGGGAAGGGTTTTTATAAAATACTCCTTCTGAATAGCGTAACACGCTCATGTCTATGCTAACGATATCACTATTTCTAAAAACAGGCTCCATTCCTTCTAAATCTTCTCTTACTCTTCCTACTCTATAGCAGTCGAATCTGAGTTTGTCTAAAGTTTCGAGCATTTCTGGATTTGTAAAATAGCTTTCAAAACCAACAATATTGAGATGTTTAACATAGTTTTCTTGTGATAGTAATAATTCCATTAAATAGCTGTCTTCATCAATGATTTCTTTCTCATGTAAATCTATTTTTTGATCGATTATTGTAATTTCGATAGGCTTTTTATTGGTTTTAAAAGGTGCATATTGTTGTAAGATAAAATCTTGTGATCCTCCTATTAAAATTACCACTTTATCCATTTCGTATAATTCAGTTAGTACTGCCTTTAGTACAGTTGGCGTTAGGGCTTCAGGTCTATGTCTTAATAAAGTACCTATATCTAACACTTTATAATTTGGATACCAATCATATAATTTTGCTAATTCTTTTCTTATTTTATTTGCAGCATGAAAATTTTCATCAGCATTTAAACTGTGGCAACCCAAAAGAATAATATCAGCCTCCTCTACGCCCTCAATTCCTGCAATGGATTCTTTCATTTTTGCTCCTACTTGTAATGGAGATTCTAGTTCGGTTAGGGAATCCTTAAAGCTTCTTTGATCAAAAAAATCAGAAAAATCTATATTCATTTTAGATGTTTGAGATAAAAAAATAAATAATCACGCAATTTAGTTTAAAAAATCGTAGTTTTAATGGAATAAATAAAAAAAATGAACCTAATAAATCTTGCTGAAGATTATATACATTTTTTAAAGTATGAAAGAAGGATGTCGCTTCATACTATAGAAAGTTATTTATCTGATATTAAGCAATTTTTGGAATATTTAAAGGATGTTTATGCAATAGAAAATGTTCATGAAGTATCTTGGATGCATATTCGTTCGTATATAGTTGAGATATCATTTGAATCCTATAAAGCAAGTTCTTTGCAAAGGAAACAATCTGCTATTAAGCAATTTTTTGATTTTGCAGTATTACAAAAGATTATAAAAAAGAATCCTGTAAAACGATTTCCCAAAAGAAGAGTAGAGGAGCGTCTTCCTGAGGTTTTAACCGAAAAGCAAACGGGGATGTTATTTTCAGAGGAGCATTTAAATAATTTAAATATTTCTTTAAGAGACAGGATTATTTTAGAAATTTTATATCAAACAGGAATGAGAGTTTCTGAGTTGATAGAGATGAAAGAAAGAAATATTGATTTTTCAAAATGCGAGCTAAAAATATTGGGTAAAGGAAATAAATGGAGGATTATACCTATTCATAAGGACTTATCTGCCTTACTTAAAGAATATAAAAATTATAAAGCTGAAGAAAATTTGATTGTTTCGGAAAATTTCTTAACTTTAGAATCAGGAGCACCTTTGTACAGACAATATGTATATAGAGTTGTGAAGAAGTACCTAAGTAGCGTGAGTAGTGCTAGTTATAAAGGTCCCCATGTATTAAGACATACTTTTGCAAGTCAATTATTAAATGCTGGGGCTAATTTAATACATATAAAAGAACTACTAGGTCATGAGAGTTTAGAATCAACTCAAATATATACCAAAGTGCATATAGAACGATTGAAAGAGGTGTATAAAAAGGCACATCCTAAAAATAAATAGCTTATGATAAAATAATTACAATTTTTAACCTTTAAAAATTTAAAATTTATGAATGTACAAATTCAAACTGTTCGCTTTGAAGCAAATAAAAAATTAAGAGATCATGTGCAAAAACGTATAGAAAAATTAAAATTATTTCATGATAAAATAATTGATGTGGAGGTTTACTTAAAGGAAGAAAATCGACCAGATAAAAATAAAGTTGCAGAAATCCGATTATCTATACCGGGATCTTCATTATTTGCAAAGCATGAATCTGCTAAGATGGAAGAATCTATTGATAAAGCATATGATTCTATGGTAGCACAAATTAAAAAATCTAAAGGTAAGGAGCGTGTAGCTTAAAATTGAAATTTAAATTTTATTAAGTCCGTCTTTTAAAAGGCGGACTTAATATTTTATAAGATATTTTTAAATAAAAGTTTTATATTTTCGCTATTTACTAATATAATTATTTTATGGCAAAAACAGTATTGTTCTTAATTCCTATTTCAATTTGGGAACCTGAAAAAAATGCTTGGATTACGACTGATATTAAAGAAGCCATTGTGAATTCAAAAGGTTTTTTTGTAGAAAATGCCCGAACAGCGAGAAGAGCTATAAAAAAAATAGAGCCAAATTTAAATATTTCAGAAAAAATATTTATTGAATTTAATAAACATGAAGGCTGGCCAGAAAAGGAAATAAAACTTAATTTGTCTAAAGAAGGTAACTGGGGTTTAATTAGCGAAGCTGGTTGTCCTGCGGTTGCAGATCCGGGTGAGTATATCGTCCGTTGGGCACATCAATTGAATGTAAAAGTAAAAGCTCTAATTGGTCCTAATTCTATCTTATTAGCTCTTATGGCCAGCGGTTTAAATGGACAAAATTTTCAATTTTCTGCTTATTTACCTATTGATAAAAAAGAATTGAATATATCCTTGAAAAACTTGGAAAAAGAATCGCAAAAACAAAATAAAACGCAGATTTTTATAGAGACTCCATACAGAAGTCAAGATATGTTAAAAACCTTAATAAATGTCCTACAAAATTCTACGCTTTTATGTATTGCAAGTGGAATTAATGGGCCCAATGAGCAGATTTTAACTAAATCAATAAGTGAATGGAAAAAAAATAAGCTGGATATACAGAAAGTTCCAACAGTTTTTTTATTTTTAGCTCAATCTTAATATTTTAACTTATGAAACAGTTTTATACTATTGTTGCCTTATTGTTTATGGGCTTATTTTTAGGGTCTTGCGAAAAAAAGGATGTTTTAAATGAGCCACCTGCTTTAATGTTATTTCCAATATATAATGATGCAAGAATTTCAAGTACTGAATTAAATCAAGCAAAAATGCATTATGAACAAAACGGCTTGAGAGTCGTTAGGGATTTAAAATTTGCGCCAAATGCAAATAGGCAAAAAGGAGCATTAATTTCATCCGATGTTGCTACATTAAGTGCTGTTGAAGGTATCAAGGAGTTTGTTTTGAAAATTCCAGGATATGAAGATGTTAAACTTGAAATTGATTACGAACGATTGACAACAAAGGAAGCAAAAGAAGATGCCTGCTATTGTAATAAACCTCAGAGATCAGTTAAATATAAAGGGGGAAACTTAAATGTTGAAAGTAAGACGTCAAAAGGAGAAAATGTTTATTACGTATATATGAGTAAATAGCAAATTAAACATATTGTTTTGATTATAGTGAGTGAAGGATGAATACACTCACTATAATTTTATGGATTAAATTCAAGAGAAATGTCATCATTAATAGGATGACCAACACAAGTTAAACAAATACCTCGCTCTATATCACTTGGCATTAAAACCTCATTATATGACATCCACACTTCACCTGACTTTATTTGAGCTACACAAGATCCACATTGACCAGATTCACAACTGAAAGGCAATTGAATACCGTAATCATGTGCTGCTTGCATAATTGATTTAGGATAAGGTATTTCAAATTGGTGCATTTCTCCATTCAGTAGAATTTTAGCTTTATAGGTGTTTTTATCAGGCGGTAATTCTTTATTTGTTTCAATAAGGTCGGGATTATAAAATATTTCTTTTCGAATTTGTTCCCTTTTAAAGCCTTCTGTAAGTAATGAAATAGAAACAGTATCCATATATATTATTGGTCCGCAAATAAAGAAGTGAAAATGTTTTTTATCCTTATTCTTCGTCCAATCTTTAATAAAATCTATAATTACAAAATTATTTAATCTGGATTTTAAAATATTTTCCGCATTAGAAAACATCCATTCAACATAGAAATTAGAGTATTCTTTTTCTAAGGAAATAATTTCATCCAAAAAAATGGTAGATTCTTTAGTGTTATTACTGTATATTAATCGTATTTTTTGCGTATATTGAATTTTTGGAAGAGTGTTTTTAATAATTGAAATACAAGGTGTTATGCCACTACCAGCTGCAAAAAATATTAATTCTTTTTCCTTATTTTCTAAAGCCTTTTCAGGCAGCGTAAACAATCCTTTTATTTGTGAATAGGGTAACTTGTCTCCTTCCTTAATATGATCAAATAAAAAACGAGAAAGAATACCGTTGTCAATACGCTTAACTGTAATTTTGGCTATTTCAGTTTCAGGACAAGAGGCAAAAGAATAAGAACGCCTGATTTCTTTTGCCTGTGGGTGTATAATTGATATAAACTGTCCAGGAATATATTTTAAAGGATTGTTTTTATCATTACTTTCAATGAGGAAAGATTTGGTATTATAAGTTTCTTGAATTATTTTCTTTACAATAACAAAATTGCTTTGCATATTTAAAATTTATCTGTGTTTCCGATAAAATTAAAAGGACTAATCTCTAAAAGTTCATTTTTAATTTCCTCTTTAATATCTAAATTCAGGATAAAATCGTGAATAAGCTCCTTTGTTATTTTATTTCCAGAGCGTGTCAGATCTTTTAGTGCTTCATAAGGCTTAGGAAATTGTTCTCTTCTTAATATTGTCTGTATTGCTTCAGCCACTATTGTCCAGTTATCATTTAAGACTTTCTCGATTTTTTCTTTATTTATATCAATGCGATTTAATCCTCTTACTATAGAATTTAATGCTATTAGACTATGGCCTAATGGCACACCTAAATTTCTTAAAACAGTAGAATCACTCAAGTCTCTCTGCAATCTACTAATAGGAAGCTTTTCTGAAAAATGTGCCCAAATTGCATTAGCAATTCCGATGTTTCCTTCTGCATTTTCAAAATCAATAGGATTTACTTTGTGTGGCATGGCGCTAGATCCTACTTCATCTTTAATAATAAGTTGTTTAAAGTAGCCTTGTGATATGTATGTCCACATATCTCGGACGAAGTCTAAAAGAATTGTATTAATTCTTGATAAGTTTTGGAATTGAGCACTTAGAAAATCATAATTTTCTATTTGAGTGGTAAATTTTTGACGTTCAAGACCTAGATGATTTTTTAGAAAATTCTTACTAAAGGTATCCCAATCTTTGTTTGGAAATGCAATGTAATGTGCATTTAATCCACCAGTAGCACCTCCGAATTTTCCTGTATGAGGTAATTGTTGAAAAGCTTCCCATTGCTTTTCTAATCTATAAGCAAAGACTTTTATTTCTTTTCCTAATGTGCTAGGCGTTGCAGCTTGCCCATGCGTTCTTGTTAAAAATGGAGTGCTTTTCCATTCAGTCGCTTTTTGGTTTAAAGCAGTTAATACGGAAGTAAATAAAGGTTCATAAATCTCATTAATTGCTTCTTTCCAATAAAGAGGAATAGCTGTATTATTTATATCTTGAGACGTCAAAGCAAAGTGAATCCATTCTGAATTTTCCTCTAAATCAGATCCTTTTATATTGTTTTTAATAAAATATTCAATTGCTTTTACATCATGATTAGTAGTAGACTCTATTTTTTTTATTTCTAATGCATCTTCCTCTGTAAAGTTTAAATAGAGTTCTCTTAATTTATATAAGCTTTCGGTATTTTTAACTTTAAAAATACCAAATTCATAAAGAGCAATAAAATATTCAACTTCTACCCTAAGTCGATATTTCATTAAACCAAATTCAGAGCAGTAGTTTCCCAAGTCCTGAATTCTTTTTTGGTAGCGCCCATCTAAAGGGCTAATAGCTTTTAAATTGTTTTTTGCCATAGGACAAAAATACAAATCTTTTACGTACTATAACTTATCCCGAATAGTATTAATTTATTTTTCATGATTTTCACTTTCAATTTATTTTTAAATATCATTCTTTACTATTTTAAAGATTCATATTTTTCTCGTTCTTTCTTATTAGCCCATGTTAATTTTAAATTTCCTTCCTCATCTTCTTTTATTCTAAGATGTAATACTAAACCTTTGTTATTCTTTGGTTTTAATCCTTTTTTAATTCTCATTTTGTTTTTTTCTGGATTCTTTAATGGAATATCCAAAAATAAATCAGTTCCATTTTGTAAACCATAGATTCCTTTTAAAGAAAATTGTAAAGCAGAGGTATATATTGTAAATGGTGGTATATAAATCTTACCTTCTTTAATTTTTACTTTGTTTTGTATTTTTTCAAAAGTAACCTGATCTAATTGCCTGTTTTTAAATACATAATTAGAAAGATTAACTAAAGGTTCAAAATTGTTTAATTCCCCATGGTTTATTTGAAATTTTACTTCTCCATTTACAGAATTTTCTATTAAACTTATTTCTTCACTAAATATCAAATCTGCATTAATCTCTGCATCCAAAGATCCTTTTATATTTTCTGATTTTAAATCCTTAATATTGAAATTGTTAAATGCATGGAAAAGTGTATTAATATTAACTGAACTGATTTTTGAATTTAATTTTATAGGAATAAGATCTTGCTTTTTAATGTCCATATAGGCATCAAATTTTATTTGTCCTCCTGCATGCTTTAAATTAAAATCATCAAATGAAATTGCATTTTCTTTAAAACTTGCAAGACCCCTTATTTCATGCGCTTTAAAATTATTATACTTGACTTTTTGTATATTTAGTTTTGCTAAGAAGGTGCTTTTATCCAATGCGGAAAGCAGTTTTTCATTAAATTTTCTGCTTTTTTCTTTTTCAATAAGATTCTTTTTTGATTTGATTTTAGTTTTAGGTTTTATAATAAACTTAAATTCATTTAAATCAATTTCTTTACTATATACTTCAGTTTCTATATTTATACGACTGGGATCATCAAAATATGCATTTAAAAAACGCTTCCCTTCGCCAGTAATTTTAATTTCTGATTTTTTACTTTTTAGTAGTATGTTTTTTAATTCTAAATCTTCATCGTTAAATGCAATGTCGATGTCAGCTTGTGGAAAATGTAAACCATTTGGAATATAAGTTAAGCCAGCGTCTTTTACCTTAAGAAAACCATGTAAGGAGCGACTGAAAGTATCTTCTGGAATTATAGGTCCTGAATATTTTAAATCGAATGTTGCACTTCCTGCATTGAAATTGATGGCTTTGCCAGTTAATTTATTTAGCTGATCAACGGGGAAGTTACTAAATATTCTTGTGGAAAGATGAGGATGATTTAAGCCATAGATAAAAGTAGTATCTGCTTTAAATGGCACGTCTTCAAAAGAGCCTTCAATTTTTTCAAAGAATATTGATGTATTATCATCATTCTTTCCTAAATTTTTATTTGTTTGATTTATTAATGTAGCATTAATGTTTGCCCTTGTTAAATCACCATATGGCGTAATTAAAGTATTGTTTTCTAATTCAATATTTATATGGACATTTGGCGTGTCAGGATAGGCAAAGCCTCCTTTTAAAAAAGCATCAAATGTAATTGGGTTTTCTATATCTATTTCTTCAAATTTCTTGTGAATATTATAAGGTAAAAGATGCATTCCTTTTTTAAAATTTAAATTCTTACTGTGCAAGTAAAAGTCATATTTTGCAGGTTTATCAATATAAAACTTTAATGTCGACGTAATTTTTTCATTGCCTATTTGAATTAACTGCTCTAAAAGCTCAATTTTATTTTCATCTTTAAAGTATGTTGCTTTAAAATTGGATTTTAACTCCTGTTCTTCTAAGTATACTCCTTTGTCAAGATTGAAGCCTAATTGATGTACAAATGCATCCAATTGTATGTAGTATTCCGGATTGTCCTCAAAACTATTTCCTTTTCCCTTTAATTTATTTATAATAAAATGAAAATTCTTATTACGTAAAGTATTATCAAAGTTAAATTCTAGATTTTCAATTGAAATAAACTTAATATTAATTTCCGAGTTTTTGTTTTGGTTTTTTTTCTTTTTATTTTGAAAAGCTGTTATGTTACTATATTTTTCCTTGTTTTTAAAAAGATTTATTTTTCCATTACTGATAATGATTCGATTTATTTTTGTTTGGGATTTTATAAGAGCAAATGCATCTAGTTGAATATAGATATTTTTCAGATATAACGCTTCTACATTATGTACATGGTACAAAGAATCTTGTAGATGAATGTTTTTTAGTTTTAAAGAAAATTTTGGAAAAGTTTTTAAAAGATTGGGTTCAACATCTCCCAAAATAAGGTTGCCTGAAACTTCTTCTTTGAGAATGTTTGTAACTTTCTCTTTGATACTTTCTTTGTTATAGTTAAAATACAAATGCAAAGCAGACCAAATTAATAAAGGCATGCTCAAAAAAACACCTAAGCATATAAGAATTAATTTAATCCATTTCTTTTGAAACTTTGTATATTTCATAATTTTATTCTCAAATCTTTTAGCAAGATAAGTAATTGATACTAATTTTTATATGATTGCTTTTGATTATTTTTAATATTGTCTTTCATAAAAGAAGCAGATACTATGAATAATTGTATCTTTGTATTTGTAAAATTACTCTTAGAATGCATACATTTGGTCAATTATTGAAATTACATATTTATGGAAGTTCTCATGGGCCAGAGGTGGGGGTATTATTGGATGGAGTACCCGCAGGAATAGCTATTAATGATTTGGATTTTGAGCATGCATTGGAAAAAAGAAAGCCTAATTTAAAAGGCACTACACCGCGAAAGGAATCTGACAGAATATTAATTAGAAGTGGGGTGTTCGAAGGATATACAACAGGTGTGCCTATTTTATTAAGTTTTTATAATGAAAATCAAAGATCTGAAGATTATGAAAATCAAAGATCGATTCCAAGACCAAGTCATGTGGATTTTGTAGCACATGAAAAATACAAAGGTTATGAAGATTATAGAGGAGGTGGAGCATTTAGTGCACGATTAACTGTTGGTATTGTTGCAGCTGGTGTAGTTGCAAAGAAAATTATTGCCAATTATCTGCGATGGGAAAAGTACGAAATCAGATCAGAGATATTACAAGTTGGTAAAGAAGCTGAAGTAGATATGGGTATGGCAAAAGCCATAGAAGCTAAGGATTCTGTTGGTGGATTGATTAAAATACAAGCAAATGGCATACCTATAGGAGTAGGAGAACCTTATTTTTATGGATTAGACGCTGCTATTGCACAAGCAGTATTTAGCATTCCTGCTGTAAAGGGATTAGAATTTGGAAAAGGTTTTGCATCATTAAACATGTTTGGTTCTGAACATAATGATGCAATAATAAATAATAAAGGAGAAACTAAAACAAATCATGCTGGTGGAGTGGTGGGTGGTTTAAGTAATGGTAATCCATTAGAATTTCAAGTGGTTTTTAAACCTACATCGTCTACACCTCAAATACAGAGAAGTTATAATTGGAAATCAAAGGAGATAGAGGAATTCTCTATTAAAGGAAGGCACGATTTATGTGTTTCCTTGAGGGCTCCTATAATTTTAGAATCAATAACTAACTGGGTTTTAGCTGATTTGGGAATCTTATATAAAAAAATACCGTATGAAGCATCGAAAAATTATAATTTATAGTCAACTTTTTTTGCTTTTTTTATTTGTTTTTACATCTTGTGGAGTTTATAGCTTAAGTGGAGCAAGTATTCAAGGAAAGACTATTAATGTGCCTGGTTTTGAAAATAAGGCAGCTAATGTTGTACCCACTTTGGCTACAAATTTAGGAAATAAAATTCGTGATAAAATCTTATCTCAATCTGGTTTGACGGCTGTTAATAATTCCGATGTGGATTATGTTTTAAAAGGAACTATTATTAATTATAATGTTAGTATATCAGGTGTTTCGAGTAATACTTCTGCCTCTCAGAATAGATTAACGATAACAGTTGAAATCGAATTTATTAATAACTTAAATGAAAAAGAGAATTTTAAAACGAATTTTAGCCGTTACGCTGATTTTCCTGCCTCTCAGAACCTTCAAAGTGTAGAAAATCGCTTAATAGAAACTATAGGTGAAGAATTGGCAGACGATATATTTAATCGTGCTTTTGTTAATTGGTAGATTTTGCTATCTTTAAAGGAATTGTATCATAACTATAATTTTATATTTTTGTGGAAATAGATAGATTACATAAATTAATTTTTGCTTCTTTTGAGGAAAGAAAAGAATCTCAGAAAGAAATAAACTCTCTTAGAAAAAAATACCCTTATTTTCAGATAACTGCATTTCTAGAAGCATTATTGGATGATGATCCCTTTGAAAAATGGTATTTCTTAAAAGAATTAGAATTAGCAAACCCAGTTTTATATGCTATGGAAATAGAGAGGATGCATAAAAAGCAAGAAAAAGAGATGGAACAAGAAGAGGAAGTGAAATTGGAAGTAGGAGAAGAAAAGAAAGAGAATGAGAAGCAAGAAATCTATACTAATCAAAAAACAGAAATATTAGATTATGCCTATTTAAATAAAGGACAAGATTATTTTCATGAAGAAACTAAGGGTATGGATTCGGATCTTAGTGCTTTGGCTGCAGACTTCAAGCAAAACAAAGAAGATTTGCCAGTAAAAGAAGATCAATCCTTACTCCGGATTATGACATTTGCAGAATGGTTAGAGTATTTAAAGCAATTACATATTAAAAAAACAGAGGAAGAAGAAAGTAAGAGAGCTTTAAAAGCAATGTGGCAAAGAGAAAAATTAGCAAAAGCTATGGAAGCTGAAGAGGAAGAAATTCCTGATGAGGTTTTTAATATGGCTATTAAATCAATACATTTAGAAGAAGAGATTATTAGCGAATCTATGGCTCAGGTATATGAAAAACAAGAGAATTGGGAAAAAGCTATAGAAATATATAAGAAATTAAGTTTGCGAAATCCTGAAAAAAGTAGTTATTTTGCCGAACAGATTAAGAAATTAGAAAAATATTTATTTATATGACAAGTTTAATCATTATTGCGATAATAGTATTATGTATATTATTAGGCTTTTTTATCCTCGTGCAACAACCTAAAGGTGGTGGTTTGTCTGGAGCTTTTGGTAGCATGGGTGCTCAAGTTATGGGCGTTCAAAAATCTGGAGATGCAATGGAGAAAGGTACATGGTATACTATGGCACTAATTGCTATTTTAAGTATCGCATCTGTATTTACATTGAATTTGGATCGTTCCGCTAGAGGAACTGCTCCTGCTTTACAACAAGAGCAACAGCAATCTGCACCGGCAGCGACAGAAGAAGCACCATTGCAAAGTGTTCCTGCAGATGCTACACCAATGGAACCAGCGGAGTAATGAAATCGAATTTATTAAAATTGAAAGCTGAAAGCATATTTAAATATTTGCTCTCGGCTTTTTTATGTTTTTAATCATGATACTTATATTTACCTATCCTCTTATTGGAGCTTTAGTAGCAT
>DATGSF010000165.1:0-16610 GCA_035302865.1 Chitinophagaceae bacterium
GAATGCGAAATTCCATTTGTTCTGCTCCTCTAAAGCGCGGACCATAGCGTCCAATTAACATCACTTTTTGTTTATCTTCCGCATACATTCCAAACTTCAAATGCGCTTCTCCATTTAAAAACAAATCAATTTTATCATCAAAATCACTAATTGTCATTTTAGTAAAAGGCTTTCCTGAACGATTAGACACTCCAGAAAATGCATCTGAAACAGTACCAGCAATTCTAATATTAGGTACATCTCTATAATTTTCTAATTGATTAATTGGGACTATATTAAAGTGCTTAAATTCAAAACTATACGCATCCAAAGGATGTCCTGATAAATATATCCCTAAAACCTCTTTTTCTTTTTCTAACAAATAAAAATCAGACCATTCTTCAACTTCATACATGGCAGGTTCTGGTATTTCTGGCATTTGCTCTTCACCAAACAATGAATTTGACATAGTAGCCATTCCTGCTTCATAACTAGCTCCATATTTTATAACCCTTTCTATTCCAGTCATTCCATCTTCATTTGAAGTTTCAATTAACATAGCTCTATGCAAATCTGAAAAACAATCAAAAGCTCCGCCTAATGTTAATGCTTCAATAGATCTTTTGTTAACTGTTCTTTTATTTACTCGACGAATAAAATCAAAAATATTTTCAAAGCGACCGTTTTCTTCTCTTTCTCGAACAATTTCATCAACAGCAGCTTCCCCTACACCTTTTAATGCACCTAAACCAAATCTAGCTACTCCTTCCTTATTTACTGAAAAACCTTTTAAAGACTCATTAATATCTGGACCTAAAACCTTAATTCCCATACGTTTACATTCCTCCATAAAGAAGGTAATTTTATCCAGAGAGTTTTGGTTATTCAATACCGCTGCCATATATTCAGCCGGATAATGCGCTTTTAAATAAGCAGTTTGATAAGCAACAAAAGCATAACAAGTAGAATGAGACTTATTAAAAGCATATTGTGCAAAAGCTTTCCAGTCATTCCATATCTTTTTCAATTTATCCTCAGGATGCCCATTAGCTGTAGCACCATCAATAAACTGCTTTTCCATTTCATTCAACACAGATTCTTGCTTTTTTCCCATTGCTTTACGAAGAACATCTGCATCACCTTTTGAAAAGTTCGCCAATTTTTGTGATAACAACATCACCTGTTCCTGATATACAGTAATTCCATAAGTTTCCTCCAAATATTCCTCCATTTCAGGTAAGTCATACTCTATCTTTTCATTTCCATGTTTTCGCGCAATAAAATTTGGAATATATGCTAACGGTCCTGGTCGATACAATGCATTCATAGCAATCAAATCTCCAAATTGATCTGGCTTTAAATCCCTTAAATGTTTTTGCATTCCAGGGCTTTCAAACTGGAATGTACCATTAGTATCCCCTCTTTGATATAGTTCGTATGTTTTGGCATCATCTAATGGAAGACTATCTAAATCTATTTCAATACCGTGATTTCTCTTTATTAAAGCTAAAGCATCTTTTAGAATTGTTAATGTTTTCAATCCTAAAAAGTCCATTTTAATTACTCCTGCATCTTCAATAACTGATCCATCAAATTGTGTGATTAATAAGTCTACATCACGTACTTTAAAAACGGGAATCAATTCCGTCAAATCACTAGGTGCAATAATGATTCCTGCAGCGTGAATTCCAGTATTCCTTATGGACCCTTCAAGGTTTTCCGCCTCTTTTAATACTTTTCCAGTTAAAACAGAGGTATCCTGCCTGAGATTTCTTAGGTTTTGAACTAGTTGTAACTCATCTTCCTTTAAATCTTCTTTTTCTTTTAGACTCTTAATACCACTTTTATCTGGTGAAAAAGGAGCATTAAGCAGTCGTTTTAAAGAAATCCCAGGTCTATCTGGCACCATTTTTGCCAATTCATTAGATTGTTGTAAAGGCAAATCCATTACTCTAGCGACATCCTTAATACTGCTTTTAGCTGCCATAGTACCATAAGTAACAATATGTGCTACTTGGTTTTGGCCATATTTTTCAACTACATAATCAATTACTTTTTGTCTTCCCACATCATCAAAATCCGTATCAATATCTGGCATAGATTTACGATCTGGGTTCAAAAAACGCTCAAATAGTAAATTATATTTTATTGGGTCAATATTCGTTATTCCAATACAATAAGCTACAGCACTTCCAGCAGCGGAGCCACGACCTGGACCAACTAAAACCCCTAAGTCTTTTCCCGCTTGAATAAAGTCAGCTACGATTAAAAAATACCCTGCAAAGCCCATTGTTTTAATCGTAAAAAGTTCAAAGTTTAAACGTTCTTCAATTTCTGGTGTAATTTCTTTATATCTTTCTCTAGCACCTTCATAAGTTAGATGATGTAAATAAGCATCTTGGTCTTCATTGAATTCAGCAGGAACCTTAAAGTGTGGTAATAATATATCTTTCTTTAATTGCAGTGGCTCAATCTTTTCAACTATTTGATTTGTATTATCTATAGCTTGAGGTATGTCCTTATAAATATTAGACATTTCCTCTGTAGTTTTAAAATAAAACTGATCATTAAAAAAGCCAAAACGTTGATTTTTAGTAGCAGGACTATTATCATCATAATCTTTACGAATTGGAGTACTTTGTTTTTCACCAGTATTTAAACAAAGTAGAATATCATGTGCATTATAGTCTTCCCTATCTAAATAATGGGAATCATTAGAAGCTATTACCGGAACTTTATATTTTTCAGCAAATTTTAATAATACATGATTGACTTTTTCCTGATCTTCCATTCCATGTCTTTGGATTTCCACATAAAAATCTTCTCCAAATAAATCCAACCACCATTTAAATAATTTTTCTGCTTCTTCCTCTGTATTTTTCAAAATAGCTTGTGGAACTTCCGCACCAATGCAACAAGTGGTTGCGATTAAACCTTCATGATATTTTAGAATCAACTCCTTATCAATACGTGGATATTTCCCATATAAACCTTCCATATAACCTAAGGAGCACAGCTTGGTTAAATTCTCATAACCTTTTTTGTTTTTTGCTAATAATAGTTGATGGTAGCGAATATCTCTCCCTTCTTTTTTAGTAAAGCTTTGTTTATGCCTATCTTCTACTAAATAAAATTCACATCCTACTATAGGTTTAACCGTAGGTTCTTTAATTTCCTTTCCATATTCATCTTTTCCAACAACTTTTGTGTTTTTCCAAGCTTCTGCCACAAAATTAAACACCCCAAACATATTTCCATGATCAGTCAATGCTACAGCAGGCATTTCATCAGCCAAGGCTTTTTTAAACATTGATGATATGGAAGTTCCTCCATCTAATAAGGAAAATTGTGTATGATTATGCAGGTGTGAAAACTTCATGTTTAATTGTATTTTTCTTTTTAAAGTATTATTCTTTTTGTTAAAATATGTTAATGATAAGATTTTTTCAAACTTTTATATCTCTTTGATCGTCTAAAGTATAAGAGCAATATTCATTGAAAATGAACCATTCAATAATAATGTATCGTTTTTCTCATGTGTAACTATCGAAAGCTGGTTTTAGCAACTGGCTTTCGATTTTTCTATCCTATTTCTAATAGATTTTTGTACTTTTCTTTTATTTCTTCTAATATAGAAAAAATTTCTATAGCTTCTAAGCTTTGCACTATTTTATGTCTTGTTTCTTTAATATTAGGTAAGCCTCTTAAATAGGAAGCATAATGTCTTCTCATTTCTAAAATTCCTAATTTTTCTCCTTTCCATTGAATAGATGTTTTTAAATGCTCAATACAAGCATTCATTTTTTCTTCAATTCCTGGATCGGGCAATTTTTCCCCAGTTTCGAGAAAATGTTTTATTTGTTGAAAAATCCAAGGTGCTCCAATGGAAGCTCTTCCAATCATGATACCATCAACTCCATATTTATTTTTATATTCTAAAGCTTTTTCTGGTGAGTCTATATCGCCATTTCCAAAAATTGGAATTTTAATTCTTGGATTTTCTTTTACTTTTTGGATTAATGTCCAATCTGCATGTCCTTTATACATTTGGACTCTTGTTCTCCCATGTATTGCTAAAGCTTGAATACCAACATCCTGCAACCTTTCGGCAACTTCTTCAATATTTTTCGAATCTTCATCCCAACCCAAACGTGTTTTCACAGTTACTGGCAGATTAGTTGCTTTAACAACAGCTTCTGTCATTTTCACCATTTTAGGAACATCCTTTAGAATTCCTGCACCTGCACCCTTACAAACTACTTTTTTAACTGGACAACCAAAGTTTATATCTATCAAATCGGGTTGTGTAGCATCTACTATTTTTGCAGCCATCTCCATAGCTTCTTCATCTCCGCCAAATATTTGAATGCCAATTGGTCTTTCATAATCAAAAATATCTAGTTTTTGACGACTTTTTATTGCATCCCTAATTAGACCTTCGGAAGAAATAAACTCTGTATACATCAAATCTGCACCGTACCTTTTACATAAAGCTCTAAAAGGAGGATCACTAACATCTTCCATAGGAGCTAATAATAAAGGAAATGCTCCTAATTCTATTGAACCAATCTTCACCATAATTATGGAAATTTAAGTTTACAAAAATACGAATTAAACCAGAATTTTCCCAGAACCTTAAATACGCTTTTCATAAAAAAAGGAAAGTCCTTATAAGAACTTTCCTTTCTTCTACTTCATTAGTACCAAATTCTATTTTCTAATGTCCATCTCTTCAATTAAATGCTTAGCATTTCCATATTTATCTACCAACCATAATACAAAACGAATATCTACTGCTATACATTTCTTATATTTATGATCAAAAGCTATATCTCCACTCATTGCTTCCCAGTTACCATCAAAAGCTAAGCCTATCAATTCTCCATTTCCATTAATTACAGGACTACCGCTATTTCCTCCAGTAATATCATTATTAGTTATAAAATTTGCCACTAATTTACCCTCTTCATTTGCATATTCTCCAAAATCTCCCTCTTCTACTAATCGTAAAAAATTAGGAAATAAATCAAATTCATAATCACCTGGAATATACTTATCTACCAATCCATCGGTAGTTGTATAATAATCATACCATACCCCATCTTTTGGACTATACCCATTTACAGAACCATAAGTTACACGCATAGTGCTATTTGCATCAGGATAAAACAATTCTCCATCATTTTTCTTCATTAATGCAGCAATATATTGCTTCGACAATTCTGATTTTTTACGATTAAATTCCATTGTTTTTGGCTGGAAGTTATTTCTATAGTTTTCTGTAAAGCTCCAAGCATATGTAATCAATGGATCATTTTTCAAAGTTTCATAATCTGGATTTTTAACGAATTTTTCAAATTTAGCATCATCAACTAATATTGAATTTCTAAAAACATATTTTGCAAATAAGTCAAAAGACTCTTCTGCAGATTCTCCTTTAAATTGTTCAAAAATAAAATCTTGAAATACAGAAGGGTGTTGTGATTTTGAAACTTCTTTATAAAATAAATGAGCTGTTTTTGCTAAAATTTCTTCATCAATTTTTGGAACCGCTGTTTTCTTTATTTGATCACGTGCTGATTTTAATGCATCCATTTGTTTTTTAATTTCTGCAGCATTACCTCTCTTCTTTTTCAATAATTCTCCTAAGTCATAACTTTGATATCCTAAACGTACTAAATCAGAACCAAGTATAGCTTCAGAAAAATAAGTTACATGTTTAGCGATCGGACGATAATCATTATGCAACTCTTCAAACTCGGCTAATATTTTAGCATCTTTTTTACTATTTGCGTTTGCCCAATCTAAGAATTCCTTTTCTTGCTTTCTTTTTTCTTGAACAATTTTCAAACGTTTTAATTGTTCTGTTTGCCCAATAAAGTATTTCCAATAATTGGATATTCTACTATAATTTGAAGTCAATTTTAAATTAACCTCAGGATTTTTTTTCATCTCTGCCATCATTATTTTCAAACGTAAGTCACGCGCTTTAACTAATGAAGGATTAACATCTTCAATGGCCATTTTCACTCCATAAGAAGTTTCATATCTATTAGTTCTCCCAGGATAACCCATAATCATTGCGAAATCACCTTCTTCTACACCTTTAAGAGAAACGGGTAAATAGTGCTTAGGTTGGTATGGAACATTATTTGAATTATAATTTGCAGGTTCGTTTTTCGCATTTGCATACACTCTAAATATTGCAAAGTCTGCAGTATGTCTTGGCCAAATCCAATTATCAGTATCTCCACCAAATTTCCCTAAATTCTTAGGAGGTGTTGCAACTAATCGTACATCTGTATACACTTCGTGTACCATTAGAATATATTGGTTACCATTATAAAAAGGAACAACTTTTGCAACATATTTTCCATTAGCTGATGCTTTGGTTTCTATCTCATTAATAATGGATTCTTTTCTCTTATCGGCTCTCTTTTTACTTCTTACATCCGTAGCGTTTTCAATCTCCTCTGTTACATCTTCCATATATTTAAGAAAACGAACAGACAAACCAGGAGCATGAATCTCTTCTTTTCTAGAACCTGCCCAAAATCCATTCTCTAAGTAGTTATTATCTACTGTACTTAAACCAGCAATATTTCCATAACCACAATGATGATTTGTAATCAACAAACCTTCCTTTGAAATCATCTCGGCGGTACAACCTCCACCAAAATGAACAATAGCATCCTTTATACTTGCTTGATTAATACTATAAATATCTTCAGCAGATAATTTTGCACCTAAGCGTTGCATTTCATCAATATTTTGTGCAATATATTTAGCAATCCACATTCCTTCATCAGCTTGCACTGCTGAAAACCATAATATACTTGCACTAAGTAATAGTAATAGTTTTTTCATAGATAGTTTATTTTCAAATTTCTAATTAACTGTATTTGTTGATAAAATAATCCATAAGCATTCGCAACCCATATCCTGTTCCGCCCTCTACTCTATAATCCTTTGTACTTGTAGTATGCGAAACTCCTGCTATATCAAAATGCACCCAGGGATAATCTGTAAATTCTTTTAGAAAAGCTCCAGCAGTTATTGCGCCACCTTTTGGCCCTCCTACATTTTTCAAATCCGCTATTTCAGATTGTAGCAATTCTGTATATTCTTTCCATAAAGGGAAAGTAACTATTTTTTCATTTTGGCGATATCCAGATGCTTTAAAATCTTCTATTGCTTGATTATCTGTTCCCATATTAACCATTCCTGCATCTCCTACAGCAACGGAAGCAGCACCTGTAAGTGTTGCAAAATCAATAACTAAAGAAGGTTTATACTTTTGGGCATAACTTAATGCATCTGCTAATATCAAACGCCCTTCAGCATCTGTATTTAATACTTCCACAGTTTTACCTCCATACATTTCTATAATATCTCCTGGTACAATTGCGTCTGGACCAGGCATATTATCTGTTGCGGGAATTAATGCTACAACATGAGTCTTCAATTTTAATTCTGCAATTGCTTTCATTGCTGCAATAACTATCGCTGCACCACTCATATCTGACTTCATCCTATCCATGGAATTAAGTGTAGGTTTTAAACTTAAACCTCCAGTATCAAAAACAACACCTTTACCTACTAAAACAATAGGATTTTTATTTTTAGCCTTAATTGGATTATATTCCAATATATTAAATGTAGGCTCTTTAGTACTACCTTGATTCACCGCTAAAATCCCTCCCATTTTCAATTGAGCAATTTTTGCTTTTCCAAAAGTGCTTACTTTAAATCCGGCATCTTTTCCAATACTTTTAATCTCTTGCGATAATTGCTCTGCTGATAAATAACTATAAGGTTCATTTACTAAATCTCGAGCTTTAAAAACTGCTTTTAGAACAATTTCCAATTCTTTAACTTGTGATGGACTTGCAGTATTATTGGAAAAATAGACCTTTTTTAAAGTGGATTGCAAATCTTTAGCATTCGATTTATACTTTAAAAACCTATAGGATCTTAGCAATACACCTTGAACAAACTCTTTAGCTAATTTTTCTTCTCCATATAAGCTTTGTATATAAAGTATTTCTATTTGATGGTTTTTTATTTCTGAGATAAAAGATGCGCCCATTTTTCTGATAGCTTCCTGTTGTTCCCAAGAAATATTTTCTTTATCTCCTATAAACGCCAACCATGACCAGCTGTTGTTTATCCATACTTTATATAAAAACTCAGAACCGGAATCATAAGTTTTTTTTAGTAATTCTTTTTGATTTTGCTCTAATGGTATATTTTTTAAATCCTCCCATTTTTCCCATAAATATACAATACTACCTTGAGGATTTTTTTTTATTCCTAATTCAAACATTTTATTTTATTTTTTAGCTATTTATAATAGCTTCCAGAATTTTCTTTCCTTGTTCTGATCCCATAGATAATATAGATGCTCTTTCTGGATGTGGCATCATTCCAAAAACATTTTTATTTGCATTACAAACGCCAGCAATATTGTTTACAGAACCATTAAAGTTTGCTTCTTCAGTAATTTCTCCATTTGCAGAAGCATAATAGAATAAAACTTGCCCATTTTCTTGCATTTTTTTCGCCTCCTCAGCTTCCACATAATAACGCCCTTCAGCATGTGCAATAGGTAATTCTATTACTTCTTGATTTAAAGCATCACTAATAACATTTCCTCCTTCTGCACCTTTTAAGAAAACATTTTTACAATGAAATTGCATGCTTTCATTTTGCATTAAATAGCCTGGCAACAAATCAGCTTCACATAAAACTTGAAAGCCATTACAAACTCCTAAAACTTTACCTCCTTTTTCAGAAAAAGCTTTTATAGATTCCACAATTGGACTTCTGCTTGCCAATGCTCCACATCTTAGATAATCGCCAAAGGAAAAACCACCTGGCAAAATGATACAATCCTCTTTATTCATATGGCTCAAGTCCGTATCTTTATGCCACAGAGTAAGCACCTCTTGATTTAATTCTTTTTCTAATGCATGGATCATATCTTGTTCACAAGTAGATCCAGGAAAAACTACGACTCCAAATTTCATAGTCTATTGTATTTTTTAAATAAATAATTTTTTAAAACCATTGCAACAGCAAAGTAATGATAATACTCAAATAAAACACAGTACTTAAAATCCATTTTCTTGCTGAGCTATACCAAATGTTTGTAAAGATAATACTTAAAACTAATAATGCAGGCAACCATACTGAAAATCCTTGAGAAAGATTAAAAATTCCAGCAACTATAAAAATTAACACCGCTAATAAATTTAAAAACCATACATTCTTAACTTGCATCAACATTCTAATACTTAAAGAGTTAAGTACAAACAAACTCATTAGTAGCAATATTACCATAAATACCATGGCTGGCATATTGGCCATTAGATTTAAATTATAAAACAATTCTGAATTAGGCAATTCAAATTGTAAAAATAACGGAAACACGTCCAATTTATCTTGTAAAAACAAAATTGCAGCCAATAAATAATAAGGACTTAAAAATCCAAATATCAATAATAAGGTTTCTCTGAAATTCCATGTACTGAGCAGGGCAATTGCGGATAAAAACACCAGCAACATACCCAAAGACGAACCTACAATTAATGTGGATACTCCAGTTATCAAACCTGCATTAAATATTCTTTTAATTTTTCTATCTTCTTCATGAAAATGCATTAAATAATTTAATGCTATTAATATTAACCAATTATTTAATAATGCAGGAGTTAATACACTCCATTCAGGAATTAGAGTGGATACCATAAGGAATGTAAATGCAGGCAAATAACTTTTAAAAGGAAAAAGATTTGCTTTCAACACGATATGATTTAGAAACAATGCCTGTCCTAAATAATTTACAAATACAATAAATTTAATCCAAAATGAATTCAATTTAACGTATTCTAATCCTAAATAAGCAAATAATGCATTCTGCTCCCATATTGCTACAGCACTATCTATCGCAAGATATTTAAACTTAAAAATTATTGCACTTAGAAATAATAAAATAACAATATAAGGGTTATGGTTTTTAAATACTTTCAGCACGTAAAGAATATTCTTTTAAAACTTACGAAGTTCGTAAATTTTTATATTTATTTCAATTTTTTTAAAATAAGACATATTTTTTAAAATTGGAAGGAAGGGCAAGTTTCTCTGATTTACATAACATTTGTTATCTTTGTTGCAAAGAAATTAAGAGAAAATGAAATCCTTTTTAGCGAAAAATACCGATACCCGAGCATTTTATAGTTTATTAACTTCAAGTGTTGCTCCAAGACCAATATGCTTTGCAAGCACGATAGATAAAGATGGAAATCCAAATTTATCACCATTTAGCTTTTTTAACTTGTTTGGCAGCAAGCCTCCTCTTTTAATATTTTCTCCATTAAGAAGAATGCGTGATAATACCACTAAAGATACATTAGAAAATATTCTTCAAACAAAAGAGGTGGTGATTAATGTTGTGAATTATGATATGGTACAACAAATGAGTTTAAGTAGCTGTGAATATCCCACTGGAGTGAATGAGTTTACAAAATCAGGCTTTACGCCTATTGCATCCAAAAGCGTTGCTCCTTTTCGGGTAAAGGAAAGCCCTGTGCAAATTGAATGTAAAGTAATAGATGTTCATGCTATAGGAGAAGAAGGTGGTGGTGCTAATCTAATTCTATGTGAAGTAATTCAGATTCATGTTAAAGAAGAAATATTAAATAACAATGGAGATATAGACCCTCATAAAATTGATTTGGTGGCAAGATTGGGCTTAGATTATTATAGTAGAGCTTCTGGGGATTCTATCTTTGAAGTACCAAAACCTAATAGACATTTGGGAATGGGAGTTGATAAACTACCTGATGCAATAAAAAACAGCACTGTATTAACAGGGAATGATTTGGGGATTTTGGCTAATTGCACTGAGATTCCAGATTTGAAACTTGTTGAAATTCCTAAAAATTGGCAAGCAGCTTTTGAGAAAGTTAATTCTTTGGAAGAAAAACATCATTTAGCTAAAAATCTTATATCTGAAGGGCTTTTAGATTTAGCTTGGAAAGTTTTAATGGAATAAGATAAATAACATGGGTAAAATATTGATTTTTATAGGTGCTTTACTTTTAGGGATTGGCTTATTACTAGAATTTACCTCTTTAAACTTTTCTTGGTTTGGAAATTTACCTGGTGATATCCGAATTGAAAAACCTGGATTTTCCTTCTATATGCCAATAACAAGTATGATAATTTTATCCATAGTATTAAGTGGATTGTTTTGGCTTTTTAAAAAGATTATTTTTTAATATACAATGAGCTTATTCAAGAGATATTCTGATAAACTCATTGTATATTAATATCATTTTTGCTCAATTGATAAAGTTTTGCAATTTTCCTTTATTAAGTTAATCATTTAACTTTTAATTTTTACTTCAACTGCTCCAAGGTTTCTTTTGCTTCTTCACTAGTTAAATGTTCTTGCAGAGTAGCAATTTGACCTAGACTCAACTGTTCAATATTTTGACTTTTTAAAAATTGCAAGCGTGTTTCATCAAAAAGCAACGCATCCATAATCAACACCATACTGGGAACTGTCCATTCTTTATTCGAAAAATTCTGAATAATTTGCAACTTTTCTCTATCCGCATCTACTTTTTGCATTTTCTCAATCAATTCCAATGCTAAAGGGTTTGCAGCCAAAGCTTCTTGTTGCTGCATATTATTCATTTCTGCATTACTTTCATCATATTCATTTTCAATATTATAAGGTAAAGCGCCTTGACTATATTGATTAGGAGCTGATTTACTGAGCTTAATTGCTCTTTTATCTATTTGCACTTCTGCCCAATATCTTTCTCCTCTTTCTATTTTCAAACTTCCTGTATATACTCGCTGTAAAGCTGCACCTTTCCCATCTTGAAATGGTCGTAAAACATGGATTTCAACACTAGCTCGTCTTCCAGGGATATTGGCTAAAGTTAATTGTGAAGCTCTTGCTTTATATGTACGTCCATTTACTGTAACTTGTAAAACAGAGCCATCATGACTGTAGAAAGTAATGGTACTTGTTGGCTTTTTAGCTTCCACGAGGAATGGAAAGCTTATTAATAATATTAAACAGGCAAAGATTTTTTTCCAATACATAATAAAGATACATTTTTATATACTTAGACTGTTTAAATAATAGAAAGTTTGATTAAAAGTTAAAAAAATTATTCTTGGAGATTAGCTCTAGTTATCAAGAGATTTTTGTTAACAATAGTAATATTTTTCCCATTTAATTCTACAATTCCATCTTTTCTGAACTCTGATAAAGTTCTTATGATTGATTCCGTAGCAGTACCTACAATATTTGCAATTTCTTCTCTAGAAAGCTCCACATTTAATGTCTTTTCATCTTCTTTAAGACCGAAAGTTTCTTTTAATAAAAGTAGTGTCTCGGCTAATCTTTCTCTCACAGGTTTATGTGCTAATTGTGCGACCTTGGTTTCCGCTTTACGTAATTCAGAACTTATTAAGCTCATTAATTTAAGCGAAAGGTTATGGTCTTTTTTCAAAATATCTAAAAAAGCATCTTTAGGAATAAAACAAACGGAACTATCATCTAATGCAATTGCTGAAGCAGTGTACTTTTCACCGCTCAAAAGTGCTTTATATCCAATTAAATCTCCTGATTTTGCAAGACGAATGATCAATTCTCTACCATCATCGGTGGGTTTGGATATTTTAACTTTGCCTTGATTTATGCAATACAATCCAAATGGTGTAGTGCCTTCATTAAAAATAGTTTGTCCTTTTCTATAATCAGAAGATATTTTAGATTTATTTAAAAAATCCAAATCCTTAGCATTACAGAATATTGATTTATTGTGATTGGTACACTGTTTACAATCTAATTCAAAATTCATATTTAAAACTCCTCTATTTACACTTAATTTAATTCTGTCATTTATTTATATATTCTGCTTCTTTAAATACTTCATATAAAGTGCAGCGCAAGCTCTAGCATCCGAAAGAGCATTATGATGCATCAATTCTATATCATGCTCTTCACAGAGTTTCTTAAGATTTTTTTTATAAATCTTAACCGTGCAAACCGTATCAAAAGGTGGAATATCTAAATTGTAATATTTTAATACCGTTCTTAAACACATCGCATCAAATTGCGAATTATGTGCTACTATTCTTTTTCTAAATATGTAAGGCTCCATTAAATGCCAAAGTTTATCAAAAGTTGGCGCATTTTTAGTGTCTTTACTTCCTAAGCCATGAACACGAGAATTACCCCAATGATAGGAATTTTCTGGTGGCTTTACTAAACAATCAATTTCTTTTACAATTTCTCCATTTTCAAATCGCACCAATCCTATTTGACAAATACTTTCATACCTACCATTCGCTGTTTCAAAATCAATTGCCGTAAAATCTAAAGGACCTTCATTAAACATCTTTATTTCTTCTTTTGCTTATAAACTGGAACTGTGCTACAAGGTTCTCCAAACATTAATGTTTTAACTACAGGCAATAATTTTTTTGATATTTCAACATAAGCAGATTCTGGCAAAGGCTTGTCGCTACACCCCTTAATTACCACTCTTTTATCTTGATATTCCTCTTCATTAATTGCTTGGATATTCTCTTTTAATAATACCTCCTCTACTTCTTCTGGTTTTCCAAATATTGCCTTTCCATTTACACCATTTAAATATGTCGTTATCAACATATAAGCCCACATTGGAATTATAGCGTCTGCAGAACAAAATACAGCAACTTTTTTATTTTCATAAATCGACCAATCAAATTCTTTTACAGCTTGCCTAAAATCTTTTTCGCGCAAAATCATTCCCTTAAACAAAAACGGCTCTAAATCAAATGATAAAATTTCTTCTTTATATTTAAAATTTTCCAGATCCAAAGTAATAATTCCACTCTGTGCAACTTTATTAACTATTACTCCCATAAGATTATTATTTTTACAAAAATACAACTTTTCAGGCAGAGATTGTTTAATTTCGATTGATACTATTATAAAGCAAATAGATTATCTTTTATTAATTAAGCTAGTTAATGGGAAAGCTAAGTTTTCATAAGCAATCATATCAACTTTTATACTTCCTACTAAAATAGGACTGTCCACGCGTAATGGTATCTTATTTTCATCATCACTTACCCATACCATCATTTCATCTCCTCCCTTAAAAATTGTCCCTTCAATTAATAATGGCGCAATTTTTATTGCATTAAAAGTTCCATACTTAGTTTTTATTTTTTCTTTACCTAAATACCTTATATGCAGAAAAAACACTTCATCATCTAAGAATAAACTAAATGGAATTCTACTTCCAACTTTATATTTAGAATAATCAATATTTCTAGCATAATAAATAGCACTTAATACATCCTGCACACAAGCTGGAGTTTTAAATTCTTTTCCTTTTGATTTTGCTTTATTAAGATTGTGATCAAAACGCACATCGTTAGTAAAAGAATAGCCACCCTCATTTACATCTCTTAAAAATCGCAAAGGTAATAATCTTTCTTTATCAATATAGGTCTCATAACGATCACGAACTTTGAAAAACCAGTCATAAGATTTATAAGTACTTCCTGTTCCTACAATATGATAGGCATCCCTTCCTTCATATTTAGTTTCCCTTGTAGTAAAAATGGCCTCTCCTGCCCCTACCCATAAAGCACTAACATTATAATATACTTTAAAAGTTAATTTCTCTCCAGGGTTAATAGCTTTATTCTCAATTCCACAAAAGGTATTTTGCGCATGTAAACTTGATGAAGCAATTAGACATACAAAGAGAAAATAAAGCATAAAAGCTTTTTTATTAAACAGTTTTAACATCATAACATTATAAGTTTTTATGCAATCGCTGTAAACGAGCAATTGCGTTTCTACTATGTATGACAAAAGTACTAGAAGGATAGTTTAAAAGTAACTCTTCATAATAAAACAAAGCTTTCTCAGGATTATTGCTTTGTTGCTCATATAACTCTGCTAAATAAAAAGTAGCTTCGTCTGCTAAAACACTTTCTTTTTGATGTTCCAATAGTAATTTTAAAGCTTTTTTTGCATTTCCCCATGCTCCCATTTGCTTGTGAGCCAAGTATTCTTCCCACAAATAATAATCTTCTAAAGTTTTATGCTGCTCCGTATTTCTCAATTCTTGAATTTTGGCTAAAACTTCTTTTTGCAAAAATCTTTTATTCTTTAATTTAATAGCAGCTAAAACTTTTAAAGCATCTCTTTTAATCTTAGTGTCATTATTTTCACTAATTAAAACCGACAAATCAATTGCATCATTAGCAATATAATTTGTAGTGCTCGCTTTTAAAATATTTAATACTTCTAAAGCCCAAGTAAAGTCTCCTCTATAAAAAGCTAATTCTGCATTTTTAAAACGGCTCCACTCTCCATAACTTCCTTGTGGATCTTCTTTATCTATCTGCCCCAAAATTAAGGTTGCTTCCCAAACTTGTCCATCATAAATAAGATAATCAGCCCAATCTAATTTAGCTTGTAAATACAACTCTTTATTATTACTGAATTTAAGTTTTTCAATAAAGGATTCCACTTCCTTTAAAGCCCACTTGATATTTTTTAAATAATCAACTTCAAAACGAATGTATCTTCTATATAAATCCTGCTCTTTATATTCTGGATTATCTTTTAAAAATTCTTGAAATCTATTTTTAATTATTACAGAGTCTTTTTCTTTTTGGGGATACAAATAAGCATATTCATCTAATAAAGCATTTAAATAAGCAATCTTTGCAAGATTATATACAGCAGTATTTTTCCCTTTTTTTTCTATTTCATCCAATAATTTATATGCCCATCCAAATTCTTTACTTCTAATAAAATGGTGCGCCATAGGTAAAAGCCTCTGCCCTTCTTCTTCTAAAGATTTATCTAAATCAATCATTGCTTTTACAGCATTTTCATGACTTCCTTGCGTTAAAAGAAACCAATTCCATAATTCATTCCACCGATAATTAGTCGGTTCTTCTTTTATTTTTTTTCGAATTTCTTTTTTTAAAATGCGTTCTCCTTTTTTCTCATCTATATCTAATATTCGAACCATTGCTTCTTGCACATCTTCTATTTGGTTTCTAGGAACCCATATCATGTCCAAAGCGTAGTTAGTTGCTCTTTCTAAATCTCCTAATTCCAAACTTGCATGCATTAATTCGGAAGCAAACAACCAATCAACGCGTCTTAATACTCGTCCTTTTTCATACACCTCAATGGCTTCAAGATATTTTTCATTTTTTTGGAATTTATTTGCTATTTGTTCTAAGGCTATTTTGTTATTAGGCAAGTTATTCATGATAGAATCCATCCAAATTTGTCCTTCTTTTTTCTTATTTTCTTCAAAATACAATAACGCTTTATCCACCCATACTACTTTATCTTTCCTACGTATTTTTTGCATATAATCTATTAATTCATGTGCCTCTTTATAATTCTTAGCATTGCGATATAATTCTAATAATTCATGATATAGGTTTTGATCAAAGGGACTTTTCTCATAAAGGGGTTTCAATAAATAGATAGCTTCCTCAAAGTGACCTTCTTGTTTTAATTCTTGCACTTTAGGTAATACTTTCTCTTCTTCCTTTAATTGTGCAAAGGAATTCAA
>DATGSF010000166.1:0-25100 GCA_035302865.1 Chitinophagaceae bacterium
CTAAAGTAGAAGAGATTATCGGTAAGCCACTCTCTCCTTATGCAATAACAAAATATGTAAATGAGTTATATGCAGATATATTCTCTAAAAGTTACGGTATCGAAACTATTGGTTTACGCTATTTTAATGTTTTTGGTAGACGCCAAGATCCAAATGGTGCTTACGCGGCTGTTATTCCTAAATTTGTTATGCAACTCATGAAGCATGAAAGTCCAATAATTAATGGGAAAGGGGATTTTTCTAGAGACTTTACCTATATTGACAATGTTATACAAATGAACGAATTGGCAATGTTGACTCAGGAACCTAAAGCTATAAATACTGTATTTAATACAGCAGTAGGGGATAGAACTAGTTTAAATGAACTTGTTCATTTTCTTAAAAAATACTTATCAGAATTTGATTCGGAAATTCAGAATGTAGAAGTGGTTTATGGACCTGAAAGAGCAGGGGATATACCACACTCTTTGGCTTCTATTGCTAAAGCAAAACAACTCCTAAATTACAATCCTAGTCATAGTATGGAGGAGGGTTTAAGAGAAGCAGTAAAATGGTATTGGGAGTATTTATAATTGTTTTTTCTGATTCTTTCGTATAGTGCGTAAGGCTCTATTAACTTTTTATAATGTTTCTGAACTTGGGCTTTTCTCTAACCAGTCATTAGTGCATGCAATAACAAAATTCTCTTGACTTTTGCTTGCATCATTTAACCAATTCCCTACGCTATTTTGTACATATCGAGAGGGGTCTGATTTTAATGGATCTAATATTGGTAAAGCAATAGCAGGATATTCTTTTAATTTCGTTATATGGGAACACCATACCCCTCTTGGTCTTGTGCTTTCACTTGCAAATCGACGTATATTTGGATCTTTAGATTTTGCCCAATTCTTTAAAATTTTTATACTTAAAACAATGTCTTTCGCTATATAAGGTCTCGTAGCAATCCAACTTATTTCTTTTAAACGGTAATGAGAATCAGTGGCAAAATCCTTTATGTTGTTTAATCGTTCTTCTAAATTACTATATTCCTTATTGGCCATAATATAACAAGCCCAAGAACGAACAGTATCTGAGCTATGTGTTTTTAAATAGGAAAGAATATCTTCATTTTTGATCTCATTCATTAATGCTGCAATGCCCTCAGCAATTAGTTTTGTTTTTTTAACTGTACTTTGTGTTTTTAAATAATTCCTGTTTTGCAAAATAGCTAAATAATAATGCTCTAGGTCTAGTTCATTTAAAACATTCTTCAATAAAATTTCTTGATCAACAGAAAGCCATTCTACAAGATTAGCGCTTTCTATTTCTCCTTTATTTAATTGTATTAAAATGCTTTTAGGAATTAAATTCTTTTTTCTTGCTCCTTTTCTTTCCATAAAATAAAAGTAGAGAAAATTGATAAATTTTCTCTACTTTTATGTTTTTCTCTATGTGTTTCATTATCATCTCATAATTTCAAGAGGAGAAGTATGAATTATTTTACCATCATAATCAATAAATTGCATATGGTAGATTCCTGAATTTATTTTTTGAATATCCAGTTTATAATAATCACTATTATTTATATCTTCTTCTAAGATTATTCTTCCTTGAATATCAAATATTAGTATTTTACTTACCGAAAAATCTTTATCCAATTTCTCTATTGTAATAAAGTTTCTCGCTGGATTCGGATACCATTTTAATTTGCTTTTATCTTTTACTTTATCTTCTACATTAACTACATGCGTCGAAATATATTCGGTTATAACACCACATGCACTAATCATTTCAATTTCAACCTGATAATTCCCGGCCTCTTCATAGGTATGTTGAACAGTAAAGCCAGCCTTTATATTTCCATCCCCCATATGCCAATAAACATCAATAATATCATTTGGATTTCCTATAGAGAATTGGAAGGTTTTCTGACCTAAATTTTCAACATGGATATAATCAAAACTAGGAAAAACATTAATTACTTCTACATCTATAGTATCTGTATTTTTGCAACCATTTGGTGATTCCATAATTACAAAATAGGTTCCAGCAGTACTTACATCTATAGTTCTAGTATTATCCCCTGTATTCCAAATATAACTATATCCATGATTTCCTGCATCTAAAGTAATTGTTTGTCCTGAACAAATAGTTGTATCTCTTGGGAAGGTAGCTCGTGGTAGAGCTTCTACAAATAAATCTAATGTTACAGTAGAGTCACAACCAATATCAGTAGTAGAAAAAATATGTGTATATTGACCTGTTTGAGTATAATCAACACCGCCAAAATTGAAAATTTCCCCTTCGCAAATAAACTCCTGTTGTATAGATGGAGTATCATTATATACTTCTATTTCTATAAACTTAGCTAAAGTGTATTGGTTACAAGGCGCGATTGTTCCTTTTTTTCTAACCCAAAATTTAGTATCTGAAAATATTGGATCAGGACTATATTGAGGGCTTGTTGTGGTTGCAATTATGTTTTGCCCTGCTATATCTCCCGTACCCCATTCAAATTCAGTAGTGTTTAAAGTTTCACCACCAATGGCCTCTAGAGTGAAATTAGCACCTTCACAAACTTTACTGGGAGCTTGAATAAAATCTGCTGGAGTTTCAGAAGTGAGGCTTTCATAGGAAATATCATCGTAACACTCCCCTAATCTCACTCTAATTGTATGTACACCAGGATTAAAAGGATAAAAGATGTTATTTATTATTTCACCAGTATTATTTATTACTTCAATCGTAACTTCTGGATTATTATGCGGTCCATTTAAATTGTAGGTTATTTCTTTACCAACGGAATTACATAAATCAGCGGTACTTGTAGTATTTGTGATAGTAGTTTCTTGTTTATATCGTATTGCTGCTGATTGCCCAGAAAAATCATGACCTTTAGCATATCCACAATCATTATCATCTGCATTTGCATCCATGGAGCTTACTGTTAAAAAATATTCTGTTCCACCAGAGGGGATAATAGATAAACTATTTAAAGATGGCGTTCCTAGTGGGCTTGCTGTATTACAAGATGAAAAGTCGCCACTCCACACTTGAAGCCAAGCATTATCTAAAGGAGAATTACAGGTCGAGTTGGTATAATCATTAATGATTTCATAACTAACACCCGTTATAAATTGAGTGGGAGTTGCGGTACCACTACCAAGACATGTAATATCGCCGAAAGTATTACAAGTATTGTTATAATTAAGCACTGCACTTCCAGGTCCAGACCAACCTAAGGTATCAGGATTTTGTGCATAGGATTGATTTATGCAAAACAATAATAAAAATGAAATTTGCATTAATGATATAAGCTTTTTCATGCCATGTTATATTTTTTACAAGAGCAAGATAGAAAATTGTATTTTAAATCCAAACCGTAAACGAAGCTTTAACAAATTTAAATTAATATAATGCTTTTTATAAATAAAATTTTAGGACTGGGAGAGATTAAGTCCTATAATAGAGGCAATTAAAGTAAAAATGAAAAATATTTTCCAAAAGTTGACACTTTCTTTAAAAAAGAAGATACCCATTAATGCTGTACCTACTGCACCTACTCCAGCAAATACGGCATATGAAATGCTCATTGGGATTTTTTTACTAGCAATAATCAGAAACCACATGCTAAAGAAGAGTGAAATGCCAAAAGCTATATACCACAATGTTGCGGCGTTTCCTGAGGATTCTTTTGCTTTTACGAGGCATGAAGTGAATCCAACTTCAAAAAGTCCAGCAAAGATGAGAATAATCCAATAAAGCATCTAAAGTTTAAATTATAGAAAAAAAGCAGAAAAATATTTTTTCTGCTTTTTTGATTAAAGAATAAGTTTTTACTCTTCAGTTTTTTCTTCTGAATTGGCTTCTTCATTATTAGTTTCTTCTGAACTAGCCTCTTCATTAGCTTCAGCTGCAGCTGCTTCTTCCGCTTCTTTTAATTGTGCTTCCAATTCAGCGCGACGAGCTGCATTTTTCTCTTCAACACGTTTTGCAGCTTCTTCAGCAATAGAAGATTTCTTATCTCTAATTGCTTGTTTTTCTGCTGCAGTACGCTCGCTAAGTGTAGAATGATGTTCTTCATCCCATTTTGCTAATCTCTTGTCAGCTTCTTCTTGGCTAATAACGTTCAAACGAACACCTCTATTAAGATGTTTCATGTATAAAACACCTTTAAAAGATAAGATACGTTTTACCGTATTAGAAGGTTGTGCACCTTTCTCTAACCAATTTAAAGCACTTTCACGATTAAGCTCAACCGTAGCTGGTACTGTTAATGGATTATAAGTTCCTAATTTTTCAATGAACTTACCGTCTCTTTTAGACGCGCTGTTTGCAACAACGATGTAATAAAATGGGCGCTTTTTTGACCCACGTCTTTGCATTCTGATTTTTACCGCCATAATAATGGAAATTATTTGCGTTTTATAAATTATTAAATAAGGTTACAAAGGTACAAATAAATTTAACAATAAAACAAAAATATTATATTTTTATATTGTCTATCAATCTTACATTACCTAAATGCGCGGCTATTAATACCACCATAGGCTTAGTTAAATCAAAATCTTCTAAAACTTCTAAAGTTTGCGCATCTGCTAGTTGGATGTACTCCACTTTTAATCCCTTGTTTTCCATTAATTCTTTACTTTCTTTTTGCATTACGCTAAATTCTTGCATGCCTTTTTTTGCTTTGATAGAGATGAGACATTGATAAATTAAACTAGCTTTACTTCTTTCAAATTCATTTAATCGTACATTACGTGAACTCATAGCCAAACCATCATCTTCTCTTTTAATGGGAATCATGCAAAACTCTGTTTTAAAATGTAGTTTTTCTAATAACTTTTGAACAACCATGCATTGTTGATAGTCTTTTTGACCCATATATAACCTGTGCGGTTTTATTAATTCTAAAAATAGGGTCATAATATGAGCCACTCCTTGGAAATGTCCTGGCCTGTACGCTGCCTCTAAAATTGTGTCTAAGTAACCTAATTCATAGAAAGGGATTTTAAGATTGGGATTTTTAGGGTATAGCTCTTCAAGCGAAGGGATAAAAGTTAAATCGCATCCTACATTTTTTAAAATAACAATATCTGAATTTATATCTTTGGGATAATTATTCAAATCCTCTTTATTGTTAAATTGTGTAGGATTAACAAAAATACTACACAAGGTAAAATCATTTTCTTTTTTTGAAGCTTCTATTAATGATAAATGACCTTCATGTAATGCGCCCATTGTAGGAACAAAACCTATAGTCTTGTTGTTTTGGACTGCTTTTTCTAAAAATAATTGGAGCTCTTTTTGGTTTTTAAATATCTGCATAAATCTCTATAATATTCGTTCTGTGCATATAATTAATGAATGAAAAACAAAACATTTAGTAAATATATGCCAAAAATTTTGTACCTTTGCATGGTGCGTGATTCTTTTGGCTGAATAATGCAAAATTAAATGGTGGAACATTTTTGAGCAATATTACAGTAAAAGAATTATTCAAACCTAATTTTTGATAATAAACTTTTTAATTTTTTTAAAGATCGTTTATTATTATATTGTTTAATTAATTTACTAATATGTCTTTACAAGAAAAGAAGAGAGTTCTCATTATCACGAATGAGCTGACTCCTTATCTGGAAATTACAGATTTTGCAGAAGTTTTGAATAAACTAGCTGTAAAAACTTTTGATTCCGGTACAGAGATCAGAATTATTATGCCAAAGTTTGGAACTATAAATGAACGTAGGCATAGATTACATGAGGTAGTGCGTTTATCAGGCATAAATATTGCTGTGGGAAGAGATGAGCATCCACTTTTAATTAAAGTGGCCTCCTTGCCGAATGCAAGATTGCAAGTGTACTTCATGGATAATGAGGATTTCTTTAAAAGAAAGAAAGTATTTGAAGATGAACATGGTGACTTTATGGAAGATAATGATGAAAGAATGATTTTCTTCTGTAAAAGTGCGCTAGAAATAGTTAAAAAATTCGGATGGCCACCTGATGTTATTCATTGTCATGGATGGATGTCTAGTCTTATCCCTATGTTCTTAAAAACTGTCTATAATAAAGAGCCTGTTTTTGCAAACTCTAAAACAATATTTACCGCTCAAAAACCACAGTTTGAAGGAGTGATTGGTTCTGATTTTTCAGAAAAAGTTCTTAAGAGCTTACCCGCATTAGAAGAAGAATTTGTGGAAGAGTATAAAGAAAATAATAATGAAGCATTAACCAAAGGTGCAATTGAATTTGCAGATGTGGTGATTCAGGGTGATGCTGATTTAGATAGGGAAATTCAAGAAGAATTAATGAATGCTGAAAATAAATTGTTCGTGCCTTTTGATGAAGAATGGCAAGAAAGCGTAGATATGCTTTATGAACTTTATGAAAATTTAGTTGCTGAAGAAATATAAAATTAATATCTTTGAATCGCTAAAATATAATCTGTGATTAAACGACTAATAAACAAGAAAGCTATTGGATTAGTAATGATAACTACTACCTTTAGCTTTTTTTATGCTTGTAAGGAAAAAACAATAACTGGAACTGATACTATTCCAGAGGAAGACCGTATAAATACGGTAAAATATGATGAACAGTTCTTTGAGCCCGAATTTTATGTGGGAAAAATAGATAGTGCTTTTACTAATAATATGGCACAACCACAAGTGGCTTTAGGTGAAACTCAGGGAGATAATATATTTTCTTCCATTAAGGCTAGTGCTTATTTGCAATTGGCACCCGCTGGTGCTTTCTATAGTGTGCCTCAAGGATATCAATTAGATTCTGCTCACCTTGTCTTACCCTTTTCTGGAACTATGTATGGTGATTCTTTAAACTTTCAAGAAACAGCTATGCATATTAAGCTCTACAATGTGAAAGAGGGAATTAAAAATACTAAATTGTATTATCAGGATGCTAGCTTTCCCTTAGATCAGGAACTCGTTAATGCTACTATTGGCATTAATACGCTAAAACAAGAGTATGTACTAGGGACGGATACTATAAAAAATGCCTTAGTTTTAAAGCTGCCTAATAGTTATATACAATCGGTTTTGGATTTGCCTGCACAGGAATACGAATCTACGGGTATCTTTTTAGAAAGTATTAATGGATTTTATATAGAAGCACAAAGAATGGATAATCAAAGCAGAGGAGCTATTTATTATTTTGATTTAAATGGAAAAGATATTAATAAAAAAGCAAGAATACAGGTGCATGGTAGAGATGCGGAAGATAAGGAAAAAGCTTTACACTTTGCTTTTAGTTTAGGAAATACAAACTATATTAATCATATTGAAAAACATAATAATACTAATTTTGCTTATTTATATGATGGAAATAAACATGCTACTGATAGCGTTTTCGTGGAAACAGTGCCTGGATTATATACGGATATAGTATTGAAAAACTTAAGAGATTTACCTGCTAGTATCATTCATACTGCTTCTATTTCCTTGGTTAATATTCCTCAAACACAAATTGAGTATTTTGCTATGCCTCCGCAATTGATTGTGGAAAGAGTGCGCATTAATGATGGAGTTGAGGAGATAGAAAAATTAGAAGATTATGGCAAGTTTAGTGGGCTTTATCCTAGTTCTGGATTGCAGTTCGTTGGTGGGCAATTAGGATTAAAATCTTTATTGGGTCAAACACATGGTGCTTATAAATTGCACTTCCCAAGAACTTTACAAAAAGCTATTAAAGAGGGTGAAGAAGAGTTAATTTTAAGAGTTCGACCTATTGAAGAAACTGTAGCTGGTTACCGTGCTTTAATGGGTGGAAAAAACCAATCAGATGAAAAATATAATATGAAAATTGAGGTAGTAGCAACTGAACTCGATTAATTCTTAAATTTATACTATATTTGTTAAGTAATATAAAAAAATAATTATGATTAAAAATATAATTCTCTTTTGCAAAAAAAGAGCTTCAAAAACTATAGCAGGTGTACTTGGGGTATCTATTTTTATTGCCTTTAGTTCTAATGCAAATGATAACTATAAAATCCGAATAAAAGATGGTTTCTTTTATGAGAATGTACAATCAAAAGGTTGGACTTATAGTCAAGTAAAAGATAATTTAAATGGCTATTTGCACTATTCTGACTTAGTAGAATGGAATGAATTGGAAAATGTTACTAACGAAAATGGAATACAACGTGTAGCATTGGTCCCTTCCATTTCTGGTATTGCTATGGAAGGAAATATGGTGGTGTTACATTTTAAAGATGGTAAGTTACAATCATGGAATGGAAACATCGGTAAATTGGATAAAAGCATTTCAAATATTCCTCAAATAGCAAAAGAAGTTGCTATACAAAATGCTGCAAATCATTTCGCACTTCATAATTCGAGTTCCTTTGCAAAATCAGAATTAGTAATAAGAAACGCACAAGATGAGAACCGTTTAGCATGGAAAGTGAATTTAACTGGAATTTCCCAAAAAGATGCGGCATATAAAAATATGATTGTTTATGTAGATGCCTTAAATGGAGCAATTCTGCATAGTTACAGTAAAGTTTCTAATGCAACAGAAACAGTGAATGGTCAATCTTTATATTATGGGGAAGTTGAATTTGAAGTAAATGAAGAGGTAAATGGAGAATATAGATTAATAAATGAAGAAAGAGGAGTACATATTACTCATGTTGGTGGTCAAGTGCCTGGCGATTTTGGAGGAAGTTTAAATGCTATGTTCCCAAATAGAAGAGAAATTGTAAGTGATACTTCTTATTTTTCACCCTATCCGACGATTAGAGAATTCATCGTAGAGGAGTTGCCTAGTAGCTTCCTTTCAGGTTATGGAATGAATGGTTTTAATATTACTTTACCTGGTATTGTATTGATCGAAAAACAAGGAAATGTAACAGATACTATTTCTTTAACCTTAACCTCTGAAGATATGATGGCGAGTTCTATAAGCTTGCCTTTACATTTGAAAAATGTTTATACACATTTAAAAGAAGGTTATGAATATGAATTAGGATTTGAAAAGTCGAGTTTGAGTTTTTTAAACATGTCTCGAACAATAGATGATGCTATATATGTACCTTTGACTGACCTAACTGTAGGTTTACATAATTTAAATCCTAATCCAGAATTTGATATTTCTTATGAAATAATGAATACTGCAAATTTAGGTGTGGATGCTATGTACGGAGTATATAAAGCATCAGAGTATTTTGATACTAAGTTTAATAGAAATTCTTTTGATGATCAAGGTTCTATAGCAAATGTTTTGGTTGATGGAGCAATGTTCTTAGGATTTACCCAAATGAATGCTATGGCTATGGCTGAAACGAATACAATTGTATTTGGTTATGGAGATGGTCATTACATGTCTCCTTTAACATCCTTAGATATATTAGTACATGAATACCAACATTTAGTTACTGATTATAATGGAAGAGGAGGTTTAGAATACTCCAAAGAGTCTGGTGCAATTAATGAATCATTATCAGATATTTTTGCTAAAACAATTGAATTTGAAGTACATCCCAATGAGGCTAGTTGGAAAATAGGAAAAGAGATATCTTTATTTAATAATGGATATTTTAGAGATATGGAAAATCCAAAAGCACCTGATAATGGTCTGGGGATGATTATGCCTAAGCAACCGAATACTTATTTAGGTAGATATTGGTTAGACACTAATTCTCAAGAAGATAATGGGGGAGTGCATTATAACAGTGGAGTAGGAAATAAATGGTATTATTTATTAGTAGAAGGAGGTTATGGTACTAATGATAATGATGATGATTATACAGTTGAAGGAATTGGTTTTGACAAAGCTATTCAGATTGTATATAAAGCATTAATGGAGCGATTTACACCAACTACTACTTATCCTCAAGCAGCTGTTTTAACAGAAGCGGTAGCAGTAGAGTTGTTTGGAGAAGATTCAGATGAACATATTGCAGTTAAGGACGCTTGGTTTGCTGTAGGACTTGGAGAAGATGTTATATCAGTTAAAGAAAAGGATTTAAATGAATTTACTTATGATATCTATCCTAATCCTGCAAAAGACAGATTATACATCAATAATAAATCGAGCGAATTGATGAATATTGCTATCCATAATGTAAATGGACAGAAAGTTTTGTCTCATGATTCACTACAAGGTAAACAATCTATTTCTTTAGAAGGAGTGACGTCAGGAATATATTTTGTTACTTTAGAAGTAAATGGACAAAAGAAAGTAGAAAAATTGGTAATTCAATAAGAACTTTGTACCTTTGTACATAACGGATATAGCCGACATTTGTCGGCTGTATTTTTTTAAATTAAAAATTTTTTTAAAAATTAGGACTATATTGGAAAATTTTATTTACCTTTGCTGTCCTAAATTATTTTAGATATGCCAAAAGTTAAAACAAATTCGAGGGCTAAGAAAACTTTTAAAGTTACTGGAACAGGAAAGATAGTTCGCCGCAAAGCGTTTAAATCTCATATTTTGACTAAAAAGTCTAAAAAACGTAAGCGTAATTTGGCTAAGCCAGGTTTAGTACATAAAGCGGATACATTCAATATCAAACGTTTATTACGCCTGAAATAAAAAATTATTACGCAGTATAATTGCGTTCAAAAATCTTATTATTAATATTCTAATTATCTAAAGATATGCCACGTTCAACAAATGCAGTTGCATCAAGAGCAAGAAGAAAAAGAATCTTAAAGAATACAAAAGGTTACTATGGTAAACGTAAAAATGTTTATACAGTAGCAAAGAATGTATATGAAAAAGGATTAACCTACAAATACGTAGGTCGTAAATTGAAAAAGCGTGATTACCGCAGATTATGGATTACTCGTATTAATGCTGCAGTACGCGAAGAAGGGATGAGTTATTCTGTTTTTATGAATAAATTACAACAAAGCGGAATAGACCTTAATAGAAAAGTGCTTGCTGATTTAGCTATGAATGAGCCTGAAGCATTTAAACAAATTGTTGCACAAGTAAAATAATTTATTACTTTATTTTATTTTTTGCATTAAACTTTTACTACAAAAATATTTTATAATGAGCGCAGTATCATATATCCATGAGCAATTAGACTCCAAAACTGAAGTGCCTGAATTTAAGGCTGGAGATAATATTACAGTGAACTATAGAATTACAGAAGGAACTAAAGAAAGAATTCAGTCCTTTAGAGGTGATGTTATCAAAAGACAAGGTACTGGGGCTACACAAACTTTTACTGTTAGAAAAATGTCTGATGGAATTGGTGTAGAACGTGTTATCCCTTTATACTCTCCACATATTGAATCTATAGTGGTGAATAAGAGAGGTAAAGTTAGAAGAGCAAAATTATACTATTTAAGACAACGTTTTGGTAAGTCAGCTCGTATTAAAGAAAGAGTTATGGCAACAAAATAATTATAATTGTTGGAAATAATTAAAAGGAAGTGCATTATTGTACTTCCTTTTTTTATATCTTATAAATAATATGGTCGAATTTAATCCAATTGTTGACTGGCAAACTTACTGTGAAATGTAAATTATTCTACGATAGTTTATATTGACAAAATATATTGAAATACTCATAACACAAATTTGGGAAATTATATTTTCATTTTTCTCAGATAGGTTTTATATCTTTTACTTTACAATTCCAGTGCTCTATCAAGTTACAAAGACAAGGATTGATGCCTCAAAGCTGTCTAAAATAAAACCTATGAATAATCTGAGATGAATAAATTGGAATAATTTTATGCCTTATTTCCTATTATTTGTTAAATACCCTCATAATCATAGAAAATTTTCCGAATTTTGTAACAATACTGAAATAGAATGAAAAAATTTAAACAAATACTTATTACGGCAGCTTTACCATATGCAAATGGACCATTACATATTGGTCACTTAGCAGGGTGTTATTTGCCAGCAGATATATATGCTCGTTATCAAAGAGCACAAAAGAGAAATGTAAAGTTTATTTGTGGCTCTGATGAGCATGGTGTGCCCATTACTATTAGAGCAAGAAAAGAAGGAAAGTCTCCACAAGAAGTGGTTGATTTTTATCATAACACTTTGAAAAATACTTTTCAAGGTATGAAAATCTCTTTTGACGTTTTTTCGAGAACTTCCTCTCCCGAACATTACAAAACTGCACAAGATTTCTTTAAGGTTTTATATGAAAAAGGAATTTTTGAAGAAAAAACTTCTGAACATTATTATGACCCTCAAGAAAAACAATTTTTAGCAGATCGTTATATAGTTGGAATATGCCCTAAATGTAATTTTGATGGTGCTTATGGTGATCAATGTGAAAAATGTGGCTCTTCTTTATCTCCAGACCAATTAATCAATCCGAAAAGCAGTTTGAGTGATGCTCCTTTAGAAAAGAAAGAAACGAAGCATTGGTATTTTCCTCTTAATAAATATGAAAGCTTTTTAAAAAAATGGATTTTGACAGATAAAAAAGGAAAATGGAAACCCAACGTTTATGGTCAGTGTAAATCTTGGATAGATGAAGGCTTGCAATCTAGAGCTATGACAAGAGATAGTAATTGGGGAGTGCCTGTTCCTTTGCCAAATGCTGAAGGTAAGGTAATGTATGTATGGTTTGATGCACCTATTGGCTATATCAGTGCAACAAAGGAATTATTACCTCAATACTGGGATAGTTATTGGAAGAGTGAAGATACAAAATTAGTGCATTTTATTGGAAAGGATAATATTGTTTTTCATTGTATTATTTTTCCTGCTATGTTACATGCTCATGGTGATTATGTTTTACCTGAACAAGTACCTGCTAATGAATTTCTAAATATTGAAGGGAAAAAGGTTTCCACTTCCAGAAATTGGGCGGTTTGGGTAGATGAGTATTTAAAGGATTTTCCTGGCATGCAAGATGCTTTACGTTATGTATTAACTGCGAATGCGCCTGAAACAAAGGATAATGATTTTACCTGGAAAGATTTTCAAAGTAGAGTGAATAATGAATTAGTTGCTGCTTTTGGAAACTTTATCAATAGGTCTATGATTCTAATGCATAAATTGTGTGGAGGTAGAATGCCAAAGTTCTGGCAAGATTATGCTAATGATAGAGATAAGGCAATGGTGAAACAATTAAAGCTAAGTGTTCAAAAAATTGAAGATAAAATTGAAAATTACCATTTTAAAGACGCATTGTTTGAAGTAATTGAACTCTCGCGACATGGTAATAAATATTTACAGGAATGTGAACCTTGGATACTTGCAAAAACTCTGGAAGAAAATCCGGAAAATCAAAAACTTATTGATAATTGCCTGCATATATGTATACAGCTAACTGCAAATTTATCTATATTAATTCATCCTTTTTTACCTGATACTGCATTGAAAATAAATTATATGTTGAAGGTTGTTGAAAGAATGTTGGAATGGGAAAATGCAGGAAGAATGGATTTGATACAAATAAACTATCCTTTAAGAGCACCTGAACTGTTGTTTAGAAGAATAGAAAATGAAGAAGTTGAGGCGCAAAGAGAAAAATTAATAGCGCAAAGTAATCAAGTGGAGGAACAAGATAATGAAAATGAAAAAAATACTATGGAAGCATTAAAAGAGGAAATTCAATTTGATGATTTTATGAAATTGGATTTACGCATTGGAAAAATTATTGCAGCGGAAAAGGTAAAAAAAGCGGATCGGTTATTGCACTTAACTGTCGATTTAGGATTTGAAAAAAGAGCAATAGTATCTGGCATTGCGGAACATTACGAGGCGGAAGCAATAATTGGAAAAAATGTTACTGTAGTTGTTAATTTAGCACCAAGAAAAATGAGAGGAATTGAAAGTCAAGGTATGATTTTGATGACTGAAGATGAAGAAGGTAAATTATTATTTGTTCATCCAGATGGTGATGCAAAATTAGGAAGTCAGGTTTTATAAAACTTAATGTAGAAAGAATGATCATTACTCTACTTTCCGATTTGGGATATAAAGATAGTATGTTAGGAGTAGTAAAAGGAATTTTCCTTAAAGCTATTCCTGATATAACTATTATGGATATATCTCATGATGTAGTGCCTTTTCATTCTTTAGAATGTAGTTATATTTTAGGAAATTCTTATAATTTTTTTCCTGCACATACTATACATATTTGCTTGTTTGATATTCCTTTAAAAAAATATGATTATTGGTTACTTTGTCCAATTGAGGATTATATTATTTTATGTCCAGAAAATGGAATTTTGCCTTTGAGTTTTGAAAATAAAATAGATAAAGCTTACAAAATACCATTAAAAGCGGATAGCTTTTTAGACTGTGTTCAACAATTAAGTTTTTATTTATCAGAATGGTACAGTGAAGGAATTAATTGGGAGGATTATGCATTAATTGATCCCCAAAAGATGTTTCCTTCTCTTGATCCCTATATTACTGAAAACGGAATTGAAGCACAGGTATTGCATATTAACCGATATGGAAATGTAGTACTTAATATTCATAAGAATAAATTTTATGAAATTGTAGGCAATAGAAAATTCAGTATTCACTTTTCTAGACATGATAGTTTAAGTAAAATTGTTCAATATTATGAGGATGTGGAAGAGGGAGATCCATTATTTAGATTTAATGATTTTGGATTTTTGGAATTTGCTGTAAATCGAGGCTCAGCTGCTTCCTTATATGGTTTAAATAATTTACCTGCTAGACAATTAGTTTATTCTAAATTTAAAATTACAATTCAAGATGATTCGAATAGTTAAAATGGAATTTGAAAAAGAACATATTACTACTTTTTTAAACTATTTTGAAAGTATTAAAGAAAAAGTACGTGCGCAGGAAGGCTGTTCTCATTTGGAATTATTGCAAGATAAACATAATGAAAATGTGTTTTTTACCTATAGCATTTGGGAAGATGAAAAATATTTAAATAAATACCGCGATTCTGAATTTTTTAAAGAAGTATGGGCATTTACAAAAAAGCATTTTAATGCTAAACCTCTAGCCTGGAGTGTAGAACAATTGCATGTGGTAGATTAAAAAAAAGAAGCTACGCTTATCGCATTTTAATCATTATGATTATTAATTTTTATTATTTTTCCAGGATTGCCCACAACGGTTGCGCCATCTGGAATATCTTGAATAATTACTGCACCAGCTCCTATGGTGCACCATTTTCCTATTTTTATTCCCTGAATTATTGATGCTCCCATTCCTACATGCGTTCCTTCCCCAATCGTTACATTTCCTGCTAATGCAGCATTTGGCGAAATATGTACATAATCATCTAATGAACAATCATGATCGATAGAAGAATTTGTATTAATAATACAATGTTTCCCAATTATTGAAGAACTATTAATACTTACACCTGCCATAATTACTGTCCCTATACCTATTTTTGTTCTTCGAGAAATTGAACTATTAGGATGAAATAAATTTATAAAATTGAGAGAATTTTTTTCAGCAATTTTTTTTCGAATTAAATTGTTACCAATACTTATGCAATAATTAGAATTTTTTGGAAAAGTATTATATTCATTAATTTTATAACCAAGTAATTTAGTTTTAGAATTATCAGCATCAAACAATCCAAGAACTGGGATATCATTTAATTCGGCTATTTCTATTATTACTTTAGCATGACCACTTGCTCCATATAAAAATACTCCATTCATATATTTAATTTTCTCCATTAAAAGCTTCAACTGTTGCTTGTCCTTCCTGTGAAATTCCTTCGCGAACAAATACTTTTTTAATTGTCAAAAATAATATTTTTAAATCTAAAAGGAAAGAAATATTTTCAACATACCACAAGTCATATTCAAATTTCTTTGTCCATGAAATAGCATTTCTTCCATTTACTTGTGCCCAACCTGTGATTCCAGGACGCACATTATGTCTTTTCTTTTGCTCCTCATTATATAATTTTAAATATTCAATAAGCAAAGGTCTTGGACCAATCAAGCTCATTTCCCCTTTTAATACATTTATTAACTGCGGAATTTCATCTAAAGAGGTTTTGCGAACCAAGCTCCCTATTTTCGTTAAACGTGCAGCATCTGGAAGTAGATTCCCAGCAGCATCTTTTTTATCATTCATAGATTTGAACTTGATAATCTTAAAAATGCGTTCATCTTTTCCAGGACGTGCTTGGAAAAAGAAGGGCTTTCCTTGATTGGCAAAATACAAAGCAATAGTAACTATAATAAAAATAGGACTTAACAATAATAAACCCAAAAAAGCAATTAGAAAATCAAATAATCTTTTAAAAAAATACTTGTACATATTAATTCTATATAGGAGCTATTTACAAAGATAAATGAATTTATATTATAAGTTAAGCCACATTATTCATAAGCTTTATTTTTTATGGCTTCGAGACATCAAGTCCTGTCGCTGTACTTTGTTGTTACAAAAGGATTATAACGAAAAAATGAAAAAATAATTTCAAGCAAAATAAAAATACTATACCTCTAGTTTGAACTATGATTATTCTAATATTTTATTATATTGCTTATGAATATTTTATGTGCTATAATAAGCTTTTGCATCGAATAGTTCGGTTTAATACTAGCAGCGTTTTTATAACTATTTTAATAGGTTTTTATACTCTTTTAATAATTCTGCTTGAACATAACTTCTTTCAAAATCTTTTTGCATGATAGCGCGACTTTTTAAGCCCATCGCCTTTGACTTTTCAGGATTATCTATGCACCATTTCATTTTTTCTGCCAATTCCTCTGCATTTGCAACAGGTATAATCCAACCATTTTCCCCATGAGTAATAATTTCATTACAACCATTGATATCAGTTACAATTGCATTTAATTGCATAGAAGCTGCTTGCATAACAACATTAGGAAAACCTTCTCTATAACTTGGAAAAGTTAATACATCAGCCATAGCAAAATAAGGAATTACATTATTTTGATATCCTACGCTATGTATATGGGGATGTCTTTTTATGCTTTCTTCGGTTTCTTTATGTAAAGGATCTAAAGCACGCTCAAAAGAACCAACAAGGACTAAATGAATATTATTTGCATAAGCATAGGCATTTTCAAAAGCAGTAATAAGTTCATTTATTCCTTTATCTTTAACAATTCTACCTACAAAAACAAAAACAAAGTCCTTTTCGCTAATTCCTAAACTTTTGCGCAAGGATATACTTTCATTTTCTGTTACTGTTTCAGGATTAAAATCAGAGGTATTAATCCCATTAGAGCTGCCTTTACCTATAACTTTTAATTTCTCTTCATGAGTAAAACCATATTCTAATATAAGGTTTTTTAAGCCTATAGAATTGGGATATACTTTTGTAGCACAAGAATAAGTGAGTTTTTCAATAAAATTAAGAAGTGTTCTTTTTGCTCCAGTAACAACAGTCAATGGCATTCCTGCTACGGTATGTAAGCGATGAGGAACTCCTGCAATTTTTGCTGCCATCATTCCTAATAACCCTGCTTTTGGCGTATGAGTATGAACAACTTCTGGCTTTTCCTTACGTAGGAAACGAATTAGTTGAAACAAAGCTTTTAAATCTTGTAGCGGAGTTATTTTCCTAGTCATATTTATTACATGTGTACGGATACCTTCCTCTTTTTCTACCTCCTTTAATTCTTTTCCAGAGGAAGAAACTCCTATTACTTCAAATCCATTTTGGGACATATATTGATGCTGTCCTTTTAATAAAGTTTTTAATGATACGGGAACTGTAGTAATACGAATTAGTTTGGGCATGATTTTTTAATATATCTATGGAAATAGCAAAAATACTATTTTAAAATTGTTAATAAATAAACTTTAGAAATAGACTTAACTTTCCACATTGGAATAATATTCAGGAACAGCTATTTCAAAAATTGTACCTTTAGGATTATTGTCTTTTACCAGAATAGAACCTTTAAATTGTTCAATGATTTTTGCAGTTAAATATAAGCCTAATCCTGTTCCTTTGGTGTTTCTAGAGAGTTCATTTCCTACTCTATAGAATTGTTGAAAAATTTTCTTCTTCTCTTCATCGAGTATTCCGTCTCCTTGATCTGCTATATAAAGATAAATATTTTCATCTTTTTGGTATAAGGTTACTTCAATTTCACTGTTTTTAGGACTGTATTTAATTGCATTTTCAAGGAGATTGTGTATGGTTAATTTCCACAAAAGAGCATCCGATAAACAATAGCAATCTTCTTCAATTGCAGCTGTTATTTTTCGTTTGTGCCTATTTTCATACATATTTACAGCTTCTTTTAAAACTTGCGAAATATTAACTTTTTCATTTTCTGAAATAAATTTTTTGTTTTCCAATCGAGAAGCTAAAAGTAAATTACTGGATAAATCATCTAAACGCTCTGCTTCTTTTAGGCTACTTTTTACTAATTTATTTTGAATTTCTCTGGGTAATTCTCTTTTTAATATAGTTTCTAAATTTAGCTTTACTGCAGATATAGGACTTTTCAATTCATGAGTTATAGACAATATAAAATTTTGTTGTTGTTTGGCTAATTTATTATTTCCACGAATAGAAGAAAATACAGCACCAGCACTGATTAGGATAACGATTAAAATAACAGCACCTTCTCCCAAATATTGGGTTTTGCGCATATTATAGCGTTGTTGAATTTGATTTAGTTCGTCTTGATAACTTTTTTCTGGAATCAAATAGCTCCTTCTTTCTAATTCTTTTATTTCATGTTGGTATATAATTTTACTTTGTTTATTAAGACTATGACCCCAAAAAACAAAAGCTGCAATAATATATGCTAAAAGTAAAGAGTAAGAGATAGTGATTAAACGCATATCATATTATTTAACTTCCAAAGAAACTGTTTCTTTTCTTTTAATAGAAAAAGGAATTATTTCTGGTTGTCCTCCAGAATATCTTGCACCTCTATAGAATCTTATTTGATAATGACCTGGTAAAAACTCGCGTATTTGATCCTCTAAATTACCAGTAATTTGCATATCATGAAAATGTAAATATCTTCCACCTCTTCTAAACCAGAATTCAATATGACCTGCTGGGGCAGAGTTTGTAATTTGAATATATCCCGGTTGTGGAATAGCTACCATTTTCAAAGAGGTAAAGTTCAAATCAATATTATACATTAATGGAGGCAAGGTATTAATTTCAATATGATAATTTGCTGGATCATAGGGTAGAACCGTATCCGTAGGATGTTGTACTACAGGACTTCCTCTGTCAAATCGCTTACTTACTAGCGCGGTGTATTGTGTAATTGCTATGTCGGGTTCTTCAGGATGGTAAAATGCTAATGAACCTCTTGAAACACGAATATATACTTTATTAGTTTTATTTTCTTCTATTGTAACGTTATTGGCAGAAGATTCACTCTCACTAACTAAAAAATTATAGACTCCAGCTGCAATTTCAATTTTTTCAGGACTTTGCCCGTTTACTCTTCTATTGATACTTAAAATCTCCTCATTATTATTTGCATTATGTATTTTAATTCTTGGTTGTGTCCAATAAAACTTTCCATTTCCATCTGTAAAATAAATTTGGACATAAGTTTTGTCTGCATCTTCTTTTTCTATGTAAACATCAGATATTTTCTCAGGCTGTTTTAAAGGCTGTTCTCTTTTCTCTGGCTCTGCTGGCGCCATCGGAGGTAAATCTTTTTTAGGAATTGGTGGCGCTTTGGCAACTTCTTCCTCCTCCTCTTCTAATGGAAGTGGTTTAGGTAATGGTTTAGTAAACGTTTTAAAAGAAACTTTTGCAATTTGAACAGACTTTTTACTAGGCTTTATTAAAACGGGAATAAATTTTAATTTTCTCTCAAGTTCTGAAACCTTTCTCTCTGTAGGTGTAATAATTGGATTTTCTTCTTCTTTTACAATCAGTTCAGGTTCCTCTTCCATTTCAGGTTCTTTCTCTACTTTAGGCTTATCCACAGAAATGGTAATTTGTTCTTCTTTTGGTTTACTGACTGTATTTTTATTTGCAATTCTTTGATTGTAGTTAATTTGTAAATCCAATTGATTTTCCTCCAATATGCGCTCCACTATATTCTCGATATCTTTTTTATTTTCCACTAAAACATATTCTCCCAGACAAGCATAAAGATCCTGCAAAGGACTCTCATTTACCAAACTAATTATATAAGGTTTGAAACTAATTTTTTTTGCTAAAAGCTCTTCCATTATTTTACAAATATCCCCATCGCAACTTTCTCCACCATCAGTTATTAAAATTAAGCTATAGGAATATTTATCATCTTCTTTAAAATCCTCTTTCGCTGCTTTTTCTAAAGAATAAGCTATAGGGGAGTATCCTTTAGGCTGTAAACTACGCATCCGAGCGCGGATTTGATTTCTATTTTGATACCTAAAGGGCACTTCTAAATTTGTATCATAACAGTTTTCTTCTTCAGCAGGATAATTTGCACCGAATACTCTAATTCCAAAACTGATTTTGTTATTTTCTAATTGTGCTTCATCAACTAATTGTAAAATTAATTCACTTGCTGCATCAAATCTTGTCTGTCCATCCAGCCATTCTAAAGCCATTGAACCAGAAGCATCTACCAGAAATAAAATACGAGGTTCTTTTTTGTTTTCTGTCTGTTGTGCATCTAAAGAGTTATGAGGAGACAAGAATAAAAATAGAAATAGTATAGAAAGCAGAAAATGAAATTTACGCATAAGTTTATAATAGAATCAATCAATAAATATCAAATATACGTGAATATAAAAAATATTAAGTACATTCAGCAGGAAATAGCAAAAACAAAGTATATTTCAGTAGTTTTGTTTTTAAATAAAAATACCTATTTTTGTATTATGAAGAATATAATTATTTCCTTAAGCATTCTTTTGCTATTAAGTGTTCTATCCATTGAAGCTTTTGCACAAGGATGTGTAACTTGTACGAATACTGCTGCGCAATTAGGTCAAGATAGCGCAATTGGTTTAAATAAAGGTATTATTTATTTAGTAATAATGCCCATTACAATTGTAATAGGCTTTGGTATTTATTTTTATCGTAGGCATAAACATAGCCAAGACGAAGATTATATCGCTGAGGCTTAACCCTTGCCTGTTAGGTCGTAAATCTCTTGAATTTCTTTTAGAGTTTTTTCGAAATTTAGCTGTAAATCTTTGATTAGGCCTGTTTTCATATCAAAAACCCAAGCATGGACTTTTGGAAAATTATTTTCCAGATAGGATTTTTGTACACTTGCAAGCTTTATAACATTGTAGCATTGTTCGAGCGTATTAAGTTCTACGAGCTTATTATATCTATCCTGTTGGTTTGCTATTGCATTTAATTCTTCTTTATAATGCCTATATACATCTCTAATATTTCTCAGCCAAGGATTTAAAATTCCTAAGTCTTTTGATTCCATTGCTGCAGCAACACCTCCACAGCCATAATGTCCACAAACTACTATATGCTTTACTTTTAGTTGATTAACTGCATAATTAATAACAGACATTACATTCAAATCCGTTGCACATACAAGGTTTGCAATATTTCTATGTACAAAAAGATCACCAGGGTTTAAGCCCATTATTTGATTCGCAGGGATTCGAGAATCGCTACATCCTATATAAAGAAAGTCAGGCTTTTGATTTTCAGCCAGATGATTAAAAAAATCTGGATGTTTTTCATTCATTTCCTGTGCCCATTTCTTATTATTTTCAAAAATGTCTTTGTATTTAGGCATGTTAAATTTTTAGTAAAGGTAAAATAAAAGTAGAAAAACTCACTAATAATTTTTAAAAAATATTATCTCTTGATTTAGGATTTAGAAGTAATCTTGCTTTTAGTTATAAACATATAAGAATAAAATAAGGTTATTAAATTAAAAAGATGTATATTTGCATATTGTTCTTTGACAAAAGCCCAAAAGGGGCCGACTGGTTTTGACAGCATTAAGGATGAATCAGTAAGCATGCAGCGCCTTGTGTAGTTTGCGCTTAAAAGTGAATACTCAAATTTCAGATGGCAATACTCAGTATGCCATGGCTGCTTAATCTAGGATTAGGTTGTCATTAGGGCCGCGTTGAGCAGGTTTTCCAGTTACCAAGCTCCGTCGCCGACTCATTTTAAAAAATTGGATGCTACAAAAGTAGGCTGTGCCTTTTGTTTAAGACTTATGCAGCTACGAAATAAATAAAGGTTTGTTTTTCCCCTATTTGTTTCCGACAAAACAAAGAAAACTAAGCATGTAGAAAGCTTTTTTAACCGATGTTTGGACGCGGGTTCGACTCCCGCCGGCTCCACTTAAGTAAAGAAAAAATAAATTTCATGAGTGATTTTTTAATTAATCCAGAAAAATGATTAATTTTGTCGCCCTGCTTAAAATGAAATTATTTTAATAGAGTTATTTATTATGGAAATGGAATATAGACAAATTGTATCTGTTACAGGATTGCCTGGACTGTATCAATTAAAAAGTACTAAAAAAGATGGGGCTTTTGTTGTAAGCCTAGATGATCATAGTACCAAGTACATCTCAGCAAGAAAACACCAAATTACCCCATTAGAAAGTATTGAAATTTACACTATTAATGATAATGTTGCTTTACATAAAGTGTTCCATAATATTTCTATGAATGAGCCTGAAAATTTTGGACTTGTTACATCTAAAAAAGAGGCAAATGAGGCTAGAAGATATTTCAAAGAAGTACTACCCGAATTTGATGAAGATCGCGTTTATACAAGTGATATTCAAAAAATTTACAAATGGTATCAATTATTAAAGAAAAATAATTTGTTGAATTTTGAGATGTATGATGCAGCATCTGAAGAGGAAACAGATGAAAAAATAAAAGAAGAAGAGTAGGTCTAACTCAAAATCTAATGTTTAACTTTTATGCAAATAAGCTACTTTTATAAAAAATAAGTAATTAATTTGTTTATTTAAAAAAAAAGTAACAACTTTGCATTCCAAAAAAAATTAAATCATGGCAAGAGTTTGTCAAGTTACAGGTAAAAAACCCCTTTCAGGACACAAGGTTTGCTTCTCAAATAAGAAACATAAGCGTAAGTTTAATCCAAACTTACAGACAAAAAGATATTATTTGGCAGAAGAAGATCGTTGGATTACATTAAAATTAAGCTCTGATGCAATTCGTAAAATAAACAAAGTTGGATTGTATCAAGTTGTAAAAGAATTACGTCAACAAGGGAATAAAATATAAATTACAATTTAATATCTTAAAGATATGGCTAAAAAAGGAAACCGCGTTCAAGTGATTTTAGAATGTACCGAGCATAAAGATAGCGGAATGCCCGGAACAAGTCGTTATATCACTACGAAAAATAAAAAAAATACTCCAGAAAGAATAGAATTGAAAAAATACAATCCTATTCTGAAAAAAATGACTGTTCATAAGGAGATTAAATAATCACCCTTATTTAATAGACTAAAAAAATTTAATTATGGCTAAAGTAGCAAAAACCGCAATTAGAAAAAGTGGTGCAGAAGAAGCAAAAAATTATACAAAAGTAATTAAATCAGTAAGAAATCCTAAAACTGGAGCATACTCTTTTAGAGAGAAAATGGTGCTTAAAGAGGAAGTTGATGAATTCTTGAAAAAATAATTTCTTGAATAGCTTCCTGTAAAAAAGAATGATTAACTGATTATATATAATTTTAAAAAAAAGTCAAGCATAATACGCTTGACTTTTTTGTGTTTGCCTTTTTTTGTACTTTGCAGAAAATTATATCATGTTTGTAGAACTTATTTTACCGCTCAATCTCCCCAATACACTAACTTATAGTGTGCCAGTGGATTTGCAAGATTCTATTCAAATTGGGATTAGAGTTGAGGTTAAATTAGGAAAAAATAAAGTCTATGCTGCTATTGTACAAGATATTCACAATAATAAACCACTGGGTTTTCAGGTAAATCCTATAATCTCCGTTATAGATAAAGTACCTATTCTTTTTGCATGGCAATTGAAGTTTTGGAATTGGATTGCAGAATACTATATGTGTTCTTTGGGTTCTATAATGCAAATTGCATTACCAGCACATCTGAAATTAATGAATGAAACATTTATAATATGGTTAGATGCAATTGATGAAATTCCTGATGCCTTTCCTGAGATTTTAAAAACTGCCTGCTTTTACTTGATTGAAAAAAAAAGAGTGACCTTGCCTCAATTAAAAGAATATGTACCTGTTGAACTTATTTCTACGGTAATTCAAGATTTGATTAATTTGGATCTTATAAAAATATCTGATGCTTTAGAAGAGAAATATAAACCTGTTCTTGTTGACAGAGTTGCATTACATCCTGATTTTCACAATAAAGATGCGCAAAAGAAACTCTTTGATCAATTGAGTAATGCTCCCAAACAGAGTGCTATTGTTATGGTATACTTGGCACAAAATCCTGCTTTTCAAAGTGTGGAAATTCCGCAACTATTAGAAAAAAGTAAAGCTTCTAGAGCTAGCCTAAATTCCTTAGTAGAAAAAGATATTTTTGTTCTTAGTCAAATAGAAAAAGACAGAATTGTTCTAGATAATTTCCCCACTTTTAAAGATGTAGCATTAAATAAAAGTCAGGAAATTGCAAATGATGCTATAGATGATGCAGTACAAGAAAATAAAACTATTTTATTGCATGGTGTTACGGGAAGTGGAAAGACTATTTTATATATAAAACAAATTGAGAAAGTTTTAAAAAGTGGTAAACAGGTGTTGTTTCTATTACCTGAAATTGCTTTGACAACTCAAATGGTGCAAAGACTAATTGCTCATTTTGGGAATATTGTTGGTGTTTATCATTCTAGATTTAGTAATAATGAAAGAGTGGAATTATGGAATAAAGTTAAATCAGGAGCATGTCAATTAATTGTAGGAGCACGCTCCTCTTTATGGTTGCCTTTTAAAGATTTGCGTCTAATAATTGTTGATGAAGAACATGACTCCTCTTTAAAACAAACTGATCCAGCTCCGCGTTTTCATGCAAGAGATGCAGCTCTTTATCTTGCTCATATTCAGAAAGTACCAGTTATTTTAGGAACTGCTACTCCCTCATTAGAATCTATGTTAAATGCAGAGAAGGGAAAATATATTTATGTGCCTTTAAAAGAACGATATTTACAGACTGCGCTACCTGATATACAAGTGGTTCCTGCAAATTATCTTCAAAGGTCGCTTTCTGATTTTATTTCCTATCCTTTAATTCAAGAGATT
>DATGSF010000167.1:0-2025 GCA_035302865.1 Chitinophagaceae bacterium
CTATGGACTAAAATAGATTCATGATTAAGGAAAAGAACAACACGCAAAACATAGACATTCTAGAAGATTATCTTTTACAGAAAGACAATCTATTGGGGATACTTTTGCAAGATAAAACAAGCGGTAAAAATATACTTTGGGCAACAGACTCTTATGAACACTATGGAAAATCCTTTGCACCAAATGCTCCTATTACCGCTAATTTAGTAACAGGAGAATATGGACAATTAATTCAGCCTCGTGCAGTAAAAAGCAAAGAAGAGCAATTGATAAGAACTCGTGAAAAAGCAGAAGTTTTTACGCCTCTACATATTGTAAAACAAATGAATGATGCTTGTGACCCTAAGCGAATTACCAAACATAATTGGCAAGAATTTGTAGCTTTATTAAAATTAGAAATTACTTGCGGTGAAGCGCCTTTTATCGCTTCTCGTTATGACCCTGTAGCTAGCAACCAAAAGTTAATACCAATATCTAAAAGAGTTGGATTTTTAGATAAAAAGCTAAGAGTAGTTTCTAAGTATTGCAATTCAAAAGAAGATTGGCTAAAATGGGCTACTATAGCTTTTCAAAGTTCGTATGGCTATGAATGGCAAGGAGATAGTTTACTTATTGCCCGACAAAATTTACTTTATACTTTCATTGATTATTTTCAGGATAAATTTCAAGAAACTCCAAGTTTAGATTTGCAAAAAGAAATAGCAGAAATTATTGTGTGGAATATCTTCCAAATGGATGGTTTAAAATATGTGATTCCCATGAGTTGTAAAAATGAAAGGAAAATTATCAAAGGAGAAGTTACATTATTTGGTGCAGAAGAAGATACAATAATTGAGGTATTTTGTGAAGGCTGTGAAAAGAAAATAGCTAAAAAACATAATGGTATCTATGCGAAAACAATGGATTGGAGAAAGAGAAAGAAAATTCAATTTGTGGATATTGTGAAAGGGTAATTATAAAAAACAAAAGAGAATATTATAAAAATAGGCTGTCTTATATTTGTAACACAAACAGATAAGAAATAAAAATCAGTATTAACTTAACAATTCTTCAATTAGGAACTAAATCTTAAATCTCCAATTATTTATAGCTAATAAAACATGGTTATTATTTCGTAATATGCAATTTTGAGAGGCAAATAGGAGGAAGTAAGAGAAAATACATATAAATTTACAGGTTTATTTTGTGGTTTTTTTTTAATCTTTAAAAAAAAGATTTATATTTTATTTTTAAGCATATTTTAAATAGCTGTATTTACTTTTAGGTTTATTTACTCTTATTATTCATAATAATTTATTCACCTCACACACATTAATTATCACTTTTAAAATAATTAAAATAAAGTTTTAAAATTTATAAATAAATAGTATATTTAAAAAATATATTTTATCGCTTTAAAGATGAGAATTTACGTTTTTTAAATTCAAAGTCGATAAAAATGAGATAAGATATAGGGAAAATAATAGAAATAAAATTTTAGCAACACAATTTAAAACTTTATAGCATATGGCACAATCTATTGCGTACAATTATAGTCATATTGTATTCAGCACAAAATACCGTTATCCTTTTATTGATGATGAAATCAAGGATGAATTATTTCGTTATATTGGAGGCTTGTGTAAAAAGTTAGATTTTAATCCGGTTATCGTAGGAGGTTATAGAGACCATATCCATATTCTTTGTGTTTTATCTCGCAAGGTAGCCTTAATGGATTTTATGGAAAAGGTTAAGTCAAACTCCTCAAAATGGATGAAGACCAATGGAGAAAAGTATCTTAATTTTTATTGGCAAAGAGGTTATGGAAGCTTTTCAGTTAATCCTGCAGAAATTGATGTAGTAAAAAATTATATAAAAAATCAAGAGGCACATCATAATAGAAAGACCTACAAGCAAGAATATCTTGGTTTTTTGAAAAAATATAATGTTGAATATGATGAGAGATATTTGTGGGATTGAGAGGGTAGATTTTAGAGTTGTTTTTTAGTGTTGCCCAATTAGGGTTTGTCCTATTAACGATATTCA
>DATGSF010000168.1:0-8729 GCA_035302865.1 Chitinophagaceae bacterium
CACCATCTCTATGTATTTTCAGACCGTGTGTTTCAGTTTTTAAAGCAACAGTGACTTTATCAATTAAAGCTTGCCCAAAAAAGATATAATTTTTTAGACGCAATATACTAGCTTTCGATTTACTAAAACCCATCTTGTTAATATAAGTATCCCTTAATGCAATATTAGCGTCTTTCTTAAAAAACCAATAATATAAGGCGACGAACTTTAAGAGAAAATAAGCAGCATATCTTCCTCCTTTATCAATTAACCATAAAAAAATAGAGTAACCCTTTTTTGTATTTCCTGAAGAGCCACTCCATTTTTGTATACTTTTATTTTTCATTTAGGCAGGTAAAGAAACATTCAATTTTTCAGCAATAAATTGATAGAAGCTTTCCATAGTAACTAAGTCTGTGAAATCTTCTGGTTTCATTTTAAATCCAAAATCTTTTTCAATAGCTACAATTAAATCAATATAATCTAAACTGTCTAAATCCAGCGTTTCCTTTAATTCAGCTTCAGGAAGAATTTTTTCAGCCTCCACTTCAAAATCTTCAATTAGAAACTCATTAACTTTATCAATTATTTCTTGGTATGTCATAAAACAAATATAGATTTCTGTGATATTAGGTTAAATTATCTTTTCATTCACAAAGATAGAGAAATAAATAATTTCAAAAAAATTTCTTAAATAATCAAAAATAAAAATAAGAGGAAAATGCATCAAGTTTTAAAGCTTTAAAACACATTAATGCAATAATTCTCACTCAAACACCAAAAATTCTAAAGAAAAAGCTTAAAATTCTAAAGCAAATAAAATCTAAATTTATTTTTTTTAATTTTTATTTTATTTGAAAAAAATGTAATTATTAGAATTATGCTCTCTTAAATGTAAATAGCTGATTAGTTTCAAACCAATCAGCTTCAAAATTAAGGTTAAATTTTAAATTATTTAATCCATATAGAATGATTTTCGCTTCCTTCTAAACCATATTTATCTACACTATTATCTGGATAAGTAACGGAATAAGAAAATATAATTTTACCATGTAGACCATAAAAAGTTTCTGGTTCTGCATATCCCTTTCCTTGAATAGTATATTCTTCATTAGCATATGTTACAGATTGTGAAGGGATATATATAGTATCTTTTTCTATTTTTGCATAAATATCCTTATTAAACTTATTATTAAAGTTTCTTATTATCACATCATCAATTTCTTCACCATTTTCTATTGATGTAGCATAGGTAGCAGCGTTAGTAATAGTACCTTTTTCAGTAACTGTCCACGCACCTTTAAACTTATCTCTAGAGATAGTCTCACATCGCTCTCCTTCATATCCAATTAAACAAGTACAAGAACCATCTTCTTCACAAGTACCTTCATAGGCACAAACAGTAGCTTTACATAAATCTTCTTTACAAGAGCTTGTCCCAAAAACAAAAGCACCTGTTAATAATGTAAATCCAACTGAAAATAAAACATTTTTATATTTTCGCATTCTATAAATTTTAAGAGATAAATAAATTTATTTAATTCGGCTTAAAAATAATTAAACTATTTGAAAAAGCAAATAGTTCAAGCAAGAATTCAAAGAAATTCTTTTTTTATTAAAGCTTTTATTTATTTAATACTCTCAAAAGTTATAAATAAATAGAAAGCTAAAATTCTTCACCCTTATACATTAATAAAATATATAAGGATGAAGAATTTTTAATAATTATTCAGATATTTTCGAACCATCAAAGATACTCTTTATGTATTCTTTATTTAAGTATCCAATATTTTGAATAGAAATACCCTTAGGACAAACAGCTTCACATGCTTGTGTATTCGTACAAGAACCAAAACCTTCATCATCCATTTGATTAACCATACCTACTACTCTTTCTTTTCTTTCCACTTGCCCTTGAGGTAATTTTGCTAAATGTGCAACTTTTGCTGATAAGAATAACATAGCTGATGCATTTTTACATGCAGCAACACAAGCACCGCAACCTATACACGCAGCAGCAGCGAAAGCATCATCAGCAGCAGCTTTCTCAATTGGAATAGCATTTGCATCTACAGCATTTCCAGTATTTACAGAAACATATCCACCTGCTTCAATAATTCTATCTAAAGATTTTCTATCAGTAACCAAATCCTTAATTATTGGAAATGCTTTTGCACGAAATGGTTCAATAACGATAGTATCTCCATCTTTATATTCGCGCATATGTAATTGGCAAGTAGTAGTTTTATGCCATGGACCATGAGGTTGCCCGTTAATGTGTAATGAACAAGCTCCACAAATTCCTTCTCTACAGTCATGGTCAAAAGCTACTGGCTCCTCTCCTTCATTTACCAACTTTTCATTTAAAACATCCAGCATTTCGAGGAAGGACATTTCAGAGGAGATATTTTCTATTTGATATGTTTGAAACCCACCTTTATCATTGGCATTCTGTTGGCGCCAAATTTTTAAGTTAAGGTTCATATTATAATGTTCCATAATGGTATATTTGAAATTGAGAAATTATTTTATTATTTATATGATCTTTGCGTTGGTTTTACAATATCAAAGTGTAATTCTTCTTTATGTAAAGTCCATTCTCGAGGTCCTTTATATTCCCAAACAGCCGTATAAGAGAATTCATCATCTTTTCTTAATGCTTCTCCATCTTCTGTTTGTGATTCTTCTCTAAAGTGTCCTCCGCAACTTTCTGTTCTGTTTAAAGCATCCAAGCACATTAATTCAGCTAATTCTAAGAAGTCTGCTACCCTATTCGCTTTATCAAGTTCAGGATTCATTCCATTGATTACTCCAGGTATTCTAACATCTTTCCAGAATTCATCTCTTAATAATTGAATTTCTTTAATTGCTTCCTTAAGTCCTTGTTCATTTCTAGCCATTCCGCACTTATCCCACATTATCTTACCTAGTCTTTTATGGAAACTTTCTACAGATTTAGTACCTTTAATTTCCATTAACCTATTCATTCTTTGAGCGGTTGCAGCTTCTGCTTTATCAAATTCAGGATGATCGGTTGGTATTGGACCAGTTCTAATTTCATCAGCTAAATAATTTCCAATAGTGTATGGAATTACAAAATACCCATCTGCTAAACCTTGCATTAAAGCTGATGCCCCTAAACGATTAGCTCCATGATCACTAAAGTTAGCCTCACCTAAAGCATATAAACCAGGTATAGTAGTCATTAATTCGTAATCTACCCAAATTCCACCCATGGTATAATGCACTGCAGGGTAAATTCTCATTGGAACTTGATATGGATCTTCTCCTGTGATTTTTTCATACATTTCGAATAGATTACCATATTTTGCTTTAACCACTTCCATACCTAATTTTCTAACTTCTTCAACACTTGGATTGCTAATATGATTTTTATGACATTCTACTTTTCCATATCTTTCAATTGCAGAAGCGAAATCAAGATAAACTGCTTGCTTAGATGTACCTACACCATAACCAGCATCGCAACGTTCTTTTGCAGCACGACTAGCTACATCACGAGGTACTAAGTTACCAAATGCAGGATATCTACGTTCTAAATAATAATCTCTTTCTTCTTCAGGAATTTCATTTGGTCTTCTATTATCTCCCTTCTTTTTAGGCACCCAAATTCTACCATCATTTCTTAAAGATTCAGACATTAGGGTTAGCTTTGACTGATGGTCTCCGGAAACAGGAATACAAGTTGGGTGAATTTGCGTAAAGCAAGGATTAGCAAAATATGCTCCTTTTTTATGTACTTTCCAAGCTGCAGTTGCATTACAAGCCATGGCATTGGTAGATAAATAGAAAATATTTCCATATCCTCCAGAACAAATAAGAACTGCATGTGCAGAAAATCTCTCTAATTCTCCTGTTTCTAAATTTCTTGCAATAATCCCTCTTGCTTTACCATCGATAGTAACTAATTCTTGCATCTCATGGCGAACATAAGAGGTTACATTACCTAAAGCAACTTGACGCTCTAATGCTTGATAAGCACCAATTAGCAATTGTTGTCCTGTTTGACCTGCTGCATAGAAGGTACGTTGAACTTGAACTCCACCAAAAGAACGATTGGCTAATAATCCTCCATACTCTCTTGCAAAAGGTACACCTTGAGCAACACATTGATCAATAATATTAGCACTTACTTCTGCTAATCTATACACATTTGCCTCTCTGGATCTATAGTCTCCACCTTTAACAGTATCATAAAATAAACGGAAAGTAGAGTCGCCGTCATTTTGATAATTTTTAGCAGCATTTATACCTCCTTGTGCAGCTATAGAGTGTGCGCGACGAGGAGAATCATTATAGGTAAATGTTTTTACTTTATATCCCATTTCTCCTAAGGAGGCAGCAGCAGAAGCTCCAGCTAATCCTGTTCCTACTACTATTATATCAATACTTCTTTTATTCGCAGGGTTAACTAATTTACAATTAGCTTTATAATTCGTCCACTTTTGAGAAATCTCTCCAGATGGTATTTTAGAATCTATTCTCATTATAATAATCTTTTAATCTATGATAAATAATCTTGAATTTTTTTTATGCTTATTAACCAATCCAACCTAAATAGAAAGCCCACGGCATAGCAATGAACAATCCTGGGATAATAATAGCAAAAGCATAACCCACATTAGTGATTAGTTTTTTGTATTTTCTTGGACTTAATCCTAAAGTATGGAAAGAACTCCAAAAACCATGTGCTAAATGCCAAGCTAATGATATACATCCAATCGTATATACAATTACTGGTCCAATGCTTGAAAATACAACTTGCATTTTATCATATAAATCAATTTCTTCTCCTGAGCCTAAATGTTGCTCATAACGATTAGGAATCCAGAAATGGTATAAATGCACCACTAAGAACAATAATATTAATGTTCCTAACAAACCCATAGAACGAGAATACCAAGAACTAGACTCATTTCCAGGCTTAATTTCATAGTTTACTGGACGCTTCTTTTTATTTTGACCAACTAACATTAAAGCTTGAACTGCATGTAAAATCAGCCCTACAAACAATCCTATCTCCATCGTTCGAATCAGAAAGTTTGTGCCCATAAAGTGTGCCGCATTTAAGTATAACTCCCGTCCATTCGGCAAAAATACTAAGGCATTAATATAACAATGGACGATTAAAAATAGAATCAGGAATAAACCTGTTGCCCCCACCACTATCTTTTTTCCTACAGATGAGGTAAATGCATGTTTCCAATTCATAGAATGTGTGTTTTTAAAAAGAATTGTAAAAATAAAGTCATAATTCACGCAAATATAAGTATAAATTGAAGAAAAGCTAAGCTTAACGCAATAATTTTAATAAGCTCCTTCCTTTATTGCTTTCTTTTAATAATAAAATAAGAACAAGAATTTTCAAATTTATTTCAGTTGCAATAAGTTATATGGCATCATAGATTGTCATTTTGCCTCTTAAATAATTTTTCCAACATTTGGTTAATTTATTAGTATTTCCAAGCCACGCTTACTTAATTTCCGTATCTTTATCCTAAATTTAATATTTTTGTCAATATAAAAAATGCAAGACTTTAATACATTTAAAAAAGAAATTCTAAAAGGTAATATTGTATATCTTAGTAGAGCAATTACTTATATAGAAAGCACTCTTAAAAAACATCAAGACTTTGCAGATAATTTACTTGAAGGGCTACTCCCCTACACAGGAAATGCAATTCGAATAGGAATTACAGGTGTGCCTGGTGTGGGAAAAAGTACTTTTATTGAAAGCTTTGGGATTCACTTAATAAATAAAGGATATAAAGTTGCAGTTCTTGCCATTGATCCCAGTAGTCAAAAAACTTTTGGTAGTATCTTAGGAGATAAAACACGAATGGAAAAATTAAGTGCAAATGAAAATGCATTTATCCGACCTACCCCTTCAGGAACCAGTTTAGGTGGCTTAGCATATAAAACAAGAGAAGCATGTTTACTTTGTGAAGCTGCAGGATATGATATTATATTAATTGAAACAGTAGGAGTTGGACAAAGTGAAATTGAAGTTGCTAACATTTCAGATATTTTTATGCTTCTAATGTTAGCGGGAGCAGGAGATGAACTCCAAGGAATTAAAAGGGGAATTATGGAAATGTGCGACATCATGTTAATCACAAAAGCAGATGAAGGAAACGAGAATAAAGCTAAAGCTGCCAGAAACGAATATGCTAAAGCCTTGCATTTTTTGCCCGCAAAAGATAGTGGATGGAAACCACAAGTACATACTATTAGTTCTTATAAAAATATTGGTTTAGAAAAAACTTGGGATAGCATTGAATCTTTTATAAATACAACAAAAAACAATGGCTACTTTTATAAAAATAGAGAAAGCCAAAATATTTTAGCTTTTACTAGAATAGTAGATTTCTACATTAAACAGCATTTTTTTAATCAAAAAGAAACTCAATCTATGTTAGAGGATTTTGAAAAACAAATTGCCAATCAAGAAATTACACCTTATAATGCAGCAAAAAAATTGATAAAAAATATTTTCAACATATAATATATTTTGTCAATATCGTATAAATTTATCTGGATTATAAATTATTATATATCTAGAGACTTTTAATTGCAATCAATTCTTTTTTTCATCGTTAATTATTTAATTTTCAATAATTTTAGCATTATTGAAAATTATAAAAAATAGCCGTCATCAAAATGAACTTTTGAGACGGCTACAGTATTTTTAACTTTTTAACTACTTATCGCAATAAAACAACATCCCCTGTTTCCTTTTTTACTTCATTACCAGGTAAAGCGTATTCTATTACATAAATATAGGTATCTGGTTTTGCTAGCTCACCTTTAATGGTACCATCCCAGCCTTTATTAATGTCCTGAGTATGAAAAACCTCTTGACCGTATCTATTGTATATACTAAAGTTTAATAATCTCTCAAATTCATGTCCCACAATTTTAAACACATCATTTAATCCGTCTCCATCTGGAGTAAAAGCATTTGGGATAGTTAAATGTGATTTATATTCAACAATTATATTAACATAAGCAGTATCTCTACAACCATAAGGATCTAAACTAACTACACGGTAAGTCATATCTTCTAATGGCCTAGCTTGGGTTATTCCTTCTGATGGGGATTCTAAATAAGTTATTGGATCCCAGTAAAATATGTCGCTACCTGCAGCGTGGGCTTCAAGAGTAATAGTTTCACCATATTTTATAACCGTATCTTTTGGATTAACATAATCTATAGGTATTTTAGGTTGCACATTAATAATCATACTATCAATAGATTTACATTGTGCATTAGGTGAAGTGGCTTCAACGGTAATCGTGTGACGGCCAACTGGTGCCCAAAACATATTTTTATAATCGTAAGTATTTCTAAAATATTGAGCAGGTTCCCAATGAATTTCATAATTATATTCATCAGGTAAAACATCGACATTTAAAGACACAGAATCTTCCAAGCAAATATCCATATTTTCAGGAAGAACAATTTCGCCGTAAGGATCCACCTGTAAGAAGTATTCTACTTCTTTAGGAGGACAAGTAGAAGGTGCTCCTTCCATCTTTGCAACTAATTTGAAAGTTGTAGGTTGACTTGGACTTACATTAACAGTTAAGTTATTAGGATTATCAACCAAATGTGATGGTTGCCATGAAAAGGACAATGTAGAATCCACGTCACCAACTAATTGTATTGTATCACCTTTACAAATAGGCGTAGGAGGTGTAACAATTTCGGCATATAATGAATCATAAATAGTCACTACAGCTGAATCCATTGGTGTAGCTTGGTTAGAGCTATGGCAAATATAAGGTGACATAAAATATATTATTGCCTCTCTCGGACCTGTAGGACTACTTGCAAGCAATGGTTCAATCTCAATAGTTGCCTCATTGGCACCCGCTGGAATTGTAATGGAGGATGGTATGGTAGAATAATCCACTCCATTTACCGCAGTTCCACCGAACTGTAAATCAATATGTGTATCTTGCGAACTTGCAACATTTTTGTGTACAGTAATCGTTGCTGATTTACATCCTCTAATACAATGTTCTTCATTTTCTTTAGCCCCCGCAGTACCTTCAACTGAAGTCGAAATGCCAATGGAGGACAAACTTCCTGATTTTAAAAACACTGCCGAATCAAAACTAGAATCACCCATATCTGAAATTGCTAATTTCAAATGATAAGTATCACAAGCTTGAACAGCCGCTTTAGCAGTAAATACATCAGTGAAGCCACCAAATGAGGTAGTAGGACCATTTCTATTATCATTATAATATTGTGAAAAAGGTGAGCCTGGACCTAGGCTAGTACAATTTGTAGTGCTAGCTACTCCTGTTGTTGAGTTTACCATAATAGGTATATTAGTTCCTGGAACAAGTGCTATATTTTGAGTGCCTGTAATACCAGGACCAGAAACAAAGAAACCAAATACATCATTAAAAGAAGAACATGAAAAACTCCAATACTCAGAAGAAGCAAAAACAAAATCAAAATTAATGGAATCACCGATGGGTATGAAATCAAATTCCAAAATGCACCCATCGCGTAAAGTGGTATTAGGATTAACTAATGTCATTAAATCAGGATCATTATTCACTCCATTTGTGATAGATGAAGGTCCTGCAGAACTTCCATTATTTGGTCCTACAACACTTGTAGTAGGAACTGTTTGATTTACATGACCTGTACTGAGTACCAATCCTGAATCAATTCCTAGTGTATTGGTACCTGTCACCTCAAAAGTACCAAT
>DATGSF010000169.1:0-3238 GCA_035302865.1 Chitinophagaceae bacterium
CTCATTTACCGTATTATTATTTTGAAATTTGAAATATGTTTTTTTGAAAAAGGCGAGTTAAAAGCGGCTTAAATTGAATATAAATTGTAATTTAGAGTGGAATTTATGAAATAAAGGTAGTTTTTAGACAGACTGCCGTTATGCGAAATTAGATGAAACACAAGAAAAAGGTAAATCTATTAAAATTAATAACTGATGTCGTTGATGAAAATCAAAAACATATGCATTCTATGTTTCCATATCAGATAGATGATTTTAAACTTTTACAAGAGTATCAAAATCAATTTGAAAATAAAGAAGAAATTGAGTTACGAAATTTTTCGATTTTTTGTTATGTGAATTCATGGAAAATATTATCAGAAGCAGAATTTAAAAATAATGAAAAAGGAAATTTTAATTCTATTTTGACTAAAAAACTTTCTGAAATAATATTCTCATTTAACCTACTTATTCAAACAAATAAAATTGATGAGGCTTTTGCTGTTTTTAGAATGTATATAGAACTTACCTCAATATTTTTTGCTTCTTCTATTGATAATGATGTTTTTAAAGATTATACTAAAGATGATTTAAATACCGAATATTTAACTCATTGGTTTAAAAAACTGAAACCCAGTATAATTGTTAAAAAGTTGAAGAAATTACAAAACACACATAATGAAAAGCATACACTGTTTTTTATTGAAAGCTTTATTGGTGAATTACGTACTAAACTATATGACTATATCTCGAACATTACACATTGTAGATATAATCAAATATCTAATAAAAACAATGATAATACACAATTGTACAAAACCTATGCAACAGATTTTTTAGCTAGAAGTTTCCAAGCTATATTTTTAATAATCTATAATGAGTTTAAAATTATAAAAAGTAAAAAAGAAACAGAACTACAAATAATTAACGGTATATGGAATAAAACTCTTTATGATGTAATATTAAGTTAACAACACATAACACACGGTTTACCAAAAGTGATAATATCTTCCTCGATTGAAGTCCCTTCAAAATTTGTAGTATCAGCTTTGTTTCAAAGTTGATACTGCAATATCACCACCCTCATCAATTTTCCAAACCATTACCGTACAACAAACTCCCCTCTCCCTCACACAAATTTCAACTTTTAATATTTAAGAATTGTAAAAGTATCTGGCATAAATTTCGTCAATTTCAAATAGTCTTTAAAAAATAGTTTTTGAACAAGTAATAACTAAATTAGAAAATCTAAATAGAAGAAAGTATATTTATAAAAAATGTTACTAAATAGCGGAGATGAGGTTAAAGTAAGTTGTATATAGACTATTAAGTATCGAACTGAAATAAATTATAGCAATAATACTAGAAATGACGATAAATTATAAAATAGACGAGAAGGATTTCCTAATATATCAACTTTATATTGCCTCAAAGTCGCATCGCATTAAAAGAAAAAGACAAAGAAGCAAAATAATGATACCCCTACTCTACCTTGGTTTAGGCTTATTATTGCTTTTTCAAAACAAAACTTTATTAGCAATTATATTTTTTATTGTTGGATTCCTGTGGTTTTTTATTTATCCACTTTGGGAAAGACAACGCTATATAAAGCACTACCAAAGTTTTATTAAAGAAAATTATCAAGACAGACTGAGTAAAACTATAACTTTAGAGCTACACAATGATTTTATTTTAACAAAGGAAAACGGTAATGAAAGTAAAGTTTTAACAACTGAAATCGAAGAAATATGTGAAATACCTACGATAATCTTGCTAAGATTAAAGGGAGGACATTCATTCATTTTACCAAAAGAGCAAATGTCAAATTTAGACAGTGTAAGAACAAGATTAAGAGAACTAGCAATCCACTTGAATATTAATTATGAAACAGATGAAAAATGGAAATGGAAATAAATATTGGATATATCGCCCCCTACTACCCTAATCCTAGTGGCATGAATGGCAAAGAGATCTATATTTGAATATTTTAAGAAATCCAAATATTCGATTATGAATACATTTTTTTTAATTTAAAAAATTCCTCACTTAATGAGATTTGGGATGAGTCAAAATATAACTTCGTAAAATTATTCCCTGCTTATATGAGACCATTCTGAGCAAGCGACGTATCCAATTACTAATTGATAAATAAAAGAAATGATTAATGAAGTTTTAAGAGAAGATTTAAACAAATTATTTTTGTACATATTTTTTAATGATTTACCTCAAATAAAAAAAGTAAAATCAAATAAACCAAATGTATTTTATCAATCTAATTCCTATCCTTTACATGATGGTAAAATATTTAATCTGGCTAATTTGACTTTATTTAATTATGCCATTTGGAGAACAAAGGATTGGAAAGAGGATTTTATACCTTTTGCAAAAAAGAGAGAAGTAGAGACAAAAAAAGTCTTAGAATTCTGGCATTCCGAAAATCTACTAAATGAAACCCCCTCCACTTTTAATTATAACGAATATTGGAATTACTTTTATAGCGAAGATCCAGAAGAAAAAGATTTTACAAATGGAGAACCAAATGATTTCTTTGTGAATAAAGGGATAAAAGAAATTGATGTTATGCTGTATAATAGGGCTGAATGTTTTGATTTTAAAGCCGTAAGAAATCTCATGAAAAGAGGAGCTAATCCAAATGTAGATTTTTATGAAGAAGACTATCAACAAGATACGATTATGAATAGAATTAGCATAGAGAGTGCGAATTTAAGTACACAAGTTATACCTCTTTTCATTTCATTTGAAAAACTAAAATACAATCAAAATTTCAAACTAAAATTTATGTTTAGCGATTTAATTGGTTATGCAGCTCATGAGGAAATGTATAAAATATTAAAGACAACACAGCCGGACAAATGGATGATGGAAAACATGTAAACTGAATATTAGTATAAGAATATTAGTAATTTTTCTTCTCTTTTTTTATTCAGTTTTTCTATTTTACAATTACAACTTTAAGAAGCACAAAAAACCTAAAAAGAAACAGAGAGAAGAATTATCTCTACCAATTAAATCAAAAATTCAAGCGTATATCAACTAATATAAATTGGGTAATAAAAACAAATGAACATTTGATTTAAAACCCAGCAAGGGCTTAACCCGAATTACTATCTTCGGTGCTACTTTGTGGTCACCGCAAAAACTTGTCTTAGTATATAAATTACTGAAAAACAACATTTTATAATGAAAGTTATTGAAAGATTTATAACTCAAATTTGGGGTATAATATTTTCATTTTGCT
>DATGSF010000170.1:0-7439 GCA_035302865.1 Chitinophagaceae bacterium
ATAGTTGCACCTGCATACGTAGAAACAGAGATATTACTATAATCTTCATAACCAGAGCTATTACCTGTGGAACTGTTATTAATATTAGTTGCTCCTCCACTCGTTGAAAAATTAGTGATATGATAGGTAGTACCACCAGAAGTACTTGGAGTACAATAACAATCAATTACACTTTTCACAGTAACTTCTAAAGCATCAGTTGTATCCGATAAATTACTATTTGTACAAGTAATAATAAAACGATAATCCGTATCATCAGTGATTCCATTTGCAACATTTAAAACTAAATTTGTTCCACCACTGATATTTGTCCATATATTTTGACCCGCTGGAGATTCTTGCCATTGGTATTCAATACCAGAATTAGGAACTCCTTGACCTAAAATCGAAAATCCTATATTAGGACAAACAGAAGTATCTGAAGAAGACAAAGCTGCAGTTGGCTGTCCAGAACAAGGTGTAGTGGTTTGGAAAGTTAATTTAATATTAGGACGGTGCCTATAAGTAACCAAATTGCTATTTCCTTCAGTTGCTCCAATCATATAATCACTAAATCCAGCAGTATATTCCCATTTAATAGCATCCGTTGCACCTACTCCTGTCATATCCTGATCAAAAGAAATCTCTAATGTACCTCCTGTATAAATAAAGGGATTATCTAAGATAATATCTACCCAACCAGAAGTAGAAGGAACATTAAAACTCGAACTAGAATAAACAGAAGTGTGATTAGCCAGAATAGAATTCCATTCACTTGCAATAGTGCCTGGCAATGGTGCTGTTGCAGAGGAATTAGCCATTCTAATGGTATAATCTATTCCAGAATTAAAAGTACCATTATTGGTTTTATTGAATGCAATTTGTGTAATTTCCATTCCTGAAACTAATCCAATAGCTTGCAATTCTGATTCTTCAAAAATAATATTACTCCTATTTGTATTTGTTGATGAACCAGCACTAAACCTATATACTGGAGCATACATCGTATTTGCGGGTGACAAATTCCCATTTCCTATTTGCCCTACAATTTGCCCCACAATAGAATCATGAAAGCAAAAAAGGCTTATCAATAAAATAAAAATCTTTTTCATAATTAATGCATTTGTAATAAAATAAATTTGGTTTTAAGTATTAGATAATTTTATAATCCCAACAAAATACTACAACAGAATTATATTTGCAAGCTTTTTTAAAATTTTTTTAAAAAAATAGAGTTGCATATTCTCATGCAACTCTATTCCTCAAGGAAGATTTTATTTATTTTATTTCACTAATGCATCTTCTTTGATGTCAGCTAAATACCTTTCCATAGTATCATTTTCCTCATCCATCCATTTAGTATGATGCTGCTCAGCCATAGTACCCGTAATAACAGATCTGAAGTTTTTATCTCTATAGGTTAAAATATTTTCTTCCTTATCTGCTAACCATTGCTTAAATAATTCTGCAGTTTGATCCCACTTTAATGCAGGATAATCGGAATAAGAATTTAAATCTACTATATAATCCTTTTGAAAATCTACATCACCATTTGCATCTTTAATAGCATCTTGCTTATCCAACCAATATTGAATATCCTTATCTCTTTCCTCTTTATTTGGTAATTCATGACGACCCAAAATAACTTCTCTTGCAAACCATGCTTGTACATCAAACATATTAAAAGTGTAATACTGATCTTGCATACCTAAATACAATAATCTATCTACCTCATTGAATACTACCCCTTTATATAAATTATCAGGATATAAGCAATTATGTGTTTTCAATCGTAATTCTGTAGGCAAGAAAGGGAATTTATGTTGGTACCCTGTACACATTATCACTGCATCAAATTCCTCCTTATGTCCATTTTCAAAATGAGCTACTCCTTCTTCAAAATGCGTTAATAATGGTAATTCCTTCATATTTTCTGGCCAATCTAATCCTATTGGATTTGTTCTATAACTTAGGGTAATAGACTTTGCACCATGTTTATGACATTGTATTCCAATATCTTCTGCAGAATAAGAACTACCAACTAATAAAATGTTTTTTCCTATAAATGGATCAGCTCCTCTAAAGTCATGCGCATGCATAACAATGCCTGGAAATTCTTCAATTCCTTTAAAATAAGGCATATTAGGTACACTAAAATGTCCTGTAGCTACAATTAAATAATCGAAATATTCGATAAATGTCTCTTCTTTCACTAAATCATCAAAAACTACACGAAATTTTTGATCATAGGGATTAAAATCTACCCAACGAGCCGAGGTATTAAATTGTATAAACTCACGTACCTCATCACGATCAATACGTCCTTTAATATAATCATATAAAACCTCTCTTGGTGGATAAGATGAAATAGGTTTACCAAAATGATCCATAAAAGTATAGTCTCCAAACTCTAAACATTCTTTTGGACCATTAGACCATAAATAACGGTACATACTTCCATGAATTGGCTCACCATACTTCCCTACTCCTGTTCTCCAAGTATAATTCCACATTCCTCCTAAATCGGATTGCTTCTCAAATACTTTAATTTCTGGAATAGCATTCCCTTTTTTTCGTTCCGCTAAAAAAGCTCTAATCTGTGCTAAGCCACTTGGACCTGCTCCAATAATTCCTACTTTTATATCTTCAATTTGCATAAAAAAATATATTGATTAAAAAATAATAAATTATGAAAAGAAAGATGTTCTTTCTTTAACTGAAAAATATAGATAAAATAGTAATGAATAACACCTGTTTGAATAGTAATGCTTATAATAAAGCGCAAACTGTATAGTGTAGGAAATTTGTTTAAAATATATTAATCTTTGATAACAAATTTCTAAATTTTATCATATATACATTGCAAAGATACGAAGTTTTAGGCTCTTGACAAAAGATAAAGTGTATTAAAAACCTTTGTAATCGTTAATACAAATTAGTTTTAGACTTCGAAAAATTTCGAAAATGGTGTTTTTCTTAGTATCAAAATTAGTTTAAATTCTATTCTTTTAATCTAGCTAATATCTCCCAGGAAATATAAACTATCCATAATTTGTTCTTATATTTGCAATCATTTTTAAAATATTGCAATATGAGAAAAAATATAGCTGTTATAGGCTTAGGTTATGTAGGACTTCCTTTAGCAAGATTATTTGCTACTAAATATGCAGTAGTAGGTTTTGATATACATCAAAAAAGAATTGAAGAATTAAATAATGGAAAAGACCATACCTTAGAAGTTGAAGATGCTATTTTGCAAGCAGTTTTACAAAAAGAATCTCCTTTTAAAAATCAAACCCCTGGTTTATACTGTTCCAATAAATTGGAGGATATAGCAGCAGCTAATATTTATATTATTACAGTTCCTACACCTGTAGATGCTAATAATAATCCGGATTTTACTCCTCTAAAAAAAGCATCTGAAAGTGTTGCAAAGGTTTTAAAAAATGATGATATAGTTATTTATGAATCCACGGTTTATCCTGGTGCTACAGAGGAAATTTGTATCCCAATTTTAGAAGAAATTTCTGGATTAAAATACAAGCATGATTTTCACGCAGGTTACTCTCCTGAAAGAATCAATCCTGGAGATAAAAAACATACTGTAGAAAAAATTCTTAAAGTTACTTCAGGCTCATCTCCAGAAATTGGCAAGGAAATAGATGCTCTTTATGCTTCTGTTATTGAAGCAGGAACGCATTTAGCTCCTAGTATCAAAGTTGCAGAGGCAGCAAAGGTTATAGAAAATGCACAAAGAGATATCAATATTGCTTTCGTTAATGAATTAGCGAAGATTTTTAATCTATTGGATATTGATACAAATGCTGTTTTAGAAGCAGCGGGAACAAAATGGAATTTTCTTCCTTTTAAACCGGGATTAGTGGGCGGACATTGCATAGGAGTTGATCCTTATTATATTGCACAAAGAGCAACGCAGGTGGGTTATCATCCTGAAATTATCCTTGCAGGTCGTAGATTAAATGATTCCATGGGTGCATATGTAGCATCGCAAATTGTAAAATCTATCATTAAAGAAGATATACATGTTAATAATGCTAAAGCACTTATTCTTGGTTTCACTTTTAAAGAAAATTGTCCGGATATCAGAAATACTAGAGTTATAGATGTCTATAATAGCCTAAAAGATTATGGATTAAATATTGACGTATATGATCCTTGGGCAAAAACAGAGGAAGTGGAAAAGGAATATGGAATTAGAAGCTCTAACACTTTAAATGCGGAGGAAAAATATGATGTTATTATCTTAGCAGTAGCACATAAAGAATTTTTAAATACTGATTGGAGAAAACATCAAAAGGAAAACAGTATCATTTATGATGTAAAAGGTATCTTGGATTACGCGGATTATGGTTTATAAATTAATAATATAAAAATGCAAAAGAAAAGAATTTTTATAAGTACTTATTATATGGAGATTGGAGGTGTAGAAAGAAGCCTGATTGGTTTATTACACAGCTTAGATTATAAGAAAGTTACTGTAGATTTATTTTTACATAGACATACTGGTGAATTTATGTCCTTAATCCCAAAAGAAGTGAATCTGCTTCCTGAAGATAAATATTATGCTACTTATAGTCGCCCTGTAAAACAATTGTTTAAAGAAGGTTTTATAAAAATTGGAGTTTCTCGTGCATTGGCAGCTTTGCGTACTAAAAATGAAATTAAAAAAAAGAATTTAAAGGAAAATGCCTCATCTGTAACCTATAGCGTATTATATACAGAACCTTTTTTGCCTTCCTTGGAAAAATATGGAAATTATGATTTGGCAATTAGTTTTTTAATGCCGCATAATATTGTCCTCAGAAAAGTGAAAGCTAAAAAGAAAATTGGATGGATTCATACAGATTACAGTACTATATATTTAAATAAAGAAATAGAAAAACCCAATTGGGAACCTTTGGATCATATAGTTTCCATTTCTAAAAGTGTAGAAAAATCTTTTCTTAGTATTTTCCCTGAATTAGAAAGTAAAATTATTGAAATAGAAAATATTTTACATCCTAAAATAGTAAAAGAACAAGCTAAAGAAAAAGAAGTAAAACCAGAACTTCAAAGAAATGAAGATGATGCAATATTATTTTGTTCAGTAGGTCGAATATCTTATGCAAAAAACTTTGACCAAATTCCTTTTGTTTGTCAAAAACTTGTGGAATTAGGACATAATGTAAAATGGTATATAATTGGAGATGGTGGCAGCACTGAAGAGGTAGAAAAAAACATACAATCTTGTGGAATGGAAAATCATGTTTTTCTTCTAGGAAAAAAAGCAAATCCGTATCCATATATGCTGGCTTGTGATTTTTATTTGCAACTTTCTCGATATGAGGGTAAAGCAGTAACCGTGAGGGAAGCGCAAATTTTAGGAAAAAAAGTAATAATCTCTGATTTTCCTACAGCTAAGTCGCAATTGGAAGATGGAGTCGATGGCATTATAGTACCTATGGAAAATATAGCAGCAGCTGAAGCTATTGATGATTTTATAAGGGATAAAGAAAAACAGAATGCAATTGTACAAGCACTTAAAGAAGGAAATTATGGTAATGAAGAGGAAGTTGAAAAAATATATGAATTACTAGATATATAGCTATTTGCATAAAACAGTAAAATTTACATTTATAATTATAACTCATTTTACTTTAGTTTTTTTATAGAAATTTCGAACTTTGATAAAAACAAATTGATAATAATCCCTCTCCTAAATTAAGAATTAAAATAAAATTGCCTCACTTATTTAAGCGAGGCAATTTTATTTTTAAAGAGGATTATGAGTTTTACTTAATAATTTCAAACTTTTTAATCATCACTCCATTTTGAGTTTCAATGCGTACTGTGTACATTCCAGATGCAAATTGAGAAACTTCCATGCTATGCATTTCAGCAGAATTTGCTTTTCCATCATATACTTTTTGACCTACAACATTGTAAATTGTAATATGCTCCATTACAACACCCTCCTCGCCTTCAATAGTAACTTTATCTTTAGCAGGATTTGGATAGATAGTAATTTGTTTTGCATTATCCAATTCATCAATAGAAACGCCATTATCGCAATTTACTTCTTTAGTAATTACAACATCTTCCGCACAATCATTCACTAAAGTTACGCTTACAGTATAAGTACCTGAACTTGCATAGTTATGACTGTTATTTGCATTCGTAGTTGTTTCTGTAGGAGAACCATCACCGAAATCCCATATATATTCATCCACATTTTGAGGATTGGTAACTGTAAATCCAAATAAGCAATCAAATGCATTATTAGCATTCATACCGCTTGCACTTGGAGCTGGTAATTCTGTGATTACAATTTCATCACTTGCAGAACAGTTTCCTTCAGTAACCGTAACAGAATAAGTTCCACCGCTAGTAACATCTAAAGTTTGACCTGTAGAGTTATCATTCCACTCATAATTAGCTCCAGGATTACCTGCATCTAAAGTAAGAGTTTCGCCATCACAAATATGGGTATCCGCTCCTAAATCAACAACTGGTAAAGCTTGAACTGTAACAGTTATAGATTCTGTAGTAGAACAATCACCATCAGTAACAGTTACTGTATAAGTTCCTGCACTATTAACCGTAATTGTTTGCGTAGTTTCATTGGTACTCCATTCATAGTCTAATCCTGGATTTCCAGCATCTAAAGTAATGCTTTCTCCTTCACAAATAGTTACATCAGAACCTAAATCAACAATTGGATCTTCACAAGAACCTACTTGTAAAGTATAATCTAATGCAGAGCCAAAAGTTTCAGAAGAACAAGGTCCTGGAACGGTAGTACTATAACGAGAACGTAATCTCAAACGATAAGTTCCACTTGGTGTATTAGCTGGGATATCAATAGTTCCTGTTTGCGTAGCAGAAGCACTATATGTATTTGACACTATTTCTGCTGCATCAAAAATACCATTTTGGTTCCAATCTACCCATATAACAACTGTATTTGAACCACCTACATAAGTATGTGAAAAATCAATGGTAGTACCTGCATCAGCTATAATAGTATCTGTAGCAGAAAAGTTATTATAGTTATAGGTCGATGATGTAGAAAAACTCACATTTTGTATAGCGTTAGAAGTAGAGAAATTAGACGTATAATCTCCACTCGTATAAATAGGATCACAATAACAATCTGTAACAGGACTAATAGCAACTTCTAAAGCATCTGTAGTATCAGATAAATTACTATTTGTACAAGTAACTATCATACGATAATCCATATCTGCATTAATACCATTTGCTATATGTAATGTAGTGCTTGTAGCGCCTGTAATATTTGTCCAAGTATTCTGATTCGATGGAGATTCTTGCCATTGATACTCAATATCAGCAAAAGCAACACCTTCGCCAATTAATGTAAATGCAACATCAGGGCAAACTGAAGTGTCTGAGGAAGATAAAGCTGCTGTTGGAGTTCCAGAACAAGGAGTTCCTTGAAT
>DATGSF010000171.1:0-2060 GCA_035302865.1 Chitinophagaceae bacterium
AAAAGTGTAATAGCTGTTCCGAGATTAGAGGAGTTTGGGGAGCATATTGATGATCACCAAATAGAGGTGGCAAGCGTTTTAGAAAGTGAAGGCTATTTAAAAAGTGTAATAGATATAAAGGATTTATATTCTGTCATAAAAAAAATGAAAGAAAACCCTGTTAAAAAAAAGTACAATAAAAAATCTAAAGCTATAAATATAATTAGAGATTTTATAAAAAATAATTGAATTTAGGGTGACAATAAGTGAATGAACGGTTAAAGCGAATTATCCTAACACCTTTTAATATATTGATGAGGGTAAGTCCTAAATTAACATTAAAAATACTCTTTTTTATAAAACAAGGTTACAGACTCAACTTAGAAAATCCAAAGACATATAATGAAAAACTTAATTGGTTAAAGTTGAATTATAGGAATAAGCTAATGCCTATCTGTGCAGATAAATTTACCGTGAGACAATATGTAAAAGATAAGGGTTTAGAGCATATTTTGAATGAACTTTATTGGGAAGGATTTAACCCTGAGGACATTCCTTTTGATAAGTTACCAAATCAATTTGTTATAAAGGTGACAACTGGATCAGGGAAAAATATAATATGCAAGGATAAAACAAAACTGAATCACCAAAAGACTATTGAAACATTGAGACGTTGGCTATCAGAAAAATATTTGCCTGCATATGGAGAATGGTTTTATGATGTAATCAGACCACGAATAATCATTGAAAAATTATTAATTGATGAGAACGGTGAAATACCAAATGATTATAAAGTTTTCTGTTTTAATGGAGAGCCGAAGTATATAGCAGTGGATGTAGGTAGATTTTATGAAATGAAAAGAAATATATTTGATATCGATTGGAATTTTAAAAAAGGATATAAGATAAGCTTCCCTAATGATGATATAATTCTTGAGAGACCTCAGTGTTTAGAACAGATGATACAGAAAGCCAGAAAACTGTCAGAAGGCTTTCCACACGTAAGGGCAGACTTTTACATCATTAAAAATAAAATATATTTTGGAGAATTAACTTTTACAAATGGTGCTGGATTTGGCAATGTGCAACCATATTCTTTTGCAGAAGAAATGGGTAATCTTATCAAATTGCCAAAATAATTAAATGGGGAATTTAGAATGAAAAAGTTATGCGTAATCACAAATAAATATCCTAATAAGTTAGAAAAAAACATTCTTGTTTTTTTACAACAATTAGTTTGGGAAATGGCAGATCAAAACAATAATTTTACAGTTATTTGTCCTGTTCCTATTAATATAAATCCTAAATATTTAAGATTACCATTTAAAACTACAGAGAAAACAGAAAATGGATCAGAGGTAACAATATATTTTCCTAAATATATCGGATTTGGCCAAACAAAAATATTAGGCTACAATCCAGCAAAAATTACCACAAATACTTTTACAAATGCTGTGAGAAGAACAATAAAAGCATTGCCTAGTTTACCTGATATTTTATATAGTCATTTTGTGACTCCAGCAGGAATAGCCGCGGCTAGACTAGGTAAGGAATTTAATATACCCTCATATATGGCTTATGGAGAAGCAACAGCAAAAAGCTTACATAATTTTGGATTAAAAGAGGCCACTAGAGAACTACAACATTTGACAGGAGTTATTTCTGTTTCAACTCATAATAAAGATAGGTTGGTTTCATTAGGAGTGATTGATGAGGATAAAATAGGGGTATTTCCTAATGGATATAGAGAGGAAAGGTTTTATCCTCGAGATAAAAACAAATCAAGAGAAATGTTTGGACTACCTAAAGATAAATTTATTGTTTCTTTTGTGGGTAGCTTTGATCATAGGAAAGGTATAGAAAGATTAATCGAGGCCGTAGAAGGTTTAGATGACGTTTATGTGATTTGTGCAGGAAAAGGTCGACTGACACCTAATAGTGACAGGTGTTTATATCAAAGTCCAGTAAATCATAAGGATTTACCTTACTTTTATAGTGCATCAGATATATTTGTGTTACCAACTTTAAATGAAGGTTGTGCAAATGTCATAATTGAAGCCATGGCTTGTGGTTTACCAATT
>DATGSF010000172.1:0-9706 GCA_035302865.1 Chitinophagaceae bacterium
AACTGCTAATAATTACTTTATTCATACTAATAAATTTGTGTAATTTCATAATATAGCATTATGCATTACTTGTTAATAATGAGGACAAGTTAATAAAAAGTTTTATTAAAAGCAAATAGTTAGTGGATGGTGAATAGTGGATGGTTAATGGTGGATAGTGGATGGTGGATGGGGAATAGTGAATGGTGGATGGTGAATAGTGAATGGTGAATGGTGGTTAGAATATGAGGAATTACAAAGGAAGAGTGGAGATTAGTTGATAATTGTTAATTGTTAATTGTTAATTGTTAATTGATAATTGACATTATTCTATTTTTAAAAAAATAAATTTATCTTTATAGCAGATTCATTTAATGTTTTATGCTAAAAAAGAAAATTTTATTGACTTTATTTGCTATTGGGGGAAGTTTTTTACTCAAAGCACAAGAAAAAAAAGAAGAAACTATAAGACAAAAATACCCTTTAGAAATCAGCGTTTTCAATAATGGAAATTTTCTTCCTGGTGGTGGAAAGCTTGGGATTTGGAGTGCAAAAATACATCCTGGAATTCGTATTGGTACGCGTTTTACTTATATAAATAAAAAAAAATCCTCTTTATTCCAATCTGCATATCTAGGTTATTTTTTTCATAAAAATGCGCAACATGGATTGCAACTTTATACAAATTTTATATACAGATATGATTTTAAGTTTCCTCTATTCATGGAAGCTGGTATAGGAGCTGGATATTTACATTCTTTCTCTGATATAGATATATTCGCTTTTGAGGATGGTGTTTATCATAAAAAGGCTAATACTGGTCGCGCGCAATGGATGGCTGATTTCTCCATAAAAGCTGGTTACGCTTTAACAAAAAATAATTTACCCTTTGATGTATATCTAGATTATCAATTTTGGCTACAATCCCCTTTTGTTAATAAATATGTTCCTATTTTACCACATAATTCCTTACACTTAGGTTTTATTTATTATTGGAATCATTAATTTTTAAAAAACTACGAATATTATATGTTGCATACAAAATACATTTTACCTTTTATTATAATATTTCTAAGTCTATCTTCTTGTCAAAAAAGAGATGATTTAGCTAAATCAAAATCCTGTATGGTGGAAGAACCTTCTTATCATTCAAAAGCTTCAGATTTTCAACATCTTATGGATAAATATCAAGCTAAAGGAATTCCTGGTATTACTTTATTAATTAAAGATACAGAAGGAATTTGGTATGGAGCCTCAGGTTATGCTGATATAGCTGAAAATATTCCTATGGAAGCTTGTCATATTAATAAAGTTGCTAGTCTCACTAAAATATTTATGGGAGCTTTGACTTTAAAATTAGCAGAAGAAGGAAAAATTAATTTATATGAAAAAGTAAATGCATATTTAAGTGAAAAAGATCTTAAGAATATAGCTAATGCAAATGATATAACTGTCATAGATTTACTAAAACATACTACTGGTATATTTGATGTTATCACTGATAATAATTTTTACCTTTCTGTTCTCAATGATCCTCCTGCACATAGAAACCAAGAAGATATTTTAAAATTTGTTCGTGGTAAAGATGCTTTATTTCCAGCTGGTGAAAAATCCAGTTATTCTAATACGAATACCCTATTATTGAGTATGATTATTGATAAAATAACTGGAAAATCGCATGCAACATTATTAAAGGAGTATATTATTCACCCTTTAGGATTAGAAGACAGTTATTACTATTATCACGATGCCCTACCTGAAGGAAAAGTTGCCCAAGGTTATTATGATTTATTCAATAATGGAAATATTGTAAATGTCTCCAATTATAATACAGGAAGTGGGAATGGTTATACCGGTTTGTATACCAATGTTTTTGATTTACTATATTTTTCAGAAGCTTTATTTGAAAATAAAAATTTAGTTTCTTCTAATTCTTTAGAAACTATGTTGGATTTTGACATGCCTTTAGAAGAGGGAGCAAAACGTTATCTCGGTGCTGGAACTATGAAAGATTTCATAGATAGAGCTGCAGATGAATATGCTTGGGGACATAGAGGAAGAGATTTAGGATACAGTGCAGATATGTTTTACTTTCCTGAAAAAGAAAAAACATTAATTTTTATTGTGAATTATGGAACCGATGGAGAAAGTGCCTTACGTCCATTATTTTTTGAATTAAGAGAGAAAATCGTAGATAAACTCATGGAATAATCTCATTTTAATCATTAATTACCATTTAATTTATTTCATGCAATTATTTCGTAAAAAAAGTATTGAACATATTGAAAAAGAAGCAAAACTTTATGCTGATGGAAATGCATTAAAGAAGGTACTAGGTGTAAAGGACTTGACTTTTTTAGGTGTATCAGCAGTAATCGGTGCTGGTATTTTTAGTAGTGTTGGAAAAGCTGCTTATGATGGAGGCCCAGGTATAGTATTTTTATATATTTTTACCGCTATAGCTTGTGGTTTTGCAGCACTATGTTATGCTGAATTTGCTTCAAGAGTTCCAGTATCTGGAAGTGCATACACTTACAGTTATGTAGCCTTTGGAGAATTATTTGCTTGGATTATTGGTTGGGATTTACTTATGGAGTATGCGATAGGAAATATTGCTGTTGCAATTTCTTGGAGTGATTATTTTACAACCCTACTCCAAAAGTCTGGTATACATTTTGCTGAATTTCTTTCTACAAATTATAGCAGTGCTAAATTACAATTTGTTGAAGTGCAAAATCTTTTATTAGAAGGAGCCTCTTTACAGGAAATTTCTCCTACTTTATTAAGAGGTTATAATGCATGGTTACAAGCACCAAAAATAGGTTCTTTACGTATTATTATGGATATACCTGCTTTAGGTATAGTTGCATTTATTACATGGGTAGTTTTTGTTGGTATGCGAGAAACTAAGGCTTTTAATAATGTTTTAGTTATCATAAAATTATTTGTAATTTTTATGGTTATTGTATTAGGAGCTTATTATGTGCAACCTGAAAACTGGTCACCATTTACTCCCGAAGGATTAGGTGGTATTTTAAAAGGTGTATCTGCAGTTTTCTTTGCTTATATAGGTTTTGATGCTATTAGCACAACAGCTGAAGAAGCTAAAGACCCTCAAAAGGATCTACCTAAAGCAATGATCTATACTTTAATTATCTGTACTACTTTATATGTGATTATAGCATTGATATTAACAGGTATGGTACATTACAAAGATTTAAATGTTGGCGATCCTTTAGCTCGTGTTTTTGATGAAAGAGGTTTATCTATTATTTCAGGAATTGTTGCATTTAGTGCTTTAATAGCAACTGCAGGAGTTTTGTTAGTATTTCAAATTGGACAACCAAGAATATGGCTAAGTATGAGTAGAGATGGTTTATTACCTAAAAAATTCTCAAAAATTCATAAAAAATATGGAACACCTTCTTTTTCTACTATTTTAACTGGTTTAGTAGTTGGAATTCCAGCTTTATTTTTAGATTTAGAAATTGTTATTTCCTTGACAAGTATAGGAACTTTATTTGCATTTGTCCTCGTTTGTGGTGGTATACTAGTTTTACACCAAGAAAAAACAACTATAAAACCTAAATTTAAAGTGCCTTATGTTAATAGTAAATGGATTTTTCCTTTTGCAATCCTCATTAGCATTATCATCATGCAAAGTATAAATACCAATTATTTTACTTCCTATTTATGGCATTGGGAACAGTTTCCTATGATTATATTCTGGATTAGTATGTTAGTACTGTCCATTTATTCATGGAAAAATAATTTATCTTTAATTCCACTATTAGGATTAAGTACATGTTTATTATTAATGGCCCAAGAATCGCATTCTAATTGGTGGCGTTTTGCTATTTGGTTAGCAATTGGATTAATAATTTACTTTGGATATAGTTATAAACATTCAAAATTGAAAAATCCTTTAAATTAATAATAAAAAGATATAAAAACAAATCCAAGCAAAATCAAAATATAATACCCAAAATTTGGGATATGAATATTTTAATAATTCTTATCATAATATTTTATCCATCAATAATTTATATACTATAAAGAAACTTTCAGTGTATAATTCGGGTAAATTTCAATTAAAATATAAGAGTATCCTAAGCAATAATTTTTACTTTTATTCCATAAAAATCATAAAAAAATCACACAGCTTGTATGAAAATATACAAACTGTGTGATTTAATTAAATAAAATTATACTTTAAAAGTTAAATTTACTTATTCATTAAAGACTCCAAGCTAGGAATTTCATCCGGATATGCACCAGCTTCTAATTTTTCTCTTACTGCTGAGAATGCATCTAATGTACGCTCAATATCATCATCCGTATGGTTAGCTGTTGGGATTAATCTTAAAATTAAATGTCCTTTTGGAATAACTGGATACATAACTATTGAACAGAAAATACCATAATTTTCTCTTAAATCCACAACTAATTGGCTAGCATTATTTACACCTGATTCCATATATACAGGAGTAACTGCAGTATTCGTTGTTCCTATATTAAATCCTCTTTCTTTTAGTCCTGATTGTAATTTTCTAACATTATTCCATAGTTTTTCAATTCTTTCAGGTTCTCTACGAATAATTTCCATCCTTTTCAATCCACCTTCTACATATACCATAGGTAGAGATTTAGCAAAAATTTGCGAACGAATATTATAGCGTAAATAATAAATTAAATCTTTATCTCCTCCGATAAATCCACCGATTCCTGCCAAAGATTTTGCAAAAGTTGCAAAATAAATATCAATTCCATCAATACAATCTTGTTCTTCACCAATTCCTGAACCTGTTTTACCCATAGTACCGAAACCATGTGCATCATCTACAAAAAGACGGAATTCATATTTAGATTTTAAATCTACAATTTCTTTTATTTTTCCTTGATTCCCGTTCATACCAAATACACCTTCGGTAATAACTAAAATACCGCCCTGCGTTCCTTCAATTAAACGTGTAGCTCTTTGCATTTGAATTTCAAAATCTTCAATATCATTATGCTTGAACTTGAATCTTTTACCAGGATGCAAACGCATACCATCAATAATACAAGCGTGCGATTCAGCATCATAAACAATTACATCATGACGAGAAACTAAAGCATCGATTGTAGATAACATTCCTTGGTATCCAAAATTCAGAAGCATTACATCTTCTTTTCCTATAAAATCTGCAAATTCTCTTTCTAATTTATCATGTGATGCAGTATTACCACTCATAATTCTTGCACCCATAGGATAAGCCAAACCCCATTTAGCAGCAGCTTCTTCATCTGCTTTTCTCACTTCAGGATGATTTGCTAAACCTAAATAATCATTAAGACTCCAAATTACTCTATCTTTTCCATTAAATTTCATGCGAGTTCCAATTTCACCTTCTAGTTTTGGAAAGGCAAAATATTCATGTGCTTGGTCTTGATATTGACCTAGTGGACCGCGATCTTTTAAAAACTTTGCAAATAAATCCATATAATGTGCGTTAATTATTATAAAAATATTTCACTACTATTTCACTAGTGAATTTGATGCAAAATTACAAAATAAACTTGAATTAATTAAATTTACTATTTTCAACAGATTTTTAAGTACATTTTTCCACAAAAGAAGCTGGTATAGAGGCTACCTTCCGCGCATTATAATCAAAGGCAACCATACCAGTTTTACCTTCTGCAATAATTTTTTCGTCCTTTTTATTTATTAATTGATAATATACTTGAAAAGAATGAGTTTTAAATTCACGAAACCAAATTTTCACATAGGTAATATCACCATAAAAACCTTCCGCTCTAAAACGTATCATAACATCACCCATTATCAAGCTTACTTTATCACCTATATCCAATTCGTTACAATTTAATTTAGATAAGGCTTGTACTCTAGCTTCATGAAAAAGGGATAATATTTTATCATTTCCTAAATGATTACCATAATTCATATCAGTGATGCGTAAAGGTATAGAAATTTCAAACTGTGCTTTTTCATCAGGAATTTGTATTTTTACACGAGACATAAAAAATAATTTTAAATGAAAATAATATGTGTAGGTAGAAATTATGTGGAACATATACAAGAATTAGAAAATGCTATTCCAAAAAATCCAGTATTATTTATGAAACCTTCAACTGCAATTATTCAAGAAGGATCTCCTTTCAATCTACCTGATTTCTCCTCAAATATACAGTATGAATGTGAATTAGTATTAAAAATTGGTAAAAATGGTAAGAATATAAAAGAAGAAAATGCTTTGGAATATATTGAGAAGATTGGCTTAGGAATAGATTTTACAGCGAGAGATTTACAAAACAATTTAAAAGAAAAAGGACTTCCTTGGGAAATTGCAAAAGCTTTTGATAATTCTTGTTATTTAGGAAAGTTTATTCCCTTCGATAAAAATAAAAATTATACTTTCAAATTATATGAAAACAATAAAATTGTTCAAAATGGAAATTCAAAACTCATGCTTTTTAGTTTTTCACTCGTCTTATCTTATATAAGCCAATTTTTTACATTAGAAAAAGGGGATTATATATTTACTGGAACTCCATCTGGTGTAGCTAAGGTGGAAAAAAACACTGAACTAAAGGGGGAACTTCTTGGAAAACAGAATTTTAACTTGCAAGTTCAATAAACATTATGTATTTTTAATCTTTAATAAATAACAAAATGAAAAAATTACTAACTTTAACTGGAATTAGCTTAGTTTTATTAGCTTCATGTAAAAAAATTGAGGGTGACAATAAAAATTTAGATCCGGATAATGAAACTGTAGAGGAAATGATGTCCACAAATCCTAATTCTTTTTGGGAATATGAATCCAATGAAAATGATCATTTTATACGAAAACCTACAGGTACCAAGCAAATGATGAATGAAAGAGAATGGGATTTTTACGAAGCAACGGATCAAAATACAGATTGGATAACACCTGAATATTTTGCTAAAAATAAGGATAAGTATGTAATGCTGCTTGATTTAGAAGGAAGTCAGCAAGAATATATTGAAGTTATCGTTTATAAAGAGAATCCCAAGGTAGGAGATAAGTTTAATAATACTCATAAAATGTCTGTTAGTGGTATAAATGTAGATCTATTAATAGAAAGTGAAGTTATTAGTATTAATGAAACATTTAATTATCCAAACGGAACAATTGAAGATGTAACCGTTATAAAAAATAAGCTAAAAGGTAAAACAGGTATAACTCCTTATATCGATTGTGGAAGTGCCTATCTTTATTTCAAAAAAGGAATTGGAATTCTTAAAATGGATATAGATATTTCAATACTTAGTTTTTACAATAGAGAATATACAGATACGCTATTAGATTATTACATTGAAGAGGATGAAAATGAAGAATAGTTAATAAATTAAATAAAGATTTGGTCATTCAATTTTAATTCCTTACCTTTGCAGTCCACCAGTTAAATATTGGTTTTTCTCTATGCCGCGTTGGTCAAGGGGTTAAGACGCCTCCCTTTCACGGAGGAATCACGGGTTCGATTCCCGTACGTGGTACAAAAATATAAAAAGTGAATAGTTCCATGCTATTCACTTTTTTTTGTAAATAAAATAAATTACAATTCTTTTTATAGTTCAGGAAATAGTAATCCTTTCATAATTAAATTTTTAAAAACAAACCCCGATTTTGAGCGATTTTGCCTTATTTCTGGGTTTATTCTATATAAAAATACAAATATTATGCTAATAATCAAGTATTTATACTAATTATGAAAGTGCCTATTTATAAAGGTGTCTTAATATAGAGTCTTTATTAATACTAATAAATAGAAACATTGAAAGTTCTTAGAAGTGAAACAATGGAAATTATCACTTATTATTTAAAATAATTTGCTCAATTACAGTGTTATTATCAGTATTATAGGCATTAAACAATGCATCAGCAATTGTATCTACAGGAATAAAAACATCTTCATCCATTCCAGAATCTTTCCAACTATCTGTCCATACTTTAGCTGGTAAAATACTAGTAATAGAAATATTATCATCTTTAACTTCATTTCTCAAGTTCAAGATATAAGCTTCTAAAGCGTGTTTAGAAATACTATATGCAGCACCATTTTCATAAGCAGTCAATGCAGCCATAGAAGAAATAAAGAAAATATGTGCATTTTCAGCATTTTTAAGATACTCTATTAACATTTTATTTAAATAATAAATAGAAAATAGATTTACCTTCATTTGCTTTTCGAAAACAATATCATTTTCATCTAATAGATTACCTGGTAAAAATATCCCTGCATTATGAATAACAACTTCAATCTTATACTTTTCTTTTAATAATTCACCAACACTTTTATAAATATCTTCTTTACATGCAAGATCACAAGAAATTATTATTACTTTACTTTTAGGATATTTCTTTTTAAATTCTTTTTTAACAGAATCTAATCGATTTTTATCCTTTGCTATTATAATTAAGTTATAAGCATTTTTTAAAAACTTTTCACCAATAGCTTTTCCTATTCCTCTCGATCCACCTGTTATCAGAACAAATTTATCATTACTCATAATTATATAAATTAAAACATCGTATTTTTATTAAAAGTATAATAAAAATACGATGCAAAATAATAAAATCTATTAAAAACTATCCATTCTTTATCTACCCATATAAATCATAAGAATTTGGATATCGCTAGGGTTTACTCCTCTAATTCTACTTGCTTGTCCCATAGTTTTAGGTTGCACTTCCATAAGACGTATTCTAGCTTCTGTATTAAGAGCATGAACTTTGTCATAATTAAAATTATCAGGAATAATTAAATTTTCCATTTGACTCATTTTAATCACCATTTCATTTTCTTTCTTAATATACGATTCATATTTATTTTGTATTTCTACTTGCTGAATTACCGAAGAATCTAAGCCTTCTATTTTCTCCCCTAGTGATGGAATAGCTTGAGCCATTTTATTTATCGTAATTCCAGGCCTTAGGAGTAAATTTGATAACTTTTTGCGTTCTTTTAGCTCTTTTTCACCATTTTCTACTAAAAATTCATTCAAATCCTTCATAGGAACAATCAGATCATTAAGAATTTGATTTAATTTTTCAATATTCCTTTCTTTTTCCAAAAGGCTATCATAACGATCTTTTTTCGCCAATCCAAGTTCATAACCTATTTTAGTTAAACGTAAATCTGCATTATCTTGTCTTAATAAAGTTCTAAATTCAGCTCTTGAAGTAAACATTCTATAAGGTTCATCCACTCCTTTATTAATAATATCATCAATTAATACACCTATATAAGCATCATTTCTTCTTAATATAAATTCCTTATCGCCATGAACTTTTCTGTGTGCATTAATACCTGCAATTAATCCTTGCGCACCAGCTTCTTCATATCCTGTGGTACCATTAATCTGCCCTGCAAAATAAAGATTTTCCACTAATTTTGTTTCAAGTGTAAATTTCAATTGTGTAGGAGGGAAATAATCGTATTCAATTGCATATCCAGGTCTAAACAATTTAGCTTTTTCAAAACCTGGTATCAAGCGTATAGCCTTAAACTGTACTTCTTCGGGTAAAGAGGTACTAAATCCATTCACATATCCTTCTACAGTATTCCACCCTTCTGGTTCAACAAATATTTGATGTCTAGTTTTATCTTTAAATCTATTAATTTTATCTTCTACAGAGGGACAATAACGAGGTCCTACGCTCTTAATTCTCCCTGTAAACATAGGAGATTCATCAAA
>DATGSF010000173.1:0-3850 GCA_035302865.1 Chitinophagaceae bacterium
GATATTGATGTTTTTGATATTGAACTTAATACCAAGAATGTTGATGAGTTTGTTCAAGTTGTAAAAGCAATGGAGCCTACATTTGGAGGTATTAATTTGGAAGATATTAAAGCTCCAGAATGTTTTGAAATTGAAAAAAGATTAAAAGAAGAATTGAGTATCCCCGTGATGCACGATGATCAGCATGGAACTGCTATAATCTCTGCAGCTGCTTTATTAAATGCTTTGGATTTAGTAGATAAAAAGATAGATGAAATCAAGATGGTGATTAGCGGTGCAGGTGCGGCAGCTATTTCTGGAGCAGATTTATATATGGCTTTAGGAGTAAAAGAGGAAAACATCTATATGGTAGACTCTAAAGGTGTTTTAAATGAAAGAAGGGAAGGCTTAGATGCTATAAAATCGAGATTTGTAAGAAAAACATCAGATAATACTTTAGAGGAAATTATTAAAAAAGCTGATGTATTTATAGGGTTAAGTATGGCTGGCGTTTTAACCAAAGATATGGTGCGTACTATGGCAAAAAATCCTATTATTTTTGCAATGGCTAATCCTGATCCAGAAATCTCTTATGAAGATGCTGTAGCTGCAAGAGAGGATGTTATTATGGCAACAGGTAGGTCAGATTATCCTAATCAAGTTAATAATGTTTTAGGTTTTCCATTTATTTTTAGAGGTGCCTTAGATGTACGTGCAACTAAGATTAATGAAGAAATGAAATTGGCTGCTGTGCATGCTTTAGCAGAATTAGCCAAAGAGCCGGTTCCTGACTTTGTTACAATGGCTTATGGTAAAGAGCCTTTAACTTATGGACCGGATTATATTATTCCTAAACCTTTAGATCCAAGATTATTAACCGCAGTAGCTCCTGCAGTAGCTAAAGCTGCTATGGAAAGTGGTGTTGCGCGTAAACCAATTAAAAATTGGGAAGCTTATAAATTGGAGTTGAATAAAAGACTTGGAGTAGATAATTTAATTGTTCGTTCTTTACATACGCAAGCGAAGAAAGATCCTAAACGTGTAGTTTTTGCAGAAGCCGATAATATAAAGGTTTTAAAAGCTGCACAAATTGTTGAAGAAGAAGGTGTTGCTTATCCTATATTATTAGGTTCAGAAAAGCGTATAAATGCTTTGATGGAAGAACATCATATTGAATTTAGAAATTTGCAGATAATTGATCCGCGTAAGGAAGAGTGGGAGGAAAAGAGAAACGAATATGGTAATTTATTTTTTGAAAAAAGACATAGAAGGGGGTATAATCTACATGAAGCAAAGAAAATAATGCGAGAACGTAATTATTTCGGCTGCATGATGGTTGAAACTGGAGAAGCAGATGCTTTAATTAGTGGATTAACAAGGAATTATCCTGATACTATTCGACCTGCATTAGAAGTGATTGGTTTACAAAAAGGGATTAAAAGAGTTGCAGGAATGTATATTGTTTTAAGACCTGAAGGGCCTTTGTTTTTAGCGGATACTACTATTAATATTGATCCCACGGTTGAGGAATTAGCGGATATTACTTATTTGGCTGCCAAGGAAGTGGAGAAATATAATGTTAAGCCAGTTATTGCAATGCTGTCTTATTCTAATTTTGGTAGTAGTCAAACGGAAGAAGCAAGGAAAATTAGAAAATCTGTAGCTTTAATTCATGAAAAATATCCAGAATTGGTAGTGGATGGTGAAATTCAAGCTTCCTTAGCTTTTGATAAAGAAACATTAAAAGATAATTATCCTTTTTCACCATTAGCTAAAAAGGATGTAAATACTTTGATTTTTCCAAATCTATCTTCTGGAAATATAGCTTATAACTTATTAAATGAAGTACATAATTTTGAATTGGTAGGTCCTATTTTAATGGGTTTAAATAAACCGGTACATATTTTACAATTAGGAAGTAGTGTACGTCAAATTGCGAATATGGTAGCTTTAGCAGTAACGGATGCACAAAGTAAAAAATAAAAAAAATGAATTTTTTAGGACATGCAACCTTTAGTTTAGGAAATCCAGAAATATTGGTAGGGAATTTTATCGGCGATTATGTAAAAGGTAGAAAAATTCTTGATACATTTCCTGAAAATATAAAAAAAGGTATTTTATTACATAGAAAGATTGATGCTTTTACAGATCAACATCCACAGGTTTTAAAATCTAAGATTTATTTTAGACCAGCTTATAGATTATATGCTGGTCCTTGTGTGGATCATTTGTTCGATCATTTTTTAGCAAATGACCCTTATTTTTATCCTAGTTCCGAAGATTTATTAAACTTCGAAAAATCAGTAATGAAAACAATAAATGAATTCGAAGAAATTCTTCCAGATTCCTTTCGTATGTTATTTCTTTATTTGAATGCAGGTAAATGGCTTTCTGATATTAAAAAAATTAAAGGTTTAGAGCGTTCTTTTTTACGTTTAGAGCGTAGAGGGAAATATATGCCATCTAGTAAAGAGGCATACAATATAAGTTTGGGTCATTATTATGAATTAAACCAAAGATACTTCGAGTTTGTTGAAGATTTAAAGGAGTATGTAAAACACGAAATTGAAAAAATTTAAAATCTTTAAAGAAAAATGCAAAAAAAGACGAAAAAAATAATAAATACTGTCACTTTTTCCGCAATTATATATCTTGTTTTTTTACTCATTGTTAAACCAACTTTGGCTTTGGAGCATGCAGAGGAGATAGAGGTTTTAGAAGATGATATTGAGAATACCCGGGTTAAAGAAAATGCAACAATGTTGACCTTTGTGGATACAAACAGTAGAGAAGCAAGAGAATTGATTAAAAGTTTAGATTCTTTTTATGCTTCCGAGGTTAGAAATGGATTTAATGGAGCAGTTCTGGTGGGTCACCAAGGTAAGGTATTATATGAACGTTATTTTGGAATGGCTAATAGGGCGAGAAAAATACCATGGCAAGAGAATACTACCAGTCAATTAGCATCAACATCTAAGCCCTTTACTGCTACTGCAATAATGTGGTTGCATCAAAGTGGTTATTTAGATATAAAAAATAAAGTTACTTATTATATTCCTGAGTTTCCTTATGAAAATGTAACAATAGAAATGCTTCTAAATCATAGAAGTGGTATTCAGGATTATTTAAAATGGGCAACACGATTTTGGCCAAGAAGTAAAAATATGACTAATGATGATTTATTAGATTTAATTATTAAACATAAACCTGCATTGGCTTTTCCTTCTGGAACACGGTTTCAATACAGCAATACAAATTATGCTTTATTAGCTACAATTATTGAAGTTGTTGTGCATTTGCCCTATCCTGATTTTATGAAGGAATTTATTTTTGAACCTTTAGGTTTGGAAAATACTTTTGTGTATAATCCTTTAGTTCCTAAACCTCATAACATGGCTATTTCCTATAAGGCAAATTGGCAAATAGACCCTGATATGTATGCGGATGGAATTTATGGTGATAAAGGAATTTTTAGCTCTGTAGAAGATTTGTATAAATGGGATAGAAGCTTGTATAATAATGTGCTTTTAAATCCTAAGACTACTGAAATTTGTTATAAAGGTTATTCTTATGAAAGACCCGGAAGTAGAAATTATGGTTTGGGTTGGAGAATGGATGAAGATTTAGATGGTCAAAAAGTGGTTTATCATAATGGTTGGTGGCATGGAAATAATACGGTTTTTTACCGATTTATTGAGGAGGATTTTACTATAATTGTTTTAGGAAATAGATATAATAGTAAGATTTATCATCAAACAAAAAAAGTGTATAGTATTGTTCAAAATCATAATGAAAACAACTTGAATTTTGAAACAACTGGAAGTCCTTCCAATTAGTAAGTAATAATATTTTATATACCTTCAATGAAATG
>DATGSF010000174.1:0-3888 GCA_035302865.1 Chitinophagaceae bacterium
TAATTTTGAATGAGGAATGCAATCAAAAAATCCTGTAATATCTGTTTCGAGTTTATAGCGAATTTGTGTATTTTCAATTTCGGTATTTACAGAATCGATGAATTTTTTATAAAGAGGAATATAATATTCAAAAAAATAAAAATCAGCCTCAGGTTCTTTTAATAAATCCGTTCCTTTTTCCACTTCGGCATGCAGTACACTACCAAAAACAAAGCTGTTATTTTCTGCTATTCTTTTATAGTTATTTGTGGCTACTGTATTTGCAATTGCTTGATAAACTAGCGCATCTTCAATACTTAAAACGGATTTTGTCCTATGTGTTTTAGATGCTTTAGGTTCGTAATATTTAAATGGTCTTTGGGGCTTGAATTCCCCTTTAATGATTGCATTTGAAAGTCGGGCCAAATTTTTATCTAGGTTTGCGGAGTAAATTTCTATTCCGAAATAATCTTTTACATCTCTTCCATTGGAACGTATCATTCTTTCCCAAGCAAGCCTAAGACTTTCAGGAGAAAAATATTTTTTAAATATGATTTCTCTATTATTATTCATTAAAATGTGTAATTGCGATTTTTTTGCTGCTTACTTTGGGCTATGCGTATTTCATTAGTTTTATGTTATAATATTTTATCTATCAATAATTTATATCTTATAACATGTATTTCCGGTGCATCATTGGTAATAATTCTATCCCTATCTTATCTACATCATTGCAGCGCAAAGTTATTAAGAACCAAAATTACAAAATAATTATGCAAAAATTAAGCTTTGCAGGTTGGATTTTAAAAATTGTGGAGAGCTTTATTTTCTTTTATATTTTTCTAAAGTATTGAATTTAACACCTTTTGTTTGAATTCTTTTTCCGATAAAAAAACTAATAATTAAAGCATGAACTATGCCCAGGAGTAAAAAGGGTAAAAATCCAAAAAGAAACCAATTTGTAATTACATTTTTAAAGCCTTTTACACCATATTTAAAGGAATTTTGAATAGCTGCTGCACTTGCAGAACTAATGCATACTAAAATCCATAGGAGTATAATTATAAAAACACTAGTCCAATAATAATTTCTTTTATTTTCTATTATTTGTTGGGATAATTTGGGTCCTGCAATCCATATTGCAAATAGAATAACGAAGATTTGTATAAAAACAAAGTAATAATTTGATTTAAAATCATTAAAAATATTTTGATAAAAAGTCCAAACACCATTTGCCTCTCCATTTATTAGAAAATATAAGCCAATTGAAACAGGAATTAAAATAAGAAAAGTAAGTGATGAAAGTGCAATTCCTAAAAATAATGTTTGCCGTCCTGTTTTTTTGTAAAACTTGTTTTTTCTATTTAAGAATTGTTTGTTTTTCAATGTGTTTTATTTTAAGATGTTTAGTAAAGGCATGAAAATTGAAAATGTAGTGGCTTTTAAATTTGTAGTGCTTTTGCCTAGCAGAGAAAGTTGTATTTTCATGCCTTTGGGATGGGTGGGGGAGTATAGTTTTTACTCTTCATATTTGATTAATAATTCATCTTCTAAATCAAATTCTTGCAATGCTAATTTTATTCTATCAAATTTTCCAATATTATCAAAGTTGCTTTCGATAAAATAACTGTCATTTATAGCAACTGGTTGTCTAGGATTTCCTTCACTTGGTGTCTTTGTTAAAGAAAGTTTTTCTGCTAATTCAGAAGTGAAAAATTTTTGAGGCTCTAAATCAAAAAGTTGTCTGATTATTTCTTGATACAGTTTAGAGACCTGCTTTATTTCTAATTTTTGATCAAAAAAGACGGCATATTCAAGTTTTTTACCTTTTGGATCATCAGCTTCAAAAATATTAATTTCTTCTCCTGAATTATTATCTTCAATATCTATATTGGGAATATCCCAAATCTTTAAAAATCTTTCACTAATTAGTTTTAATCGTTCTTTTACTTCAGAAATTCCCCATTTGTTAAGTTCGCTAATGTATTTGTTAAGCCATAAACGACTATTTTTAAAACCATAATCTTTCATGTCTCTTTTTTCCGTGAAGTATTTATTGCTCATTTTAGAATTATAACCTGTCAAGGTTAGGTTTCCTATGGTATTTAGATATTGGTTTTTAAACTCATTAAATTCTTCTTGTCCTAATTCTAATTTCCACTTCACATCTGGGTTTTGAGGAAAAATATGTTCAATAGTTATATCAGGATTTCCTTCTATTCTAACTGGTTCATTATTTTGATAGTTTTCTAATCTTTCTAATAAATAAGTCCTGTTTTTTGATTTTATATTATAAACATCCTTTATTTTCAAAGATTCAACTACCTCTTCATTACGTGGAAATCTTTGAGTACCAATTCTTTGCAATAAAGTTTTTTGAATCGAATATAGATAATTACTCTTATCAATTTTATCATATAGATTCATGAAAATTTTATTTAATGCATTTGTAGGTAAACCAACAATAAAACGCCTCCAAGTATAGGTTTGAATTAGTTCTAATATTTTTATAAATATTTCTTTATCTATTATTTCATTTGAATAATCTTCATACACTCGAATTAAAAAAGGATACGCGACATTTATTTCTAAACGATTTATAAACTCTAGTTGTTTTCTTATTTCTAAATCGGATTCGTTTTTTGGATTGATTAACTTATTATAGTGTTTAGCAAGAGTTTTTATGTTGTTCAGAATTGATTCCAAGTCTTCGACAGTAGATGTGGGGTACTTGTCTTTAAACTCTATATAAACCTTATTTTTATTCGGAATTTTATTATTCTCAACAGTTAAATAGTCTCTTATGAAATCAGAAACTCTACTTTTATTTGAGGATTCATCTTTTGCATATCTTTCGATTACTTCCCAATAGTTATGATAAATTTTATTCTGGTCTTTTCGTTTTAACCCCATCAGAATATAGTTTCTAATTAAATCTGCTTGTGTAAGTTCTAAACCTGTGGAGTTTAAACTTTCAAATATTCTTTGTGGGTTATCTTTTTCGCGATCTAATGAAACTTCAACAAACATAAGTTTTGATAAACCAGCTAAGACCACTTCAAAATTTTCTTCAACTATTCGTTCTCTAAAATATTTAAAATTATCTATTAATCTTGAGAATCCGTTGAACTCTTCTCCATTATGATTTCTTAATAAGTATTTAAGAGCTTCATCATTATTTTCAGTTGGGCGTAACTTTAATTTTTCTTCTTCGGATGCATATTTATTAATTAAATACGTCTCATTTATTTCATTTTCCAAAGAAGTATTCCCTAACTCTTTGGCTAAATGATATAAAGCCAAATATATAAGTGTGATTGTTGTAATTCGCTGTTGTCCATCAATTATTGTTAATTCTTTTACTCTTGAAGAAGTGTAAACATCATCATGTACAAAAACAATACTTCCAATAAAGTGTGCATTTATTTTTTTACTACCTACTTCAAGAATATCGTCAAGTAATTGTTTGCATTGAGGGATTGTCCAATCATAGTTTCTTTGGTAAACTGGTATTACAAATTGTGTTTTGTTTGAGGATAAAAATTCTTCTACTTTGGTTTCTGATGCTTTCATTAATTTTATCTTTTCTTAAAATTCTCTATAGTTTATTTGTTTTCATTATTTATTAGGCTATACACAACATTCTCCTACCTTATCTCTGCTATATAGTAACACTTTCTAAAAGTACCTTAACTACCCGTAAAGTTAACAAACTTTAGCTTATTTTTTTATTAATCTTATTGAAAAATGATATCTATTCATAAGAAGAACAGCATTATTCTTTAAATACCATTTAAAACTGGAAAAAATTAGGCTAAATACTTTTTAAAAGGCTTTAGGAATTAAATTTGGGATGTTTAAATCGCATTATTCATGAGATTTATTTTAAATAGCTTTGAGGCATCAAGC
>DATGSF010000175.1:0-2685 GCA_035302865.1 Chitinophagaceae bacterium
AAAATCATTGTTAGAATCTATTTCACGTAGTTTTGGTTTCCATTATGGGTTAAAGAAAAAAGTGAGAATCAACACTATTTCGCAATCTCCAACACCAACAACTGCGGGACAAGGAATTCAAGGTTCTCAAGAATTTTTAGCTTTTGGAGATAAAATGAGTCCGTTAGGCAATGCGCCTGCAGATGCATGTGCAAAGTACTGTATATCTTTATTCTCAGACTATACGCGTTACGTGACAATGCAAAATTTATATCACGATGGAGGGTTTAGTGCTTCAGGAGTAACGCAAGAAGTGATGGATAAATTTACAGAGGAATAAATTAAAAATACAAAATATTTAAAAGAAGGCTATTCATTTTTGATAGCCTTTTTTATTTAAAAAAATCTAAAAAATGAATAATAGTGAGATAAAGTAATGACTTATATCTATCTTTGATTATTAAATTTTAAAATTATGAAGAAAACATTGTTATTATTTTTAGGATTAGTTGTAGGATTAACTGCAGAAGCACAAGAACAGAAAGTGAAAACTCCAGCACCTAGTCCAAAAGCAGTAAGTCAACAAACTGTAGGACTTACAAATTTTGAGCTTGTCTATTCTCGTCCTTCACTGAGAGGAAGGGATATGCACAAGGAATTAGTTCCTTTTGGTAAAATGTGGCGTTTTGGAGCTAATGAAAACACAACTATCTCATTTGACACAGAAATTGTATTTGGCGAAAAAAATGTAGAACCAGGGACTTATTCAATTTTTGCTACGCCTGAAGAAGGGGCATGGACAGTGATTTTATATAGTGAGACAAACAACTGGGGAGTACCGAGAAAGTTTAATAAAAAATCGGTAGTTGCAGAAGTTAAAGCACCAGTTAAAAAGTTAAGCGATAAAATTGAAACATTTACAATCGATTTTGTAAATCTACAAACCAATCAGTTTGAGTTGCAAATAGCATGGGAAAACACTCTATTAACTATACCTGTTGAAGTGCCAACTGCAGAACTTACCGAAGCTTCAATTAAAGAAGTAATAGAAGGTGGAGAAGCATCGCAAATTGATTACTTTAGAGCAGCTTCTTATTATTCTCTTGAGAATATAAACTTAGAAGATGCACTACTCTATGCAGACAAAGCAATAGAACTACAAGGAGATAAAGTACCAGCGTATTATGTTTACAATAAAGCTGTTATTCTTAAACAACTTGGAAAGAAGGAAGAAGCAATTAAAACTGCAGTATTATGTATTGAAATTGCTAAAAAACAAAACTTTGATTCTTATGTAAAAAGAGGAGAAGAATTGATTAAAGAATTGAGTAAATAATAAAGCTTTAAAGAGGTTGTCTATCGTTTAAATGACACCTATTATTAGATTTCGTAAATTATTATAAGGGGGGTAAACAACAAAAGTTTTATCCCCCTTTTTAATTAACTCCTCTCTTTTTTAGAATACAGCTAATCTAAATAATTTTTATATCTTTATTCTGTGAAACAAACCAACACATATCGTATTGTAGATATAGTAATAGGGTTAACGACAGCCATCGAAGAGGAGTTCTAAATGCTTTTATATTTTAATATGGATATTTAAACTTATGAATGGTTCTAATTAAGGGAAGTCTACAGTTTCTATACAAATTGATAAAAGTTTCAATAAAAGAACACAAGACCTAGATTTTAATAAAAATGAGATTTTTTAGCTTTATACTGACTTTAGTTATTTGTTTTCAAGTTTTTTCTCAAGATATCTTAGGAAGAATTGAAATAAGAGAAAGACCAAATGAACCAGTTAAAAAGGCGGAATTATATTTTAAGAATGAATGTAACCTTATCATATACCGAACTATAACAGATGATAATGGGTATTTTAATATAAATGTTAGTATAAATGAGATATTTATAATAGAATTAAATCATTCTCTTTTTGGGAAGAATTTATTATATGATAAAAGATATTTTGAACCATTAGTTATCTCAAAAGACACCTTGTTATTAAAATTATCATCTTTTGATTATACTTCGACTTATCCTGGAGAAGCAAAATATTATACTGATATTGATGAATTTCTATCTGAAAAATATTCAAAATTTTTAGATCTGAAAGATCAACAGTTAAAAAGTATTCCGAAGTTAAAAAAAATAAAAAAGCATGGTGTAGAAGCGTTATTCTTAGAAAATAATAATATATCTGAAATTCCAAAAAAGATTTTTAAGATTAAAAACCTTAAATACATTGACATTTCAGGAAATCCATTAAATAACAAATCCCTTGATTTGGTTAATAAATGGAATAAGAAAGGAATATTAATTATTTTTTAAAAAATAGAGGGGTAGTTCCCTAGAGAACCATAGCTCACTGACCAACGGGAAGTAAAATCGAATAAAACCCTCCAGTTCTAAATCACAACTGCCCGTCTCTAGGACACGCCTCATTTTTTTTTGAAGTTGTAGCGAACTAAAAATTGATAAAAGTTGAGGAAGTCCCGCAGCTTTCCTGAGGAAATCACCGATACTTTCAATTTTTAGGAGTGGAGACGAGAAAAGATTTTAGCGCTAGACCTTTTTTGCGTTGTTTAATTCGTTAGTTTTAGTTTCATCATAATGTCTGTTTGTTCGTCATTTCCAAGTTTAAAAATATGCTTGTCAAAGTCTACAAAACCATTCTTTTTATAAAAATTTATTGCTCTCGGATTT
>DATGSF010000176.1:0-7352 GCA_035302865.1 Chitinophagaceae bacterium
GTTTAGAAATGATAGCTGCTTTTGATGAATTTCCAGTTTTTTATTTTAGTAACCATAATGTTTTTTCAGGACCAGGTACTATTTATTTACTAGAAGATCATTTCAATAAATTAGATTATGAATTAGAAATAGCAATCATTATAGGTAAAAAAGGGAAAAACATTAGAGCAAATGAAGCAGATGATTATATTGCAGGTTATATGATATTAAATGATTGGAGCGCAAGAACACTACAAAGGGAAGAAATGCAATTGAATTTAGGTCCGGCAAAAGGAAAAGATTTTGCAACTACTGCTGGTCCTATACTCGTAAGTCCAGAATCTTTAAAGGCTTATAAAACAAATCCTTTACCTGGACATGTTGGAAATGCTTATGATTTGGAAATGACAGCCAAAGTAAATGGTGAACTTTTATCTAGAGGGAATTTCAAGGATATGGATTGGACTTTTGCTGAAATAATAGAAAGATGTTCTTATGGGGTAACACTTTATCCTGGAGATGTAATTGGTAGCGGAACTGTTGGGACAGGATGTTTATTAGAACTAAATGGTACTAAATTAAGAGAAAATCCCAATGCAAAAGAAACATGGATTAAAGCAGGTGATGAAATAGAATTAAGCATTCAAGAATTGGGAAGTTTAAAAAACACCATAAAAAAAGAAGAGGCTAAGTATTCTTTATTTCAAATCAAAAAATAATGTAAATTTGCAAAAATATTAGAATATGGAAAATACAATAACGGTTCATGTTGAACATGAAGATGGAAATATTGTTAGCTTAGAGGCGCCGACTGACATGGGATTAAATTTAATGGAATTCTTAAAAGCAAGCGAATATGACATTCAAGCGACCTGTGGCGGTATGGCTCTTTGTGCTACCTGTAGTGTAGATATTATTGAAGGATTAGACGATTTAGATGAACAAAGTGATGATGAATTAGATATGATTGACACCTTACCATTTCCAAATCCAGAAACTCGTTTGGCTTGTCAAATTCCAATTAGCCCTGCAATTAATAATATAAAATTACGATTGCATAAAATGGATTAATACTTTATCTATATTTAATAATATCGGTATATTGTATATAAAACCAACATTGAATTTCTCAATAAAATAAGGGGCTTATCTTATAAACCCCTTATTATTTCTCAAAAAACATTAATCGAAAATATTTTTAATCCAGTTATTTTTGCTTCGCAGGAAAAACAGAAATATTTAAATATTTACCAGGTTTTCCTTTTACTTCTTGCAAGACACCATCTATAGACTCTAAAGTACTATTTAGATTATTATACAAATCATCTTCATGAATCAATTTCCCTAACGATCCTTCATCACTATTAACTTTTTGAATAAGTTCATTTAATTCATTAGAAGTTTGCTCAAGATTATTCAGTGTTTTCTTAAAATCACTCTCTGACAATTGCCCGGAAAACTGCTCTAAACTATTTAAGGTATTGGAAATTGCAGCATTATTACTGGTTAAATTAGCAGTCAAACCATCAATATTTCGCATTATATTATCGAGACTTTGGGTTTGCTTATTAAGTACATTCGCAAAATTAGCCAATTCATTCATTGTTAGTTCTAATGAAGCAAAACTATTATTTAAATGTGCTCTTGTTTCTTCATTAATTAATAAATTAATAGAATTTAAAACAGTATCTATAGTAGTTAAAGTAGTTTGAACAGTTCCGATTAAAGGAGAAACCGAACTCGATAAATCGTCTAAAATACCCTCGGACTCCTTACCTTCCATAAATCCATTTTTCATATAGCTTCCATGATCCTCCATTATTTCTAAGGAAATAATTTTACTTCCAGTTAATAAATCATCAGAAGTTAATTTTGCAATTGTACCTTCTGGGATATCTACTTTATTATCAACTATAAATGATACTTTAATAGATTTATCTTTTTGTAAGCTAATTTCTTTAATTTTTCCAACAGAAACACCATGTAAGCGCACATCTGCGGAAGTTTGAAGACCTTGAACTTCCTTATAAAAGGTATGAAATTCTAAATCTTTTTTAAAAAAAGAGTTGCCTTTTAAAAAATTTAATCCCAAAACAAACAATAAAATGACCCCAACAACAAATGCACCAATTTTTATTTCATTACTTATTTTACCTTGCATAAATCTTTTTTATTTTTTAAAAATAAAAAAACTATTTCATTTTTCATATCCCTTTCGTGAATATTATTTTAACTTTTTCAAAAGAAGGCAAAAATCATAAAAAAAACGTAATTTTACAGAACTATTTTACAATTTCAATTATAATAAATTTTATTTAATACATACAATATGAAAGCTGAAAAAATTACAATGGGTAAAGATGGAAAATTGCAAGTTCCTAATTATCCTATAATTCCTTTTATAGAAGGTGATGGTATTGGTCCCGAAATTTGGAAAGTTGCTCAAAATGTTTTTGATGCAGCAGTAGAAAAAGCCTATAATGGAGAAAGAAAAATTGAATGGAAGGAAATACTTGCTGGTGCAAAAGCGCATGATAAAACTGGAGAATGGTTACCACAAGAAACGTTAGATGCAGCAAAAGAGTATATTGTTTCTATAAAAGGACCTTTGACAACACCTATAGGTGGAGGAATTCGTTCTTTAAATGTTGCTATTCGACAAACTCTAGACTTATATGTATGTTTAAGACCTGTAGAATGGTTTAAAGGTGTACCCTCTCCTGTAAAAAATCCAGATTATGTAGACATGACAATTTTCAGAGAGAATACTGAAGATATCTATGCAGGAATAGAATGGCAGGCGGGAACAGAAGAAGCTAATAAGTTTGAAAATTTCATTTTAAATGAAATGAAAGTAGATAAAGTACGCTTCCCTGGTGATTCTTCCTATGGTATTAAGCCAGTTTCTAAAGAAGGTACTCAGAGATTAGTACGAGCAGCAATAGAATATGCTTTGGAACATAATAAACCTAATGTTTCTTTGGTACATAAAGGAAATATTATGAAATATACTGAAGGTAGTTTTAAGGCATGGGGATATGAAGTTGCTAGAAAAGAATTTGGAGAACAAACTTTTACTTGGGACGAATGGGATGAGTTGAAAAAAGAACATGGTGAAACATATGCTAATGAAATGCAAAAAAAAGCATTGGCTGCTGGTAAATTATTAGTAAAAGATGTTATTGCCGATAATTTCTTACAGCAAATATTATTGAATCCAAAAGATTATTCTGTTGTTGCAACATTAAATTTAAATGGTGATTATATTTCTGACTCTTTAGCAGCAATTGTTGGTGGTGTTGGTATTGCCCCTGGAGCAAATATCAATTATAATACAGGTTATGCGGTTTTTGAAGCAACACATGGTACAGCACCAAAGTTTGCAGGAACTGATTCTATGAATCCTTGTTCTGTGATTTTAAGTGGTTGCATGATGTTTGAATACATGGGCTGGAACCTAGTGTCAGATATGATAAAATCTGCAATTGAAGCTACTATAATGCGTAAGCATGTAACAATAGATTTTTATAATTTAATGTCCGGAGCTACTTTATTAAAAACTTCTGAATTTGGAAATGAAGTAATTGCTAATATGGGTACTGTTACTGGAGATGGACAGTTATTACAATCAACAAGTGGATAATTAAATAAAACATTTCTGTAATTTTAATAATCATGAGCTTGCCTGATTTTTTAGGCAAGCTTTTTTATACACAAAGTTTGGCAATAAACATTCCCAAATATAAATTGTTACAGAGTAAATAAGCAACTTTAAATGTCATGAAAAAAATCCTCCTTTATACAAGCTTAATTCTTTGCTTTTTTTCTTGCAAAAACGAAAAAGATATTACAACAACCCATCATAATAGTGTAGAAAAAAGAAAACCCAATACGGATTATACACCGGCATTTGATGGGCAAACTCGCGCACCTAAGATGGTAAGTCAAAGTAATTATGAAGTAGAAATAATAGCAGAAGACATAGGAAAGCCTTGGAGCATAAAAGATCTTCCTGACAATAGATTATTGGTTACTGATCAATCTGGATACGCACAAATTTTCCTAGAAAATGGAAACTTGGATAAAAAAATTGAAGGATTTCTTGATGTAGTTTTTGAAGGGCAAGGAGGTTTATTAGATATAGTATTAGATCCTGATTTTGACAATAATAATTTAATATATTGGACATTTTCAGAAGCATATGAAAATGGAACTGTAACCGCTGTTGCAAAAGGTCTTTTAATTGAAGAGGAAAGTTCAATAATTAATCCACAAGTCATTTTTAGAGCTACTCCCGCTTATAATGGCCATATGCACTATGGCAGCAGATTAGTATTTGATAAAGATGGTTTTCTTTATGTCAGTACAGGAGAGCGATCCAACTTAGAAACAAGACCACAAGCGCAGGAATTAAATAGTTATTTAGGTAAAATAATAAAAATTGATAAAAACGGAAATCCTGCGCCTAATAATCCCTTCCTTACTGATGCTCAAGCGAAAGACGGAATTTATTCCTATGGACATAGAAATGTTCAAGGCCTAGCTATACATCCACAAACTAAAGAATTATGGAGTTCGGAAATGGGTCCGAAAGGAGGAGATGAATTAAATTTAATTCATTCAAGCAAAAATTATGGATGGCCCATTATTTCTTATGGTTTAGAATATAATGCCGATAAAATTGGAGAAGGAATAACAAAAAAGGAAGGTATGGAGCAACCAAGATATTATTGGGATCCATCAATCTCTCCTAGTGGAATTACTTTTTATAATGGAAAGTTAGAAGAATGGAAAAATAATCTTTTTCTTGCTTGCTTGAGTGGACAACACATTATTCGCTTAAAAATTGTAAATAATAGAATTGTAGGTGAAGAACGTTTATTAGAAAATGAGCAAGAAAGATTTAGGGATATACATCAAGCACGCAATGGTGTTTTATATGCTATTACGGATTCTGGAAAAATTTATAAAATAGAATGATTATTAGAAGATATAATGGTTTCAAGAAAAAAAGAGCTTATGCTTAATATTATTTAAACCAACTTATTATGCAGGAATTTATCCCAGGAAAATTATAAAAAGAGAATAAAATAACATCAGACCATCAATAATAAAAAGATAGAATATATCAGAAGTCTTTTTTCTAGTATAATCTATTGCAATTTTCATTAAAACAGTAAAAAATAAATTAATTATAAGTCTATCTAAGGCCCCTATTCTTAAGAATTGCCATAGAGATAATAATACCCATAAAACAATAAAAACATGAATTAACTTATAGGTATTTTCAATGCCTAAACTATTAGGCAGGGTTTTAATATTGTATTTTTCATCAATATGCATATCTCTGATATCAAAGGCTGCACATAGAGGAAACATAAATACAAAGCGCATATAAAATTCTAATTGATAATCAGAAAAAGCAATTTCATAATAAATGATAGGTAAATAAACACTTACCATTGTCCACACTAAGCTTAATAAAACAATTTTTAAGATTCCATATTCTTTTAATTTTCGCTTTTTACCATATGGCAATAAAGGCAAAGAATAAGCAAAAGAGATGAGACCTAAAAAAGCACATATTATAGCAATTTTCATAGATAAGTAAAAAAGAGAGAATAAAGATATAAGAAGTGCAATTATTAAAACTACAAGATGTGTTCTTTTATTTTTTTGCGACCATGCAGCCCTATCCGATATATTTGTTGGGATTTTTTTTGAATAATAATGAATATTATAGACAATCAATGTATTTGCAAATACAAAAATGTGTAATGGATGAAATATAGGAGGGTAATTTTCTAACAATAATCTTTCTGTAGCCATAGTTAATCCTACGACACAAGTAGCAGCGAATATACTAGAATACAATATAAATTTAAACAGTCTCAAAAAAGCATATTTTTATAGTAAAGTTTAAAGATAAAAGAAGATAAAACAAAAAAAGTATTCCATTTTAAAACATTAGGAATACTTTTGGCTTTGTTTATTAAAAAATTTTATCTTAAATCTATGACTTCCACATTAGGATTTGCTTTGGTATTAAATTCAAATAATCCAGCAGGGAAATTAGGTTTTAGATTTAAGTTTGTTATAGTATAATTTACTTTTCCTCCATTTTTAAGATGCATAATTCCCCCAACTATTTCATTATTAGCTTTGTTGATATATAAATCTAAAGTAGAAAAGCTTTGATTTTTCTTGGGAGTTAATTTAACTACATGAACATTTTTTCCCTGATAGCTTGATGAACGTAGATAAGCATGTGAAAACTCTTTATCATAAGATCCAGAAAATAATTGTTTAGGAGAAATGGACTGTTCAGCTTCAACATAATTAGAAATTTGCACTTCCTTGTTAGGTATTAAATAAGTCCAAATGGTTTTACCATTAGTAATAATCTCTTGATTTTTCATTTTAATTTTATAGGCATCACCTTGCATATAAAACACTCCAGTATCTTCAGTCATTTTTTTACCAGCTTTATTTTCCATAGTAAAGGAGACAGTTGCTTGTAATTTGTTTGAACTTTGCAATTTGGAACTTACCTTATCTAGAACAGCTTTAGAACTTTGAGCAAAAGCACTTTGCATAACAAAACCTAAAGACATAAAACTAAATAATAATAATAAAAGGCTTTTTCTTTTCATAATATTTTAATGCGTTTTTAATTTTATACAAAAGTAAGACAAATTTAAAAGTCAAAAGTTTAAAAACATTGATTTTTCATTTTTTTTATTATCTTCAATTTTAAAAAATACAAATCATTATTTAAATGATTTGTATTTTACTATTTTTATTTGTTAATCTTATGGAAAATACAAAATCATATCCTTTTTATTTCAAATTAGCATCTGTAGTTATTGCTATTATAGGTTTAGTTTATATTGCAATTTGGGCAAAAATGGTAATAGTACCATTAATAATAGGATTATTATTAGCCATAATATTAACTCCAATAGCACGTTTTTTTGAAAACAAATTAAAATTTCCACGTTCAGTAAGTGCAATCACTTCGACCGTATTGCTCACCTTATTCGTTCTTTCTATTATGTTTCTTTTAGGAACACAAATGAGCCATATGACAGAAGATTTACCAGCATTTAAAGAGCAAATAATCAGTGCTTTAGAAAAGTTGCAGGATTGGATAAGTGAGAAATATGATATAACTAATGAAGAACAATTAAAATACTTAACCGATAATGCATCTCAGTCAATAGGTATTGGAACAACAGTGATAGAAGGGACAATATCCTCCTTATCATCCATAGGCATGTTGCTTATTTTTACATTTCTATACACTTTATTTATTCTCATGTATAGAAAGCATATAATTTCATTCTTATTATTATGCTTTAAAGATCCAATGA
>DATGSF010000177.1:0-2055 GCA_035302865.1 Chitinophagaceae bacterium
TGGAAGAAGGCCGCGAAAAATTCCCTGAAGACGAAAATCTTTCTACTTTAGAATTGAATTACTATTTAGAATCAGGTAATGTTGATAAAATGCTTTCTAAATTGAAAGAGGCGGTGAAAGCAAATCCTAATGATCCTGAATTGATTTTTAATTTAGGAATAATCCAAGCAGATTTAGCAAATAATGCTAAAGATGAGAATGAAAAAAAGCAATATAATAAAGATGCTTTAAAATCTTATGAAAAAGCATTAGCTCTGGATCCTCAAAATGGTAAATTCAATTATCAAATGGGTGCATTTCATTTTAACAAAGCTGCGGTAATTAATTCAGAAATGCAAAGTCTTCCGATTAGTGAGCAAAAAAAATATGACGCTCTAGAATTAGAAAGAAATAAAATCTTTGAAGAAGCAATCCCATTCCTTGAAGATGCTAGAATGAGCTTCCAAAGAAATGCGAGAAACTTAAGTCATAATGATAAAATCTTTTACAAACAATCATTAGAAGCATTATCAAATATTTATGCTATTCTAAACAAAATGGATTTAGTTAAAGAAATCCGTGATGAAATGGACAGCTTTAAATAATAACTATAAAAAAAGCTCAGGAATTTTTCCTGAGCTTTTTTATATAATAAAATGAAATTAATCAAACTTCATGCTATCAATAAACTCGTTGATACTTTCTTTAGTTTCACCAGTTTTCTTTTGAATTCTACCTACTAATTCATCTTCTTTACCTTCTTCATACATTAAATCATCATCGGTTAATTCAGCCCATTTTTGCTTTAAATTACCTTTCATTTTATTCCAGTTACCTTTTATTTTATCTGACATTGTACTCATAATTTACTTTAAGTTTTAATTGTTAATAAATATTAATTGTAAAAAATTGATTTATATAAACACATATGCATTTTTTGAAAATAATACATCCATGGAATTTCTTGCTTAATGAAGAACAGTTATTATATACTCTCTTCTTAACTTCGCTTTAATCTTCCTTATTACTAGGAGTGTTTCTTAAAAACTCTGAAAATTTATCATCCAAGTTTGATTCATTTCCATAGATGTCAATAATATAGCCTTTCTTTCCCTCCTTATCTTCAAATAAATACAAAGCTGAATTATCATCTGGATTCGATATTCCTTCAAAGCGATAAGTCTTTATTAAAGATAAATCTTGTGGTTGATAAGTTTTTCCAAAACCTGTTAAAGTACCTGACTTTTCGTACTTAAGCTCTGTTTTTATTCCCTTCTCTTTTAAAGATTTGATAACACTAGAAAGTGTTTTCATGGTATGTGGTATATCTTTTTTATTATCCATTTTTATTATTTTTAATTATCTCACAAAACTCTGTTTCTTAGTAAAAGTCATGTTCCTCAGAATTTATACCACACTAACATTAAAAAAATAAAATGGTTTAAATCTTTAAATATTTTTTTTTAAAATATAAAAATAATGATACTAAAACATGATTGAACAATACTTTAAACAAACTGTAATAACCATATACAAAAAATAGTATTATGATAATAAGAAAATTTATTCTAAACAGCTTTATTTCTTTTGTATTATTAAATGTAATAGCATGCAATAATAATTCAACGGAAAACACAAGGACATCAAATGATGAATACCAAGACATAAGTCTAGATGAAAAAATAAAAGAAGATCAAAAATTACCATTTTCAGTGACAGCAACTGAATTATGCAGTGATTTCAGTCAAAATGAAACGAATGCATTAGAAAAATACAAGAACAATTTAATTGATTTAACCGGGGAAGTATTATCTTTTCATAAGTCCGAAAAAGAAGATTGTTTATTTATTGAATTACACTGCGAAGGCAATAATTCTAATAGCATTGTTGTTTCCTACTGCCCTGATAAGGATATTAGTTTAATAGAGAAAATAAAAGAGAAGGAGCATATCGTAATTCAAGGTAAATTTGTCGAAAAAAATGAGGATACTATTATAATGCAACAAATAGAAATTAATAGCCATCCAATTTTAGATTAAAATCTTTTTTCTTTTTAAAAAAATAAAGCAATTCTTA
>DATGSF010000178.1:0-14405 GCA_035302865.1 Chitinophagaceae bacterium
CAGTATATGGGACAAAGCAAAGTGATAGGAATAACAGGAACGAATGGAAAATCAACTACTGCAAGTTTACTATTTCATACTTTAAAAAAGAGTGGGTTGAACTGTGCATTAGCTGGGAATATAGGCTATAGTTTTGCTAAACAAATCGCCTTAAACCCTAAAGATTGGTATGTATTAGAATTAAGTAGTTTCCAATTAGACGATATTCAAAAATTCTATCCTGAAATAGCAGTGATATTGAATATTTCTGAAGATCATCTGGATAGATATGAAAGCATGGATAATTATGTTCATAGTAAATTTAAAATAGCTCAAAATCAAACCGAAAAGCATTTGTTAATTTTAAATTTGGACGATCCAAATATAGCAAAATATATAGAAAATAACACATTAAAACCTAAAATAGCAGGAATGTCAAGAGAAGTTAATCAATTAAATGAACCTATAGTTGCGATGAAAAAAGAAGAAAATTTACATTTTAAATGGAAAGAAGAAGAAACAGAAATTTCCATACATGATTTAGCATTAAAAGGAAGTCATAATCAGTATAATACAATGGCTGCAGGAATATCAGCTCGTGCTTTAGGCTTGAGGAATGAACTTATTAGAGAGAGCTTTTCTACTTTTGGTGGTCTAGAGCATAGGCTGGAACAAGTTCGTATAGTTAATGATGTGGAATTTATAAATGATAGTAAAGCGACAAATTTAAATTCAGTTTGGTTTGCTTTAGAGAGTATGACAAAACCTACAGTTTTAATTTTAGGTGGACAAGATAAAGGTAATGATTATGAAGAAATTAGAGATGTGGTAGAAGAAAAAGTTACACATATTGTGTGTTTAGGAAAAGATAATTCTAAAGTTGTACAGGCATTTTCTTCAAATTACTCAATTATTGAAACTCAATCTGCAGTTGATGCTGTACAAGCAGCTTATGCCGTTGCGGAGCCAGGTTCGGTTGTTTTATTAGCTCCAGGTTGTGCTAGTTTTGATTTGTTTAAAAGTTTTGAAGATAGAGGAGAGCAATTTAAAGAAGCAGTAATGAAGCTTTAATTTAATAAGATGAGGGAAAAATTAAAAATACAAGGAGATATACTTATTTGGGCAGTAGCAATTCTATTATTATTAATAGGAATGGTTGCTGTATATTCAACATCCAGTATTTTAGAACATAGAAATGAACTGTCAGAAGGAAGTACTTTAACAAAGCAAATTATTATAAGTATTGTTGGTATAGTAATAATTTATGTTTCTCATAGAATAAATTATACTGTATTTTCAAAATTTGCTCCTATACTCTTTTTAATCAGTTTTGTTTTATTAGGATATACTATGTTCTTTGGTACCTCTATTAATCAAGGGGCACGATGGGTTAAAATACCAGGGATAGGTTTAACTATTCAGGCTTCAGATTTTGCAAAACTTTCGCTCTATATTTACTTGGCAAAAACACTTTCCTTAAAAAGAAAAGAAATTAAATCTTTAAAAAAGGGCTTTTTACCATTGATTGTTCCTATTGCTCTAATTTGCTTTTTTATCGCTTTTGAGAATTTATCTACAGCAATATTAGTAGGTGTAACTTCTTGCGTAATCTTATTTATAGGACGTATTAATGTTTTTCATATTTTCGGTTTAATAATTAGTATGTTCTTCTTGCTACTTTTAGTATTCTTTTTATCAAAAGCTACAGGTATAGGAAGAGCAACCACTTGGGAAGCTAGAATTACCAATTTCATGAACAAAGATGAAAATAAATATGAAAAAGATGAGAATTTCCAAATAACCCAAGCGGCAATAGCTATTGTCAGAGGTGGAATAATAGGAAAAGGACCAGGAAATAGTTGGGCTAAAGAGTATTTGCCAGAATCTTATTCCGATTTTGTTTATGCAATAATCATAGAAGAATATGGCTTGATAGGAGGAATAATTGTAATTCTTTTATATTTAATGTTCCTCTGGCGAAGTATTTTAATATTTAGAAAAACACCATATGCTTTTGGCGCTTTTCTGGCTCTGGGTTTAAGTACAACATTGGTAATGCAGGCTTTCTTTAACATGGCTGTAGCTGTACAATTATTTCCAGTTACTGGTTTGACTTTGCCTTTGATTAGTAAAGGAGGGTCATCTGTAGTATTTACTAGTATAGCTATTGGAATAATCTTGTCGGTTAGTAGAAATGCAGATGAGTTAGAAATAAAATATAAAAATCGTTTAGAGGAAGAAAAGGCAGAAGAAAATAAAATAAATGAAGAAAAGGAAACTATAGAAAAATACTTAGAAACTGGTGGAATTTAATAAAATGGAGAAAATAAAAATCATAATAGCAGGCGGAGGAACTGGTGGTCATATATTTCCAGCTTTAGCGATCGCGGATAAAATTAAAAAGGAGAATAAGAATTCTGAAATTTTATTTGTTGGTGCAGAAGGAAAAATGGAAATGGAACGAGTGCCTAAGGCAGGTTATGATATTTTAGCCTTACCAATTGTTGGATTAGAAAGAAAAAAGATTTGGAAAAATATTGGTGTCTTTTTTAAATTGCTTCAAAGTAATAAAAAAGCAAAAAAGATATTAAAGGATTTTAAACCTGATCTTGTTATTGGCGTAGGAGGCTATGCAAGTTTTCCTATATTAAAAGTGGCACAAAGTCTTGGAATTCCTACCTTGATTCAGGAACAAAATTCCTTTGCTGGAAAAAGTAATAAATGGTTAGGAAAAAAAGCAGATTCGATTTGTGTGGCATATGATGGAATGGATAAGTTTTTTCCAAAAAATAAAATTGTAAAAACTGGAAATCCAGTGCGAGAACAAATAAAGAAATTTGATTTTTCTAATAGTGAAGTTAAAACAGAACTCAAATTATCAAAATCCAAAATGACAATTGGAATAGTAGGAGGAAGTTTGGGAGCAATGTCTATTAATAAAACCATAGAAAAAAATTGTAAAAAATGGATAGATGAAGGATATCAAATAATCTGGCAAACTGGAAAATTATACAGCCCACCTGATACAATTAAGCAACTATCTGGATTAATTGTAGCTACATTTTTTGAAGATATTGAAAAACTCTATGCTGCATCGGATTTAATAATAAGTAGAGCTGGAGCTTTAGCTTGTGCAGAATTAGCAATTGCGGGTAAGCCAGTAATTTTTGTTCCTTATCCTTATGCTGCTGAAAATCATCAATACAGCAATGCTTTATCATTTGTAGAAGCCGGAGCAGCATTAGTTGTTAATGATAATGAGGTGGAAAATCAGTTGCCTAAAGCAGTAAATAATATTTTAGAAAATGAAAATTTGCAGAGAGAAATGCAAACTAAAATGAAAAAATGTGCTCTTACGGAGGCTGAGGATTTAATATGGAAAGAAATAAATAAAATAATTAAAAAATAAAAAATGATAAAATTGCGTGCTATAAAAACGGTCTATTTTATAGGTATTGGTGGCATTGGAATGAGTGCTATTGCACGTTTCTTTAATGAAAACGGTGTGCGTGTTTTGGGCTATGATAGAAGTGAAACGCAATTAACAAAAGAATTAAAAAATGAGGGTATAGATGTTCAATATACGACTAATTTAGAGCATATGCCAGAAAATCCTGATATAGTAGTATATACTCCAGCGATTGCTAATACTAATATTTTATTGCAATATGTGAAAGAAAAAAACTTTAGATTATTTAAAAGATCCGAAGTTTTGGAACTGATTAGTAGAGATATGGAATGCGTAGCAATTGCAGGAACTCATGGTAAAACTACTATAACAACCATGACAGCTTTTATTTTAAGAGATTCAAATTGGGGATGCAATGCATTTTTAGGAGGTATATCTGCCAATTATAAAACTAATTTTTGGTCAGATCCAAGAAATCTCGTGGTGGTAGAAGCGGATGAATATGATAGGAGTTTTTTAAGATTACACCCTGATATTGCAATTCTTAGTGCAGTTTCTGCTGATCATTTAGATATTTATGGGACAGAAGATGAAATTGAATTAGCATTTAAAGCCTTTGTAGAGAAAGTTAATAAGGAAGGAAAATTAATAGTACATCAAAATGTGCCCGAATCGATATCAAGCTTACATCAATCAGTAATAGTATATGGTATAAATGCTGATAAAAGAACAAATATTAATGCAAAAGACATTAGAGCACATCAAGGAGGTTTTTTATTTACGATTGTTGATGAAGGAGAAGAAATAAAAGAAGTTTTTCTAAAGATGGGAGGATATCATAATGTGGAAAATGCATTAGCTGCTTATGCTGTAGGAAAGTTGCAAGGTGTACCTAGAGAAGATATTATTAAAGCATTGGCTAATTTTAAAGGGGTAAAAAGAAGATATGAATATATCATTAATGAAAATGATTATATTTATATCGATGATTATGCGCATCATCCTGAAGAACTAATGAAGTTATTACAAGGAGTTAAGCAAGCATTTCCAGAAAAGAAAATTAAAATTATATTTCAACCACATTTATTTAGTAGGACTAAGAGTTTTTATAAGGAATTTGGATCTAGCTTATCGATTGCAGATGAGGTAGTTTTGTTACCTATTTTTCCAGCTAGAGAATTACCAATTGAAGGTGTCTCATCAGAAATGATTTTGCCATATATAGAGAAAACGACTATTGCTAAAGTGATTGAAAGTCAGGAAGAAATTATTAAAACTTTGAAATTTTCACAAGAGGAAATATTAATTTCAGCAGGAGCTGGAGATGTGGATAAAATTGTGGATAAAATTAGAGAAAAATACTTGAATTTGATTGGATATGAAGAGGAAAAGTAATATATTTAAGGCAATATTAATGTTGTTGATTCTCTTAGGGATAGGCTTTATGTTATTTGCTTCGACGAGAACTCAAAAAAAGAGTTTTTTAAACGATTTTATAATAAAAATAAAAGCAGATGAAACATATTTATTTTTAGAGAATAATAGTATTGAGGAATGGCTTTTTCATGAGGGAAATGATTCAGTTTTGAAAACTCCTATTGGTGATTTGGATTTGAAAAAAATAGAAAATAGAGCATTATTAAATCCATGGATTGAAAAAGCAGAAGTGTATATTGACCAAAAAAACGTATTACATATAGATATCGAACAAAAAATACCTATGGCAAGGATTTTTGATAGAACAGGTCAAAGTTATTATTTGGATACGCAAATGCAATTATTGCCTTTGGTGTTAGGGAAAAATTATCCCACAATTGTTTTTACGGATGTACCACTTTCTCAAAGTGAAATAAAAAATAAAGAAATGTTTTCTCAAATTTTATATCTGGGAGAATATATAAATAAACATCCATTTTGGTCTTCTCAAATAACACAAATACAGATTAATAAGCAAAATGAGTTTGAATTAATACCCTTAATAGGTAATCAAAAAATTCATTTTGGAGATACCTCAAAAATGGAAGAAAAATTCTTTAATTTGCAGCTGTTTTATAAAGAAGTTTTAGATAAGATTGGATGGGATAATTATGAAGAAATTGATTTACGTTTTGAAGGACAAATTGTAACTAGACCGAGTTTAAATAAAATTATGCCAAAGTCAGATATTAGTTCTTTTTTTGAAGAAATAGAACAGCCTGAAGAAGAATCTGATATGCCAATGGAAACAATTTTAGAAACGAATTAAAAACCCTTTAAAGGAATATGTAAATATGGATAATATTAATACGCAAGATAAGATGGATAACGAACAACCAATAATTGTAGGATTAGATATTGGTACTACAAAAGTAGTGGCTATAGCTGGAAGAAAAAATAGCTATGGGAAAATTGATATTTTAGGATTAGGAATGGCTGATTCTGCAGGGGTTGACCATGGGGTAGTTTTAAATATTGAAGAATGTACCCAATCTATTGAAAATGCTTTAAATGATTTAAAAGTAAAAAATCCGGAATTAGAAATACATGAAGTTTATGTAGGAATAGCTGGCGGCCATATTAAAAGCATTCAAGCAAAAGGGGAAAGGGTTCGATTAAATCCTGAAGAAGAAATTACCAAAGAAGATATCCGAGCTTTAATTGAAGACCAAAGACAATTGTTCGTTCCTGCTGGGGATCAGATTATAGATATTATTCCAAAAGAATACTTTGTAGATAATACTGTGGGTAGAGTGAACCCTATTGGTATGCCAGGTGTGAAAATCGGTGCTACTTTCCATGTGATTACTGGAGATAAAATGGCTATTCGGAATATAAAAAGATGTGTTGATAAAATCGGATTAAAAACCAAAGATTTAGTTTTACAACCTTTGGCTTCTGCTGCTGCAATTTTAACAGAAGAGGATTTAGAAGCAGGAGTTGCTGTTATTGATATTGGAGGTGGTACGACAGATTTGGCAGTCTTTCATGATGGTATTTTAAAACATACTGCGGTTATTCCTTTAGCAGGTAAAAATATTACAGAAGATATTAGAAAAGTTTTGCAAGTGCTTCGCGCTCAAGCTGAAAGTATGAAAACACGCTTTGGTACTGCTTTAGCTACAGAAGCAAAAGAAGATGCATATATTGTTATTCCAGGTTTGCGTGGAATGCCTCAAAAAGAAATTGCTGTACAAAATCTTGCTGCAATTATTGAAGCTAGAATGAGAGAGATTTTAGAGTTTGCAATGGAGGAATTGAAAAAATTAAATATTGATCATGAGCTTTTTGGTGGTATAATTTTAACAGGGGGGGGCAGTGAATTAAAAAATTTATTGCAATTAACAGAATTTGTAACAGGTTTAAATGCTAGAGTGGGTTATCCGGTAGAACATGTTTCTAGCTCCCATATAGAAGAGTTACATAATCCAAGATTCTCGACTTGTATAGGTTTGATTTTGAGAGGTTATGAGGATTACGAGTCTGGAAAATTTGAAAAAAATAGAAATGTAATTCCTAAAGAAATTAAAGAAGAATATGCAGAGGAGGAAAGTATCAATAATTCGGATAGATTTATTGAAAGTGTTGAGGTAGAATCGGAAAAAGAAGAAGAAATTGAAAATAAGCCTGTAGATACTAAAAATAGAGAAAATACTATTAATAAGATTTTCAATTCTATAAAAAGATCAATTATGGTGATTTTTGAAGATATTGATGATGATGAATTTAAATAAAAAATAGCAATTTTAAGCAACAGTAAAATTTAAAATATTAAAAAACTTAAACTATGATAAATTTTGAAATTCCAGAAAATGAAAGCTCTATAATTAAAGTAATTGGAGTTGGAGGTGGTGGAGGAAATGCAGTGGATCATATGCATGCACAAGGTATAGATGGTGTGGATTTTATTCTATGTAATACAGATGCACAAGCACTTTCTCGATCTTCAATATCTCATAAAATACAATTAGGGCCAAATTTAACTCAAGGTCTAGGTGCAGGAGCAAAACCAGAAATTGGTAAACAAGCAGGAGAGGAATCCGTTGAGGAAATTCGAAAGATTTTAGAAGATAATACTAAGATGGTATTTATAACTGCTGGCATGGGTGGTGGTACAGGAACAGGTGCAGCTCCAGTTATAGCCCAAGTTTGTAAGGAATTAGATATATTAACAGTAGGTATTGTAACAACACCATTCTTTTATGAAGGAAATAAACGCTTAAAACAAGCTAAGGAAGGTATTAATGCTATGAAAGAATATGTTGATACTATTTTAATTATTTCTAATGATAAATTAAGAGAACAATTCGGTAGTATTAGTTTTTCACAAGCTTTTTCTAAAGCAGATAGCGTTCTTTCCACCGCAGTAAGATGTATTACAGATTTAATTTCTGTGGATGGGCGAGTAAATTTAGACTTTAATGATGTCCAAACGGTAATGAAGAATGGGGGAAGGGCAATCTTGGGTTCTGCACAAGCTAATGGAGAAGATCGTGCTATTACTGCTGTACAAGAAGCTCTTGATTCTCCTTTATTAAATGATAATGATATTAAAGGAGCAAAGTGGATTTTATTAAATATAACTTCAGGAGAAGGTGAAGAAAATGAGCATACATTAGATGAATTAGAAATCATTCAACAATATGTGCAAGAAAAAGCTGGTAATAATTGTGATATTATTTTGGGTATGGGTAATGATGCATCTTTGAATGATAAAATTGCAATTACAGTAATAGCAACTGGATTTAATCATGAAGAATTTAAAATCCAAAAAGAAAATAAAAAAGAATCAACTAAAATTGTTGTGGAATTAGATGATAAGGATGCTGAATCTAAAATATCGAATGCTGGAAAAATAATCGAAGAAGATAATAAAGAAGATTCTGGTTATAATGTTGATAACTCTTTAGATGAATCACTACAACCAGTCATGAATATTGGCTCTGAAAGACATCAAGAACCTCAAAAACAAGAAAGATTTAATCCAGTTAGAACACAACCAATTGTATTTAATCTAGAGTTGCCTGAAAAAGAGAACAGAAGAACAGAAAATAAGTCTTTTGAAGAAAATGTGAACATTGAAGATACTGAAATGTCTCTTAAACATAGAACAAAAGAAGAAACGCAAAATGCATTTTATTCAGCTGCGGAAAAAACACAGGAAACATTACAGGAATTAGAAAGAGAAGAGAAAGAAAAGTTGGAAGATGCTAAAAGACATTTAGAATTAAGAGCGGAAAAAATAAGACAACGTGCCTTTGGTAAATATAGTAATGAAGAAGATTTTATTGAAAATGTACCTGCCTTCGAAAGGCAAAAATTAAATTTTGAACCCAAGCCAACTGAAGATGAATTATTAAGTGGATATGAAGTGGAAAGTAAAAAATCTAAAGGGGCAATTAGTACAATTAATAGTTTTTTAAAAGGTAAAAGACCTGATTAATATTTAAATCTTTTTATAAACAAAACCCAAAGAGCCATACTGTAAGTTATAGTATGGCTCTTTAAATTTAAAGTGTATTTTATTTTGATTCTAAACGAACAATTGGAACTATCATTTCTTCTAAACTAATTCCTCCGTGTTGAAAGGTATTTCTAAAATAATTGACATAATAGTTATAGTTGTTTGGATAGCACAAGTAAATATTTTCCTTCGCAAAGATAAATTTAGAATTTACATTAGGTTGAGGTAATCCTGCTTTTTTAGGTTCGGTAATAGCAAAAACATCTTTATCGTCGAATTGCAGATTTCTTCCGTGTTTGTATCTAATATTAGTAGTGGTATCTCTATCTCCTATACATTTGCTAGGATTCTTAACTTGAATAGTTCCATGATCGGTTGCAATAATTAATTGTAGATTTTTATCTGCTACTTTTTTTAATGCTCTAAATAAGGGAGAATGTTCAAACCAACTTGCAGTTAAAGAGCGATAAGATTGTTCGTCATTAGCTAGTTCTTTTAAAACTTCAATTTCAGTTCTAGCATGTGATAACATATCCACAAAGTTGTAAACAATTACATTTAAATCATTTTCTAAATAATTGTGTATTTGATCTTCAAATTGTTTTCCAGTATGATTATTAGTAATTTTTAAATATTCTGCTTTAATATTTTCTAATTTATTTCGCTTTAATTGGTCTTTTAAAAACACATCCTCATATAGATTTTTACCTCCTTCTTCATCATCATTCTTCCATTCTTCAGGAAATCTCTTTTCTATATCTTTAGGAAGTAAACCACTAAATATGCTATTTCTAGAATATTGTGTAGATGTAGGTAAAATACTAAAAAATGAATCCTCCTCTTTGATTGTAAAGTATTCTAATAAATAAGGTTTGATTACTTTCCATTGATCATATCTCAAATTGTCTATTAAAATGAAAAATGTAGTTTTATCTTTTCTTAAATAGGGAATTACTTTTTTGGAGAATAATTGATGTGATAAAATAGGATTTTGTGGATCTTCTGGATTATTTATCCAATCAATATAATTCTTACTTACAAATTTATAAAATTCATTATTTGCTTCAGATTTTTGACTTTGAAAAACTTCCATCATCTCAGAACTTCCACTTTTACTCATTTGTAATTCCCAATACGTCAATTTTTTGTATATTTCTATCCATTCTTGGGCAGTATTAACAGAACTAAGGGCCATAAAAAGATTCCTAAAATCCTTTTGGTATTCCGAGGTTGTTTTTTCGCTTATAAGTCGCTTGGAATCCAAAGCTTTTTTAATAGAAAGCAATACTTGATTAGGATTAACAGGTTTGATTAAATAATCTGTAATTTGTGCGCCAATAGCATCCTCCATTATATATTCTTCCTCATTTTTAGTTACCATAATTACAGGTAACGAGCTTTGATAGGATTTAATTTCAGATAAAGTTTCTATTCCAGTCATTCCAGGCATACTTTCATCTAAAAGCACTATATCAACTTTGTTTTCTTTTATAAAATCAAGAGCATCGTAGCCATTACTAACTCCTTCTACTTTATAACCTTTTTGCTCTAAAAATAAAAATTGGGATTTTAATGATTCAATTTCATCATCCACCCATAAAATATGTATATCCATAAATTTAATTTTATTAAAGTAAAAGTTTTTTCTATAAAGTTGATTTTATTTGTCAAGAATGATTTTGAGTTATACTATACCCTTATAATATAACTCAAAATACGGATCAAAGTTTAATTATTACATTCTGTATTTTTGATTTTTCCAAGCACTGCTAGTTTTTTCTCTCTCATTTTTCAAAGGTTGTGCTTGTCTTTTTTGCTGTTCCCAATATTGGGCAGCAAATTTTGCACTGGTTTTAAAATCTTCATTATTTATAAGAAGATTTTCTGGTTTAAAATACTTTTCAATAAAACCGGTATCATATTTTCCTTCTGCAAAGGCTTTTTGTTGAACTGCCCATTTGCCAAATGGTAAGGTGGTTTTCACACCAATTATTTTAAATTCATCTATAGCGCGTATTAGTCTTTTAATAGCCTCTTCACGATTTTCACCCCAAGCAATAACTTTCCCCATCATAGGATCGTAAAATATAGATACTTCCATTCCTTCTTCATGCGCATCATCAACACGAACTCCAGGACCTTGTGGTCTTTGATAAATTTCTAAGGTTCCTGTATCAGGCATGAAATTATCCATAGGGTCTTCCGCACAAATTCTTAATTCAATTGCATGTCCATGTATAAATAAATCCTCTTGCTTATAATTAATAGCTTCACCATTTGCAATTCGAATTTGCTCTTTTACTAAATCCTTTCCAGTAATCATTTCAGTTACACAATGCTCTACTTGAAGTCTAGTATTCATTTCTAGAAAATAGTAATTCATATTGTCATCTACTAAAAACTCTACTGTTCCTGCGCCAACGTATTTACAAGATTTTGCTACACGCACTGCACATTCTCCCATTTCTTTTCTTAATGCGGGACTCAGGCAAGATGAAGGAGCTTCCTCTATTAATTTTTGATGTCTTCTTTGAATACTGCATTCTCTTTCAAAATAATAAACACAGTTTCCATGGCTATCAGCAAGAATTTGTACTTCAATATGTTTTGGATTACTTACAAATTTTTCAATAAATATATCATCATTATTAAAAGCATTTAATGCCTCGCTTTTTGCTATTCTAATTTGCTCTTCCAAGTCTTCTTCTTTTTCAACTACACGCATACCTTTTCCTCCACCTCCAGCTGAAGCTTTAATAAGAATAGGATAACCCGTATTATTTGCTATCTTCTTTGCTTCTTCTAAATTTAAAACAGGCTCTTCTGTTCCTGGAACCATTGGAACACCATATTCTAAAACACTTTGTTTGGCTTTTAACTTATCTCCCATGATTTCAATGGAATAAGCAGAAGGGCCAATAAAAATTAATCCAGCATCCGTTACTGCTTGAGCAAAATTGGCTCTTTCGCTTAAAAAACCATATCCAGGATGAATAGCATCTGCGCTAGTTTCTTTTGCAGCTTTTAAAATATTTTCAATAACTAAATAAGATTCTGAGGACGGAGAACCACCAATATGCACTGCTTCATCTGCTGCTAAAACAAATGGCATAGTACGATCAGCATCTGAATAAACTGCAACTGTTTTTATTCCCATTTCTTTAGCAGAACGAATAATTCGCAAAGCTATTTCTCCTCTATTGGCAATTAGAATTTTTTGAATCATAAAATTAAAGTGTTGTTTTTTTAAAATGTAAATTCATTTGGTCGAAATTTCCCGAAGACATAAACAGTAAGCATAAGTCCTTATCGGTATTTTCAATTATATCTTGAACCCAATAAGATAGGGCATTGGATTGTTCAAAAATACTTAAATCTTTTTGGTTAAAGGCTTTTTCTATTAAATCACTTGGGATTTTATCCATATTTTTTATTCTTAAAGCATCAGCAGAATAAAATACAGCAGCCTTATCCGCTGGTTTTAAACTGTTTTTATAATTATCAATAAAGTTTTTATTTAAACTGCTATAAGTATGTAATTCTAAAATTGCAATTAAATAATGATTTGGATAACGTTCGCGCATCGCTTTTAAACTGGCTTCAACTTTAGAAGGTGCATGTGCAAAGTCTTTAAAAATTCGTAAGCTATTGTCTTCGCTTATAACTTCCAATCGTCTGCTAGCTCCACGAAAATCACGCATGTATTTATAAAAGGAATCATTGGCTATACCTAAAATATTGCAGACTCTTCTTGCTGCTTCTAAGTTTTGAAGATTATGTTCTCCAAAGATTTCTAAAGGGTAGAAGTTATTATTATCTTCAATTTCTATACAATCTAAATCTTGATTTATTCTATATTTTGAAGCGATATAGGGTAGTTTTTTTATGGAATTCTGTTTTTTCTCAATTATTGAAACTACTTCTTTATCCTTAGCATTGTAAATCAAGCTACCATTTTCTTGAATCATATCGATAAATATAGAAAATTGTTCTTTGTAATTTTCAAATGTTGGAAATACGTTAATATGATCCCAAGCAATTCCTGTAATTGTAGCAATATGAGGATGGTAAAAATGAATTTTAGGTTTTCTTTCTATTGCTGAAGAAAGGTATTCATCCCCTTCAAGGACAATTATCGGAGCATCACTAAGTTTTACAGAATATTCAAAACCAGGAACTTTTGATCCAACTAAATAATCAAAATCAAAATCTGCTTTTTTTAAAGCATGCATAATCATAGAAGTAGTAGTAGTTTTACCATGACTTCCTGCTATTACAATTCGCTTTTTATTCTCAGCGTGTTTATAGATATATTCTGGGAATGAATAAATTGGAATTTTTAGTTCTTGTGCTTTTATTAATTCTGGATTATCTTTTTTTGCATGCATTCCTAAGATAATAGCACTAATATTTTCATTGATTTTTTCTGGGAACCAGCCTTCTTTTTCTGGAAGAATTCCTGCTAATTTTAAATTTGTTCTTGCAGGATCAGCAATAAAATCATCACTCCCTGTTACTTTTTGGCCATTTCTTAATGAAGAAATTGCCAATTGGTGCATAATTGCACCACCGATAGCTATAAAATGCAAATGCATGCTAAATAAAATTTTTTTATTAACTTTGTAGAAAGATATCAAAAATAAAGGCATCTTTGGGATTTTTCAAAATTAAAAGCATATAATTATGACTAAATTAAAAAAATGGGCAGGAATTGTGATGGTATTATCATTTACATCGTTTTTATTGAGCTCTTGCTCTACGGGAGGAAAATATGCTTGTCCAAGTAAAATTGAAGTATTACCATAATTAAGATGGTGGAAAATTGTAAAAAGGGGGAAATATCCCCCTTTTTGCGTTAGTGAAATATCTAAAAATTGTTCTAATTTTGTTGTTAAAATTAAAATTAGGTATTCATGAAGAAAATACTTTTATCAGTAGCCACTTTAGGAGTTATGGCAACTTCTGTTTTTGGCAAAGAAACAAAAATTGAATTTGAGGAATTTACCTTGAATAATGGACTGCATGTTATATTATATGAAGACAATACTGTGCCTATAGTAAACGTTTCAGTAATGTATCATGTAGGATCGAAAAATGAACATCCTGAAAGAACAGGTTTTGCCCATTTTTTCGAACATTTAATGTTTGAAGGAACCAAGAATATTGGAAGAGGGGAATACATGAAAATTGTTCAAGAAAATGGAGGTTCATTAAATGCTTTTACAAGTAATGACGTTACTTATTATTTCCAAACCTTACCTTCTAATCAATTAGAATTAGGATTGTGGCTGGAATCAGAAAGAATGCTACATCCGGTAATTGATAGTGTTGGAATTGAAACGCAAAGAAAAGTGGTACAGGAAGAAAAGAAACAACGTTATGATAATACTCCTTATGGGCAATTAATTAATGTTGTTTTTGAAAATTTCTATAAAAAACACCCTTACCGTTGGACACCAATTGGAAAAGAACAATATATTGATCAAGCAACTCATGCTGAATTTATGGAGTTTTTTGACATATTCTATGTTCCTAATAATGCTGTATTAGTAGTAGCTGGTGATATTGAAGGGGAAA
>DATGSF010000179.1:0-4434 GCA_035302865.1 Chitinophagaceae bacterium
TCAGCACGCGAATATCCTTATATTCTAGGCGATAAATCATTTCAACCTTTATCCTATAAAAGAAATAAGATGAGTAGAAAATCAGAGATTTTCTAGACCTTCTAAAAGATCTTAAAGATCTTTCGGACGTGCTTTCTTAGACATTTATGCAAGCTAACTTACACAGTATTTTTCACTGTTCTCTTCGTATGAGTTGGAGTAGTTTCAACTAATTCTTAAAGCTATTTATATGCGATTGAGCTTTTAAGCTAATTCCAAAAGAGATTTTTCTAGTGAGTATTTACTTTCACCATTACCGAGTCGTGTTTTTCGAAGATAGATTTTCAAAGAAGTTAAGTGCACAGAAAAAGTCAATTGCCATACTTAAAAGTCTATTTCAAACTCAGCATCCACCTTCACAAAAATATCATTCTCAATTTATATTTTTGAAAAATTAATCTCCCTATTTCTTAAAATTAATACTAAAAAAAGACTCCTCTAGTAAATGCTGGAGGGGTCTTAAGTTGATTACAAAATAACTATCTAGATAATTATTTTGTAATTCTTTTGTTTAATCTAAATTATCTATTGCATATTGAGCTTGTTCATCTGTATAACCACTACCGTATGTAGAGGTTAATTGCTCGAATAATTCTTGATCAGACATCGGCATGAATTCTAAATAATCTTTTGCTGCTATTAATGCTTGCTCATTATAATCCACTTCAATGTTATCAATTGCATATTGTGCTTCTTCAGGGAGAAATCCACTTCCATGCTCAGATGTTAGTTGTTCATAAAGGCCTTGTTCAGAAAAAGGAGTAAAATTAATATAATCTTCTGCTGCTTTTAATGCTTGTTCATTATAATCTATCTCAATATTATCAATTGCATATTGTGCAGCATCTTCAGGAAAGTCACTACCATATTCTGATGTCAGTTGTTCATAAAGACCCTGTTCAGAAAAAGGAGTAAAATTAATATAATCTTCTGCTGAATTTAAAGCATTAGTGTACTCACGGGGCACTTCTTCCGTTTGTGGTTCTGCCTCTACTTCCTTCTCTTCTTCTGGTTCTGTTTCTTCTGATTCTTCTGTTTCTTCTTTTTCTTCGGATTCTTTTTTAATTTCTTCAGTGACATCTTCTCGCTCTTCAACAGCTTCAGCTTCTTCCATTACCACCTCTTCAACTACTGGTTCAAGTTCTGTTTCAGTATTGGTGTCAGTATCTGTAAATATGCTATAAATAAATATTAAAAATCCAATTCCGCTAACTATTGCTGTATATTTAGCATACGTGGCATATTTATCATTTGGGTTTTTCTTTGTAAAATGCCACCAAGCGATTAATGCGATCAATAAAACAAGCGGTGAAACTAATAATACGGCTGAAATAATAATTATGATAGCTACAAATCGACTAACCCATTTAAAAATGTCTTTCACTTAAATCCCCCCTATATTTTTTTATAATTTTTTTAACTATTATTCTTATCTATACCTGTACAATGATTTATCGTAATATTTTTTTATTTCATTATCCCCGTAAATTTTAGAATACATTTCTACTGCGGAAGGGTCCATCATTCCACCTATATAGTCAGCAATTCTTCTCATTTTTTGAGTTTTATTTTCATTATCTATTCTATATTCCACAGGCATTAATAACATTTTTTTATTGAATTTCTCATCAGATAGTGCCTCAAAAAGACCGTTAATAACCTTAGTTCCCATTTTTTCATACATTTGAATATCACTTGATCGATTAATCCCTTCAAAAGTCCAAAATTTTATGGCACGTACTAATCTCCAATGTTTAAAAGCAATCTCATAGACATTATTAGATCCTGTTTTATATTTAAAATCTGGCTTTAGGTCTTCATCTACTGAAAGAACATCTAAATCATTTATTAATCCATTTACAATATTAGAGGTGAGTTCTTTTCTAAAAATAAATGAGTATTCTTCAGATGAATTATAAACATTAGATTTATTAGCGATACGCTTTGCTTCTTCTACCCATTCTTCAAATAGTTCAACTTCCTCTTCATAAGGGTGGGCATTTGTTGATATATTATTTTTTAAATCAAATAAAAATTCATCAATGGAAAAATAATTTTGGGCTAAAGCATCTTCTAAATCATGTGCACAATATGCTATTTCATCCGCTGCATCAATAATCTGAGCATCTATTGTCCTAAAAGTATTCGTAACCTCATATTTCTGACGTATCCTAACTAATTCATTAAATTCTTCTGCATATAAATACTTCTCTGCACTTCCATTATAAGGGACGTTATATTTTACAATGCTTAATAGAGTCCTTAAACTCAAATTTAGTCCGGATACTTTTGGCAATTTTTTCTCAACATTCATTAATATTCTTAAACTTTGGGCATTACCTTCATAACCACCAAAATCATTCATTAAATCCCCTAATATTTTTTCTCCATGATGACCAAAAGGGGCATTTCCTATATCATGTGCTAATGCTCCTGCTTCTACTACATAAATACTACTTTTCGAATACACCTTTAAGTTTAAACCTAATTCATCAATTCTATTTTGTAATAGTTCACTAATACTCCTAGCAATCTGAGAAACTTCTAGGCTATGAGTCAATCGGTTACGATTAAATTTATTTTCATTTATAGTCATTAGCTGCATTTTACCTTGAAGCCTTCTAAAAGAACTTGAATACATGATACGCGAGTAATCTCTTTGGTAAGGTTCTCTTGATCTACTTACAGCTTCTTTATGTATACGTTTTTCTCCAATTTCACTAAATAACTGTTTCTGACTATTAAGTAATTCCTTCAAGTTATTTGTGTTATTAAACATTTATTTCCTCCATTATTTCAGTAAGTGATGTTGTTTTGTTACAGCATATTGTTTTATATTTATTAAGCTTTAATCTGGGTTTTGTATTTTACAACGATAACTCTATCGTTGCCTTTTCAGACAATTTTCATCATATCGTTGTCTCTTTAGCAAAATGTTAATTCCTTTTCTAGTGAAATGCTAAATCAGTATTTACTAGATAATTCACTGTCAAACAACTGTATCTTCACAGCAGCCCCATATATGTAACCGCTTATATTATAGCATACATAAATGAATATATACATATGTAACTTAGTCTAAATCATAGGTTAAACCCTTATCTTCAATGTTTACGACATTACAGAAAATTATCAAAAGAGCACTACCCCTGATTTAACAAGGCTAGTGCTCTATTCATTTATGATGAAACGTTGTTATATTATTAGCTTTCTCAAGCTCAATTTCTTCTTAAATACTATCCGCAAAGATAATAAAAACGACACTTACCACAGCTAAGAGCGCTACATATGAGATCAATATTTGATAATAGCGATCCAATTTTTCTTTGCTTTTTGGCTGCGTATTGAATATATACAGATTAAATATATTCAGTTGATTAATTAAAAGGACCAATAAAATAAAAGCACCTAGAAAAGAATCAAGACCTATAATTCTTAATATCAAGCTTAAAACAACTTGGGTATTCATTAACCCACCATATTTGCTTAAAACGTCTATGTAGGTATCTTTACCTAATAGAAGATATTTATTGAGCGTAAACAATAAACTTACAATAGCTAATTGAAGAATCACATTAACAAAAACAGCAGGCCAAAAATCTTGATTAGCTGGAAATGGAATAAATAATGAAAATAAAATAAGGCTAACCGTTCCAAATATCCATGAATGATTATCAAATTCAAAAACAGACGAAGGTCTCATTAAGGTTTCTTTCAAAAAATCTAAATAGCTAAAGAAATAAAATTCAATACTCTCAAAATCAATATTGGATGAGATCGACATTTGTTTAGAAGACGTATCTTCCACGACCTGCTCTTCACTTTGATTGATTTCCTCAGTTATCTTCCTTTCTGTTTCTTCAACAATCTTCACATTTTCCAAATCAACCTTTGTTCCACAATTTTTACAAAACTTTGCGGTACTGCGAAGCTTGTTACCACATTCATTACATAAAATCATTTGCTTTTCTTCTACCATCCGTAGCCACCTCCATAATTACTGATTTGATCAATTAATGTAATCACCGGTTCGATCTGTATGTAAACTAAAAGGAAAAGCAGTAAAAGAACAAAAAGATTACTAATCAATAAAACATACAACTTATCTAAACCTTCTACACTTGCACGACTATACAAATAAAAATTATAAGACATAAAACAAAGTAAAAAAGATAAAGCAATTAGGAAAAAGGTGATTCCCATACTCACAGGAGATGCAAATAAAGAAGCTAATATAAAGGCTACAAACAACAGGATAATATTTGGTGTAAAAAAGCCACCAATTTCCGTAACCAAAAGATTAAACGATCGTTTTGATCTAGCAGTTACTTTTAAAAGAACAAATACAGAAACGATAAACGTAAGATAAACCACTAAACTCGCTACAAACATCCG
>DATGSF010000180.1:0-4404 GCA_035302865.1 Chitinophagaceae bacterium
TAATATATATTTGGATCTTGATTTACAATTGGGTCATTTTTTGCTTCTTGAAATATTGCAATTGCATCATCGTTTTTCTCTGCGTAAAAAGCAGCATATCCTTGTAATAAAGAAGATTGAGAACGTACAGTATCAACCATAGGAAGATCTTTAAACATGTTTTTTCGCTCTTCTTTTAATGTGTTTTTTACTTCATCAAATTGTTCAAAAGCTTTTTTATAATCACTTGCTTGGTAAGCTTGTACAGCAATATTATAATAATCTACACCTAATTGGAATTTTAACTGAGGATATCCAGGATTTCGCATCACTTTTTCATCTAAAGCAACTGCTTTTTCTAATGCTTTTGTTGCCTCATAAGTATTCTCATGAGATTGTAAATCTTTATTATGATTTAAGTTGATGTGAATTTCTGCTTTGGTTAGCCAAGTATCTGAATTATCTTTTGTTTTTTCATGTTTTGTAGCTTCATCAATAGCACTTATTGCTTTTTTTAATGACTCTTTTTCTTTATTTGAATCTTGTTTTGCTCGTGCTTCTATAGCTGCATTTAATTCTCTAGTAGCTTCTCTCACCTTTGCTTTTTGTGCAAAAGTAGAAAGGCTTAATAGTCCTAGACTGGAAAATAAAATTAATCTTTTTAGCATTTTTTTGATTTTTTTTAAAAGGTAAAAATAAGAAATTTTTAATTATTTCGCTATTGCTTTGACCTTTTATTCTTTTAAACGTTTAATTTTTTTAAAAAAGTCAAAGAAAGATTTTAAATTTATAAAATTTCTCTTAGGTTTGACTAAAGTATAATTAGTATATATCATGAATATATTTAAACGAAAACCTTTATCACAATTATTAAACGAAGCGCAAGAATCAGAAAAAGGATTGAAAAAATCTTTTAATGGTTTCTCATTAATAGCCTTAGGTTTGGGTGCAATAATTGGAGCTGGATTATTTTCTATTACAGGTATGGCTGCAGCGAACTTTGCAGGCCCTTCAATTATGATTTCTTTTGTAATTGCTGCTATCGGTTGTGGTTTTGCAGGATTATGTTATGCTGAATTTGCTTCAATAATACCAGTTGCCGGAAGTGCTTATACCTATTCTTATGCTACGATGGGAGAATTTATTGCTTGGATAATTGGATGGGATTTAGTTTTAGAATATGCTGTTGGTGCTGCCACAGTTGCATCAAGCTGGTCAGGTTATCTTAGTCAATTACTTCAAGGTTTTGGTGTGGATTTACCACAAAAATATCTAATGACGCCATTTGATTCTATGCAATTAGCAGATGGCACTATTATAACTGGAGTAATGAATTTACCAGCAGTTTTTATTGTGAGTATTATGTCTTTTGTTTTAATTAGAGGTACTTCACAATCGGAATGGGTAAATAATATTATTGTATTTTTAAAAGTAACGATTGTTGTTGTATTTATTATTTTAGGTTTGAAGTTTATCCGACCTGAGAACTTAGTGCCTTTTATACCAGAAAATCAAGGGGAGTTTGGAAAGTTCGGTTTTTCGGGAATAATTCGTGCTGCTGCAATTGTGTTTTTTGCCTATATTGGTTTTGATGCCGTTTCTACAGCTGCTCAAGAAACAAAAAATCCTAAACGAAATATGCCTATTGGGATTATTGGTTCTTTAATTATTTGTACTATTCTTTATATACTTTTTGCTTATGTGCTAGTAGGTGTAGCTCCTTACACAATGTATGGTCAATTACAAACAGGGAATCCTTTAGCACCTGTTGCAGTAGCTGTGCAACATATGGGTGAATGGCAAAATGGTAAGATTGTCCCTGCTTATCCTTGGTTAAACACTTCTATAATAATAGCTATTTTATTAGGTTATGCATCCGTAATTCTGGTTATGCTTCTAGGGCAAAGTAGAGTGTTTTACACAATGAGTAAGGACGGTTTAGTTCCTCGTTTTTTTAGTACTTTACATCCTAAATTTAGGACTCCTTATATCTCTAATATTGTGTTTCTATTATTAATTTCTGCTTTTGCAGCATTTATTCCTGGAAGAGTAGTAGGGGAGATGACTAGTATAGGAACTTTATTTGCATTTATATTAGTTTGCATAGGCATATTAGTAATGCGTAAGAATATTCCTGATGCTCCAAGAGCTTTTAGAGTTCCCTTAGTACCTTTTATTCCTATTGCTGGAGTGGCTGTTTGTTTATTTATGATGGTGTTTTTACCTTTTGATACTTGGATTCGTTTAATAGTTTGGATGCTTGTAGGTATGGATGTGTATTTGTTCTATGGAATGAAGCACAGTAAGATTAATGACAATATAATGGATTGGGGTTCTGTAAAAAGAGTAACATTGATTTCGATTGCAATGTGTATGCTTTTATTAGGGCTTTCTATTATTCATCAAATTATGTATCCTGGAGAAGAAGTAGGTTTATTTATATTCTCTGTTGCATTTGGAGCTATTCATCTTTTAATTTATGGAATCAATCTGTGGAATTACAATAAAAAAAGACTTTTAAATTAAGATAATAAATGTTATAAAAACATTAAAAATTAAAATAATACCAGAGAATTATACAGGAATAAGAATAAAATATTATCTTGTATGAAAATATTTAGCAATATGCATTATAAAGTTGTTATTCAGTTAAATAGTTCTGATTATTCTGTTCATAAATCCATGTTGGATCAAATATCTAATTTACTTTTAGAACTTGATGATATAGATGTTAAAGTGGTAGTTCATGGAAATGCTTATCCTTTTCTTTTGAAAAATAGTTTTTTTCAATTGCATATAGAAGATTTGCAAAAACGTAATGTTCATTTTTACTTATGTGAAAATACTATGGATAATCAGAATTTGATTCAAAAAGATATGTTAGAAGGAGTGAAAACTGTTACTTCTGGAGTGGCTTATCTAGTAAAAAAACAAAGCAATGGCTGGGCATATTTAAAAGCAGGCTAAGAGTTTTATTCTATTTTCTTTTATTTAAAATAGATGCTAATTTTAATTTAAAAAATGGAGCTTAGGGTATTTTTATAAATACTCTAAGTTTGCATTTATTTTAAAGTAGTATTATTTTATAATTTCTATGTTTTATAAAAACTGAATCTCCAAGGTTTTTTTTAACTTTGTCCAGGATTTACAAGAATGCATTTTTAGTTACGCTATATATTTTATAGCATTTGTGAAGTAAAGAGATTTAGAGATTTTTTATAATGTCAAGAATTAGTCAAAAATCAGTTCAAGAAGTTATTCATCGCATTGATATTGTCGAGGTTATTGGACATTTCTTGCAACTAAAAAGAAGAGGTGCCAATTATATTACTACCTGTCCTTTTCACAATGAAAAAACCCCTTCTTTTAATGTAAATCCAGCACGTGGAGTATTCAAATGCTTTGGCTGTGGTGTGGGAGGCGATGCAATCAGCTTTATCCGTGAATATGAAAAATTTTCTTTTGTTGAAACAATAAAATGGTTGGCTCAATTTTATCAAATTGAATTAGAAGAGGAAGAATATTCTGAAGAAAAAAAAGAGCAATTTGCAATTGAGGAAAGTTTAAGAACAATAAATAGTTTTGCTTTAGAGTTTTTTAAAAATAATTTATGGAAAGAGGAGGAAGGGCAAATTATTGGTGGGCAATATTTTAAAAGCAGAGGTTTTACGGATGAAATTATTCAGAAGTTTGATTTGGGTTATGCTTTAGATGCTTGGGAACATTTTTATAATGCCGCAATTGAGCAAGGGTATCAAAAAGAATTGCTTGTTAAATCAGGATTAGTTCGTAATAAAGAAAATAAATTTTATGATAATTATAGAGCTAGAATAATATTTCCAATTAAAAGTGCAACAGGTAGTGTTTTAGGATTTGGAGCAAGAATTTTAAATTCTCAAGCCAAAGCTCCTAAATATATCAACAGTCCTGAAAATGAACTTTATGTAAAAAATAGAATTTTATATGGTTTATTTGAAGGAAGACGAGCTATTGGAAATGAAAATAATTGTTATTTAGTTGAAGGTTATACGGATGTGATTTCGATGCATCAGGCTGGAGTGGAAAATGTAGTTGCCTCGAGCGGTACTTCCTTGACTATAGGGCAGTTGCGTTTAATTAAACAATTGACAACAAATATAACAATATTATATGATGGTGATAGTGCAGGAATTGCGGCAGCTTTAAGAGGTTTGAACTTGGCACTGGAGGAAGGATTTAAGGTATTTATTGTCCCTTTAGAAAAAGGCTTAGATCCCGATAGTTTTATAGCTGAAAATGGAGCAGAAGCTTTTCAAAATTATATTAAGGAAAAACAACAAGACTTTATATTATATAGAATTCAAGAAGGAGTAAAAGAGGGTGGAGGTAATCCTATAAGAAAGTCAGAAATAGTAAATGAAATCGCAGAATCTTTATCAAAAATTA
>DATGSF010000181.1:0-22311 GCA_035302865.1 Chitinophagaceae bacterium
AAGCAAATGAAATCTTGTGGATTTTCTTTGGAATTCATACTTCCAATGCTTTAGAGATAGGTCGAAAAATGTTTCAACAACTTCGATCTGTAGCATAAAAACAGCAAAACCTGGCATTTATTTAGCTGCTTTTTCAGTGGCATAGATAACTATGCCTAAAAATCAAAAAACACCACCACATATATTAATATATCTTAAAGAGAGTTTGTCAATTAATAATAATGCTTCTTTTTCATAAAAGCTTTATGAAAAAGAAGCAATAATTATTTTTTATTGTTAGAATAAACAGAAATTATTTTGTTTTCTGAATGTCCCTTTTTATTGTTATAAAGAAGATAAAATCTATCTTGCTTTTATTTATATTCTCTTGAAATATGTGGATCATTTTAAAATGATAATCATTCTGTTTATATTCTTAAAAAAAACGAGCCAAACATTCTTAAAAGTTTGACTCGCGAATTTTCCATATTTATCAATTTAACTTCTCTATAAATTAGTTGACACTATATTTAGCTCCATCTTTTCCATCTTTTAATTGTATTCCGAATTCTTTTAACTTATCTCGAATTAAATCAGAAGTGGCATAATCTTTTTGGCTTCTTGATTGGTCTCTTATTTCTATTATCAAATTCATTAAGCCATCAATTAATTCTTTATTATAACCTTCTTGCATGGATTTTAAGCCTAAGATATCCTCAATCATTATCTTAAAATGATTTTGTAATTTTTTAATTAACGACTTGTCCAAAGTGTTTGAATCCAGTTGCTTATTATTAAGGCTATTAATAGTCGGTAATAAATCAAATAATTGTGCTAATACTTTAGCGGTATTAAAATCGTCATTCATGTCTTGAAATGATTCTTTAATATGCCTTTCTATCTTCTCTTCCAGCTCTTTATCTATTGTACTCTCTCCAAAATCATTTACATCTAATTTAAGAAGGGTTTGATAACCTTCCCATAATCTTTGGAATGCTCTTTCAGATGCTTGTAATGCCTCATTTGAAAAATCTAAAGTACTTCTATAATGTGTTTGTAAAATATTGAATCTTATTACCATTGGATGGTATGGTTGTTCTAATAGTTCATGCTCACCACTAAACAAATCTGTTATAGAAATTACATTATTATAGCTTTTACCCATTTTTTTGCCATTTATTGTAATCATATTATTATGCATCCAATAATTCACTGGCATACATCCATGTGCTATATGACTTTGAGCTATTTCAGATTCATGATGAGGAAATTGTAAATCCATCCCACCTCCGTGTATATCAAAAGTTTCACCCAGGTATTTACTACTCATAGCAGAACATTCAATATGCCAGCCTGGAAATCCATCGCCCCATGGACTCGACCAACGCATTAAATGCTCTTTTGGTGCTTTTTTCCATAAAGCAAAATCAATTTTATTTCTTTTTTCATCTTGACCATCTAAATCTCTAGTTGTTTCTAATAACTCCTCAATTATTCTACCAGACAATTTGCCATATGGATGTTCTTCTGCATATTTTTTTAAATCAAAATATATTGATCCATCTACTTCATATGCATAGTCTTTATCTAAAATTTTTTTTATCATATCGATTTGTTCGACGATATGTCCTGTTGCTGTAGGCTCTATGCTTGGTTCCAAACAATTTAATTCACGCATACCCCAATGGAATAAATTAGTATATTTTTGCACTAATTCCATTGGTTCCAACTTTTCCAATATTGCCTTCTCACTTACTTTATCTTGAGCCTCTCTACCTTCTTCTTCAAAATGTCCTGCATCTGTTATATTTCGTACATATCGTACATGATATCCTAAATATTTTAAATATCGATAAACAACATCAAAGGTTACATAAGGACGTGCATGCCCTAGGTGAGATTCTCCGCTCACTGTTGGACCACAAACATAAAGTCCGACATGGCCTTTTGTAATAGGTTTAAAAATTTCCTTTTGTCGGGTGTAAGAATTATAAATTTTCAGTTCAGACATAGAATTATTATTTTCCTTACAAAAATAGCAATTTTATTGCAATTGTTTAGGATTCCTCTTTCCTTCTTATATGAAAGTTGTAACTTTGAAGCATGTTTCAAAAAGTATCCATACTTTTTTTAAGTATTTTTTCCTTTAAAGTGCAGGCAAATGAACCTAAAAGAACTTTTCAAAATAAACAAGCAATTGCTTTTACAGCGATGGGACCTGCTACTTGGTGGTCAATAGCAATAGAAAATGATTTACAATGGGTAGATCATTGGAATTTTAGTTCAAAAATTGGTATTTCAAGCCATCAATTTAAAGATTTTCACAATAAATGGAATCCCAATTTACAACTTCCCATAAAGCTATCTGTTCGATATGGAAAAAATCATCAATTTGGTATTGGTTTTGGAGGAACTACCACAAGAGTGGTTAAATTTTTACATAATACTAAACTTAGTACATGGAGCTTCAATCCCTTTATTTCTGTAGATTATAGATTCTATTTGAAAAAACAATTTTATCTAAATACAGCAATTTATTTTATATATTCTCCTAATCAAAAAATATATTTATGGCCAGGATTAACCTTTGCTTGGGTTTTTTAATTATACTATTTTTATTTGGAAGTTCTTGTATAAAATCAGATTTTTCTCCAAATGATGCCTATATTATTGGTCACGGTGGAATGGGGATTTCCAGTATGTATCCAATGAATAGTTTAGAGTCTTTTATAAAAGCTATGAATGAGGGAGCTGATGGAGTAGAAATTGATGTACAAATGACAAAAGATGGAGTACTGGTGGCATATCATGATGAGGTTTTAGATGATAGAAGTACTGCAAAAGGATTAATTGAAAACTATACTTGGGAAGAATTAAAAATATATAAGTATACTAATTATCCTTACTTAGATTATTCTATTGTAAGATTAGAAGATGTTTTGGAGGAAATAAAAATCTTCAAACCAATAATAATATTAGACATAAAAAAAACATATAGAGACGAAGAATATTATCAAAGTCTATTTTACAGAGAATTATCTAAATTCTTGATTAATTATAAAGGCTATATTCAATTTATTGTAGAATCAAAAAATGCAAAATGGTTGCGCTATTTAAAGAATGACAATGAAGATATTATAACTTTATTGTATGGACTGGAATTCGAAAAAACTAAAGAAGAAATGTATACTTATAGCCTGGATGGTCTGGCTTTAGAATGGAAGACTTTAGAAAAAGTTAATAAAGAAGAAATAAAAAATGCAGAATACGTTATTTCTACCTTTAACTTACATAGTTTAGAGCAAAATAAAAAAGCATTAAAAAGGAATATTCCTTATCTTCAAACTGAAAATATTAAAGGTTTGAAACAGATATTAAATCGATAATTATTGATATATGGGAAATATACTTGTTGGTATATATAAATTTTTAAAGGAAAAAAAAGCAATTTTTTGGTCCTTGTTTATTGGGCTTTTTGCTTTTGCTACTTATCTAGCATCTAATATTCATTTTGAACAAGATATTTATAAAATGATTCCTCAGTCCAAAAGCATTGGGCAGATGAGTGAAATTTTAAAAGAACAACAATCCTCTAATCAAATAATTGTTTCTTTAAAAAATTATGAAGAAGATAAAGAAGCTCTAATTGAAAAAGCTAATCTTTTAGTAGAAGATATGGAAGATGAAGGCAGGGAGTGGATAGATTCAATACGATTTTCTTTATTTTCTTTGGATGAGACATTATTAATACAACATATACAAAAGTACCTTCCTGTTTATTTGAATCATCAAGATTATAAAGAAATAAACAAATCTTTGGATTCTTCTATTATATATGAGATTTTAGAGTCTTATCAGACTGTTTTGCTTAGCCCTATGGGTTCATTTTGGGCAAATATAATTGAACAAGATCCACTTGCAATTAGTACTAAGGCTTTACAAAAATTTAAAACTCTAGAAGTTGGGGCAAAATTTGAACAAGAAGAAGGTTATGTTTTTTCAGAAAATGGAAAAGTTTTACATTTTTTTATATTTGCTAAACATGAAGAAACAGACCTATCTCATCAAAAAAGATTTCAAAAATACCTTTATCAAAAAATTTCAAATTTTTCTAAGGAACATGAAATAAATGTTGACGTTTTTGGTGCACCATTAGTGGCTACTGGAAATGCTATTCAAATGCAAAAAGACACCATTCTCACATTAAGTTTAACAATTTTAGCTTTAACTCTTTTATTTTTTTATATTTTTAAGGCCATAAGATCTACTTTATATTTACTTTTGCCCGTAGTATATGGAGCTGTTTTAGGATTAGCTGCTGTATATCTTACTCAAGGTAGCTTGTCTATTCTTGCCTTAGGAGCAGGAGCTGTTATTTTAGGAGTTGCGGTGGATTTCTCTGTACATTTTCTTTCGCATTATCGCTATGCAGAAAGCATGGAGCAACACCTAAAAGATATTGTTGGTCCTTTAACCTTAGGTGCCTTCACTACTATAGCTGCATTCTTTTCTTTGCGATTTGCACAAGCTCCAATTTTAAGAGATTTAGGAACCTTTGCTGCTTTTAGTTTAATTGGCGCCTCTTTAACGACCTTATTGTTTTTGCCACAAATTCTTCATGCCTTTCCTATTCGTAATAAAGTAAAAGAAAAGAAAAATTTATTAGATAAATTAGCAAAATGGAAACCTGAGAAATATCCAATATTGTTTTGGATTATTATATTGGCTACTCCATTATTTTATGTTTTATCAAAAAATGTTGGATTTGATGGTGATTTGCTCAAGATGAATTATATGAGTAAAGAACTACAAGAAGCACAAGATAATATAAATAAAGCATCAGGATGGGCAATGAATAGTATTTTTATTGTGGGTGAAGGCGAAAGCTTAGATGTTGCTTTAGATGAAATTGCTGTCGTTCATGAAGATTTGAAAAACTCAAGTATATACAATAAAATAGATTATATATTAAACCCTGCATTACTTTTACCTTCTAAAAAACAACAGGAAAATAAGATTTCCGCTTGGCAAGAGTTTTGGAAAACAAAAAACACTGAAGATATTTATAAATCTATCCAAGAGAATGCTGAAAATATTGGATATCATCCTAACGCCTTTTCAGCATGGAATTATACTATAGAAAAAGAATTCTCTACCTTTAATTCTGAAGCTATTGAATTTTTAAAACAATTAATGCCTCATTTAATTGTTAGAAAAAAGAATGGAGATTATTTGGCTTTAGTACAACTAAAAGTAGATGCATCTGAAAGATTAGAAGTCTTTAATTTTTTAAAAAATAATGATTTTAATGTCATTGATAGGCAAGGTTTAAATGAAACTTTACTGGATAGAATTCATGAGGATTTTGATTATGTTCTAGGTGTGGCCAGTATTTTAGTATTTATAAGCTTAGTTATTGCTTATGGAAGAATTGAATTGGCATTGATAACGTTTATTCCTTTAGCAATTACTTGGGTATGGATATTAGGCATTATGACTTTGCTAGGTATTTCTTTTAATATTGTCAATGTTATGATTGCTACTTTGATCTTTGGATTAGGTGATGATTATAGTATTTTTATGATGGATGCATTAAGAGAAGAATATAAATACAATAAAAACAAGTTACAATCATCTCGTACTGGGGTTTATTTATCTGTTGCAACCACAATAATAGGTTTAGGAACTTTGATATTTGCCCAACATCCAGCTCTGAAAAGCATAGCTCTAATTTCTATAATCGGATTAATTTGTGTTTTGATGGTATCTCAAATTGTACAACCTGTTTTATTTAATTGGTTTATAAAAAATAGAGCAAATTCGGGTAAAATGCCATTTACTTTATGGTCTTTTTTGAAAACATTATTTGCTTATTTATATTTTTTAATAGGGTGCTTAGTTTTAATAATAATAGGTTTCTTTCTAATAGGAATTAATCCAATTGCTAAAAGAAAAAGCAAGGATATTTATCATTATTTAATTCACTATTATGTTCGTAGTCTTATTAAAATTATGGCAAACGTGAAGAGTAAAATATGGAATCAAGAAAATATAAATTGGAAGCAACCAGGAATTATAATTGCTAATCATAGTTCATTTTTGGATATTTTATTTGCTATATCATTATATCCCAAACTTATTATAATGACCAATAAATGGGTTTGGGATTCTCCATTTTTTGGAAGAATAATTAGATGGGCTGATTATTATCCTATTGTCAATGATCCTTTAGCTGATGTTGGTAAGTTAAAAGAAAAAATTAGCCAAGGTTACCATTTGGTTATTTTCCCAGAGGGGACGCGATCATTAGATGGAAATATTGGAAGATTCAAAAAAGGAGCATTTTATCTAGCAGAGAAACTGAATGTACCTATTTATTTCTTATTTATAGGAGGAGCACAATATGGAATTAGCAAAAATGATTTTTTGTTAAAAGATGCTTGGATTGATTTATATTATTTAAATAGTTCTTTTTTTCATGAAAAATCTCATCTAAGTTACCAAGAAAAAACAAAAAAAACACGTCAAAATTTTATTGCATTTAAGAAAAAGTATCTAGAAGAACTACCAACTAAGTATTATAAGGAGCAATTAATTAGAATGTTTGTATATAAATCTCCTGAACTGGAATGGTATGTTCGAATTAAGGCTAGGAGAGAGCAATATTATCAAATTATCGATGATCACTTGCCTAAAAAAGGGTTAATATACGATTTAGGAGCAGGGTATGGTCTGGTATCTTATATGATGGCATGGAATGGACCGGAACGTAAAATAATAGCTATGGATTATGATGAAGAGAAGATAGAATTGGCTAGAAATCAATATGTTAATAATGTAACTGGTTTAAATAATCCAATAGATTGGCATGTGGGTGATTTAGAAAATTATACACTAGAGCCTTGCCAAGGTATTATTTTACTAGATACTTTGCATTATTTTCCACAAGAAATCCAATGGGAAATATTAAATAAATGTATAAATGCTCTATTGCCCGATGGAGTCTTGTATTATAGAGACGGAATGGCAGATCACGAGTTGCATAAAAATACAATAAAAACTGAAACTTGGAGTATTGGTAAAATGCAGTTTAATAAGACGAAATATCCTATTTCTTTTTTGAAAAAGTCGGAATTATTTACTTGGGCTAAGAAAAAAGATTTGAATATTAAGGAAATTTACCAAGAAAGTACAACAAGTAATACAAGTTTTATTATAAGTAAGAATAAATAAAAAAAGACCTGAATTTTATTGTTTGAAAAATTCAGGTCTTCTTAAATAATATTATTCTAAAGTTTTACCCTTCTTTTTATATACTTTATGCATCCATAATAATAAGGCGGGCTGCAATGAAAGATTGAATATCATAGCTAAGAATAAGGTGAGGGAAATTAAATAACCCAATGCTTTTGTACCTTCGAAACTTGATAAAGTAAATACTCCAAAACCAGCAACTAAAATAAAAGAAGTAAATATTATACTTAATCCCGTTTCCCGTATAGTGCGTAGTACAGTTCTTTGAATATCATTATTTCGTATCAGAATGTCTTGTTTAAAGTTTACGAGAAATCGGATAGAAACATCTACTGTTATTCCTAAAGTTACACTAAAAACTAATACCGTTGAAGGCTTTAAAGGAATACCCATTGCTCCCATTATTCCTGCTGTGATAGCTAAAGGTATGATATTTGTTACAATAGCAATAGAAAGTATTCTCCAGTCTCTAAAAAGTATAAACATACAAACAACTATCATTGTAAATGCTAGAATGAGACTATCTCTTAAGCTGTGAATGATAAATTTACTTCCTTCCAAATAGGTCACGCTTGAACCTGTGGTTGTAATAATTATATTTTCATCATCTTCAAAAATTTCAGCAGCTTTATCTTCTATATCTTTTAAAATATAAGGCATTGCTTGAGAACCCACATCTGCCATCTGTACACTTAAGCGCATTATAGAGGCATCGTCGTTGAGAAAGCCATTTAAAATTTCGTTTACTCCTTTATATTGTTCTTCAGACCTTTTGTTAATCATACTAATAATTTGTGGTCTTAAAGCTCCAAACTCAAAAGGATCAGGTAATTCATACTCGTCTGACATAGATTGTTTAGCAAATTTAATAACTTTTGTAAGAGTTAATCCTCCGCCAATTTCTTCTTTAGATTCCATATATTCCATTAATTCATCTGCTTTTTCTAGTATATCTAAGGAGCTTACAGCACCATACTTTTTATCAGTATCAATTAAAATTTCAAGAGGCATTACTCCTTTAAAATTTTTCTCAAAAAACTTTAAATCAGTATATACTTTATTTGATTGTGGCAAATCATCAACAATATGCCCCACTGATTTTAAATTTGCTATTCCCCAAGCTGTAAATCCTAATATGATTAAAGTACAGATATAAACTACACTTCTATATTTAAAAGAAAGCTTAACAAAAGCAGTAAGCAAATTATTTAGCCACTTGCTTTCTAAATATCCTGTGTGTTTTGTTTTTGGAACAGTTAAAAAGCTATATAAAGTTGGAATTAAGATTATGGAAGTGAAAAACAAGCCCATTATATTTAAACCTGCCACTAAACCAAACTCTTTCAAGATTACACTTTTTGTAAAAAAGAAAACGCCAAAACCAATCGCAGTTGTTAGGTTTGTAAATAATGTTACAATACCCATTTTTGAAATCATATTTTCTAAGGCTGGAATTTTAGCTCTTTCAATACCGTATTCTATATGATATTTATTCAGGAAATATATACAGTTTGGGATTCCAACAACTACCACTAAAGGAGGAATCATTCCAGTTAAAATAGTGATTTTATATCCCAATAAAGTCAATGTTCCAAAGGAAAAAATAACCCCTATCGCTACAGTTAATAATGAAGTAATTACGGCTGTAAAAGAGCGAAAAAATAAAAATAAAATAATAGCAGTAAGTAAGAAAGATAAACCTAGGAATAGACCTATTTCACCTTGAATCATATCAGCAGTCTTCACTCGTATAAATGGAAGTCCAGAATAATGAATTTCAATATCATGTTTTTTTGCAAATTGATCACCTTTTTCGACTATTGATTCTATTAAGTCACTCCTGTTTTTGCTTGCCATTATAGTATCATTAATTGTAGCAGCTAGCAGATAAGTATTATTTTCAGGGTTGTAAATCAAGCCTTTATAGAATTCTTGTTCATAAAACTCCTGCAATTCCTGATTTAAATCTTCCGCATTAGGCGATTTGAAAATATTTTCCACATTTAGCCCATGTTCTTCATCTTCTACAATCTTGACTGTTTTAGTTATGTCTAATACATTAATAATACCAGGGCTTTTTTCCAGATCTTCACTAAATTTTTTATAATCAAGAAAAAAATCTTTATTATTAAAATTATCGCTCTGAATCCCAATCATAATCCGATTCCCATCCTCACCAAAAGTCTGAATAAGGTTTTGGAAATCTTGATATTTAGGGTTGTCTGTTGGTATTGCATTAGTGAAATCATAGCTCATTTCTACTTTTGTAGCTTGATATGCCATGAAGCCAACAAGAATAGCTAATATTCCTAGAAGAAGAATCCTATTTTTTATTATTAATTTTGAAAGTGCTTGCCACATAGGAGTGTTTTAAAAAATCTATTGATACTATTCTTAAAAAGAATAGAATTAAAGTGCAAAATTACAAAAAATGCCTTGTTTACATAAAAAGTATTCTATTTAAAATCCTGATGTAAAAATAAATAATAGAAGAGGCAAATGATTTGCTAAAAAAGCGCATATTTAAATGAGTAAAAGCCAAAAAAGTTTAAACTCTCTTGGCTTTTATCTTAATTTTTATAACAATTCTACTTACGCGATAACTTGAGTTTGGAATTGTCTGTTTACTTTTTTAATTAAACCTTGTAAAACGCGACCCGGGCCACATTCTACAAAACTTTCAATTCCATCTTTTGCCATATTTTCTACTGTTTGTGTCCATTTAACTGGAGAGACTAATTGATTAATTAAATTCTCTTTTATTTTTTCAGGATCGCTATATGGTAAGGCATCTACATTTTGATAGATGGGACAATTGGGAGTTTTAAAGTTTGTAGCTTCAATAGCTTTTTTTAGTTCTTCTTTTGCTGGTGCCATTAATGGGGAATGGAATGCACCACCAACGGGAAGTTTTAAAGCTCGTTTTGCTCCTGCCTCTAATAGTTTTTCACAAGCTAAATCTATTCCACTAATAGTACCAGAAATTACTAATTGTCCAGGCGAATTGTAATTTGCTGGAACTACAATTTCATTGGTAATAGTAGCACATATTTCTTCAATTATAGCGTCATCTAAACCTAAAATTGCTGCCATAGTGGATTCCTGAATTTCACAAGCTTTTTGCATTGCTAATGCACGTTGTGCAACTAAACGCAGGGCACTTTCAAAATCTAATGCACCAGCAGCAACTAAAGCTGAAAACTCTCCTAAAGAATGTCCCGCAGTTGCTATTGGTTCGGGATTATCCAAAGATAAATATGCTGCAATAGAATGAATAAATACAGCTGGTTGGGTCACCTTAGTTTCCTTCAATTCTTCTGCTGTTCCTTCAAACATTATTTTGGAAATTTCAAATCCTAATATCTCATCAGCAAGTTGAATTATTTTTCTGGATTGTTCATTGCTATCATATAGCTCTTTGCCCATTCCCGAAAATTGTGCTCCTTGTCCTGGAAAAACATATGCGTGTTTCATATTGAATAAATAATACTTTTTTGCAAAAGTAAATTTAAATTTAGTAAAAGCCAACGAAATGCTTAATTAGCTAAATTTCTAAATAATAATAATCTTTAATTTTTTAATAAACTTAGGCTCTTTCCATTTAAATAAGAATTATATTCTTAAATTTTGGAAGAATTTTGTAATTTTAATTTTTAGCAAAAAATAAAAAAGATATGATGGAATTTACCTATTATGGACACTCTTGTTTCCTTATTGAAATAGATGGAAATAAAATATTGTTTGATCCTTTTATTTCTGGAAACCCCCTTATTGAAGAGTTTGATTTATCTACAATAAAAGCAGATTATATATTAATTTCTCATGGACATGAAGACCATATTGCAGATTTAATGGAAATTGCTAAAAACACTAAAGCTTTAGTTATTGCTACAGCTGAAATAGCGGATTGGGTTGTGAACCAAGGTTATGAGAATGTCCACCCAATTAATTTTGGCTCTAAAAGCTTTCCTTTTGGAGATTTATATTTTGTTCCCGCGGCTCATAGTAGTAGCTTGCCAGATGGAAGCTACGGAGGTAATCCAGGAGGTTTTGTTGTTAAAACAAAAAATGGCGCATTTTATTATGCAGGCGATACTTGTTTGACAATGGATATGCAATTAATTCCTTTATATGCTGATTTAGATTGGGCTATCTTACCAATAGGAGGAAATTTTACGATGGATTATAAGGATGCTGTACACTGCTCGGAGTTTATTAAATGTGATAAGGTTGTTGGTGTGCATTTTGATACTTTTGGTTTTATAGAAATTAACCACGAGCATGCAAAATCCTATTTTAATGAAAAAGGTAAAAAGTTAGTTCTTCCAGAAATAGGAAAAACCGTAACTTTGTCAAAATAATTATAACAATATTTAAATATAAACATCTTAATATGGCGAAAATTATAGCTATTGCCAATCAGAAAGGCGGAGTTGGGAAAACGACAAGCGCAATTAATATTGCTGCTAGCCTTGCTGTTTTAGATTTTAAAACACTATTGGTAGATGCTGATCCACAGGCTAATAGTACAACCGGAAATGGCTTTGATTTGAAAAGTATTGAAGTGAGTTTGTATGATTGCTTAGTGAATGAAGTTCCCGTAAAAGATGCTTACTTAGAAACAGAAACTCCCAACTTATTTGTTTTGCCTTCACATTTAGATTTAGTGGGAGCAGAAATAGAATTAATTCATCAGTCAGAAAGAGAATTTGTCTTAAGAAATGCGCTCTCTGAAGTTAAGAATGAATTTGATTTTATAATCATTGACTGTTCGCCTTCTTTAGGTCTGATTACAGTAAATGCATTAACAGCTGCTGATTCAGTTATCATTCCAGTACAATGTGAGTATTTTGCTTTAGAAGGGCTGGGGAAACTATTAAATACTATTAAAATTGTACAAAATTATCATAACGAAGATTTAGCAATAGAAGGCATTTTAATGACTATGTATGATGGAAGATTGCGCCTAAGCAATCAAGTTGTGGAAGAAGTTAAAAACCATTTTGAAGATTTAGTATTTAATACTATTATACATAGAAATACTCGTTTAGGTGAAGCGCCAAGCTTTGGAAAGCCAGTTTTAATGTATGATACAAATTGCACAGGTGCCGTAAATTACCTGAATTTAGCTCGTGAAATATTGCAAAAAAACAAAATGATACAATAATTTTTTAGCGTTTTATCTTTTGATTGATTGCTGATTTTATAAAGAAAATATGTCGAAAAATAAGAAAAAAGCAATGGGGGAGGGAATTAAAGCCCTGTTGAAAAATATAGATGATGATTTGAAATCTAAAGATTTAGCTTACGAATCACAAAAAGTAGATAAAAAAAGAGTGCCCGCTGTAGGTGCTAGAATTCCAATTGAAAAAATAGTAGTTAATCCTAAACAGCCTAGGCAAGATTTTGATGATTCTGCATTGCAAGAATTAGCTGAATCCATCAAAACTCATGATATCATTCAGCCAATAACAGTGGTGAGTTTGAAAGATGGTACTTATATGTTAGTGTCAGGAGAAAGAAGATGGAGAGCTGCTAAATTAGCTGGATTAAATGACTTGCCCGCCTATATAAGAACCGCAAACGATCAGGAATTGTTGGAAATGGCATTGTTGGAAAATCTTCAAAGAGAGGATTTGAATGCCATTGAAATAGCACTTTCTTATCAAAGATTAATGGATGAATGTGATTTAACCCAAGAAGGAGTTTCGGAAAGAATGAAAAAAGAACGTAGTACTATAGCAAATTACTTGCGACTTTTAAAACTCCCTCCAGACATTCAAACAGGAGTTCGCGATGGAGAACTTAGTATGGGTCATGCGCGAGCATTATTAAGTTTAAAATACGTAGATGAGCAATTATACGTATATCGGGAAATAAAAGAAAAAGGTTTGTCAGTTAGGCAGGTCGAAGCATTGGTGAGAAATATGATAAATCCTAAAGTTTCAGATCAAAAAGACAAACCAAAAGAAAGTAAATTACCACCAGCCTATCAAAGAATTGAAGACGATATAGCTTCATTGTTCTCAATGAAGGTTGATTTGCAAAGAAAGAACAATGGGAAGGGGACTTTAAAAATTGATTTTCAAAATGATGAGGAATTGGAAAAAATTATGCAAGTACTGAAATTGTAAAAAAAATAATAATATGAAATTAAAAAGCTTAAGTATTTTATTCATTTCCTTTTTATTGACTTTGGGAAATACATTTAGTCAAACTATTTTTAAATATGGTGAGAAAAAAGTAAGTCAAAAGGAGTTTGTAGAAGCATTTAAGAAAAATCATAATGATAATACCCTTGTAAGCGAGCAAGAAATTAAAGATTATTTGGAGCTTTATGCTCTGTTTAAAATGCGTCTTGAGGCTGGATATCAAGCAGGTGTGAAAGAATCTGAAGCTTTTAAAAATGAATTGAAAACTTATGAAAATCAGTTGGTAAATACATTTGTATATGAAAGAGCTATAGAAGATCAATTATTGCATGAGGCACTTGAAAGACAAAAAGAAGAGCGACTATTTGCACATATTTTATTACCTGTTTCCAAACCTTCAGATAGTGCAAAAGTAAAGAAGGAAATTGATAAAATTTACCATGAAATTAGAAATGGTAATATAAGCTTTGAAGAAGCAGCTAAAAAATACTCTAATGATAAATCCAGTGCCCAGAATGGTGGAGAAGTAGGTTATATTGGTCCTTTTGCAGTAGTTTATGAGGTTGAAAATGCAGTTTATAATACAAATAAAGGTCAAATATCGCAACCTTTTACAAGTACCTTTGGGTATCATATTGTGAAAGTAAAGGATGTTAGACCGGCAAGTGGAAAAGTGGAAGTGGCACAAATTTTAATTCCAACTAAGGAAGGGAGGGAATTAGCAGAAAATGTATTAGTACAATTGAAACAAGGAGCAGATTTTGAGAAATTAGTAGAATTATACTCTAAAGATGCTTTCACTGTAGATAATAAAGGTAAAATGAAAGCCTTTAGTGTGGGGAAAATGGATGCTAACTTTGAAAAGGCAGCTTTCGAATTAAAAAAGAAAGGAGATTATTCTGATATAATTAAAACGGATTATGGTTATCATATTTTGAAATTAATAGATAAACATAAATATGAAGAGAATGAGGAGACTATCCAAGAAATCAAAGTATCTATCCAAAATGATTCTAGAAAACGCTTAGCAAAAAAAGAAGTTCTTGGTAAATTATTGCAAAAATATGGATATAAAGAAAATACAACGAATCTCAAGAATTTAATTTCTTCTTTTATGCAAAATAAAACTTCGGATTTACAAATGGATGTATATGGGGAAAAAACTGAAGAACTATTTCAATTAAAAGGAAAAAAATATACCATAGCTGATTTATTTAATAATATTAATAAGAAAACAAATGGGCGTGTTTTTGGAACAAAAAGTACTTTTATTGAGCAAATGCTTGAGGCTTATTTAGAGGAGTTGGTTTTAGATTATGAGAGAATTGAATTAATTAATAATAATTCTGAATTTAAAAATTTGATAAAGGATTATAAAGAAGGAATGGTTATTTTTCAAGTGATGGAAGAAAATGTATGGAAAATTAATGATGAAGAAGATATTAGAAGGTTTTATGAAGAAAATAAAGAAAATTATACTTTTGGACCTGGATTTGAAGGCATAATCTATGTAGGTGAAAATGAAAAAGATATTGAAAATTTAAAAAAACGTATGGAGAATGGTATGGAGTTTCAAGATGCTTTAGATATTATTGATGCAGGAAGAGGCAATGTACGTTTTAGAAGAGATAGAGGGAAATTTAATTATGCAGATATAAGTTTGAGTAATATTCAAAATATGGATTTAAATACATTCTCTTCTATTTATAAGGATTCTGATGGGTATTATAAATTTATTAATATTGATAAACATTACGACGGTAAATTTTATTATACTTTTGAAGAAGTGAAAACACGAATCAATATGGATTACCAAAATAAAATAGAAAATGATTGGAATGACGAACTAAGAAGTGTTTATCCATTAGAAATAAATAAGAAAGTATTGAAAAAAGTAGTCAGAGAATTAACAAAATAATCTCAATATCTATAAAAATAATATGCAAGGAGTTAAATCAAAAAAGGAACAAAAGCTTGATAGGCAATTAGCTAATGTCTTGAAATATGGTGTCCTTTCGGCATTAATTTTTGTTTCCTTAGGATTAATTAATATGTTTTTTTTGCATGGAAATGCATATTATTTTTCTTCTACATTTAAGGAGTTTAATCCAGAGCCTTTTGAGTGGAAAAGGTTCTGGATATCGTTAAAGAGTTTGAATTACAGTAGCTTGATGTTAATTGGAATATTGACATTATTACTTACACCTATATTGCGTGTTATATTTGCAATAAGAGGATTTAGGTTCGCAGGGGATAAACTTTATGTTAGGATAGGTTGGATAGTTTTAATTATTATAAGCCTTAGCGTTATTTTGGCATACAAGTTTTTTTAATTTAATATTTTTGCAATTTTTTCCATTTGCTCTTTAGGGCTTTTATCTTCCCAAAGAATTGAATAAATACATTCAAGGATAGGAAGTGATATCTGAAGTTCTTTTATGATATTTTGCATTCCTTTGCTTGCCTTATATCCCTCTGCTATCATATTCATCTCGGCTATAGTAGCTTCAATTGAATATCCTTTTCCAATAAAATTACCAAACCTTCTATTTCTAGAATGAGGAGAATAGCTTGTTACTAATAAATCTCCTAAATAAGCACTAGTATGTAAATCGGGTATTTTTTCTTGACATAAATTTTCTTTATGCATCTGCGCTTTCAATAAAAAGATGGACTCTCTATAACAATTGGTTATATAAACACTTAAAAAATTATCTCCGTAATCTAATCCATGAGCTATTCCAGCGCCAAGGGCATATATATTTTTTAAAACACCTGCATATTGGGTACCATAAATATCTTGGTTAATCGTAGTTCGTATATAATTTGTTTGAAAAAAACTTGCTATCATATTGGTTTCCTCCAAATCTTCTCCTGAAATAGTTAAATATGATAATTTCTCTTGTGCAACTTCTTCCGCATGGCAAGGCCCTGAAATGCTATAATAAGAATATTGATTAAAGTTAAATTCTTGTGCCAGATAATTATTAAGTAAAAGGTTGTTATGTGGTAATATCCCTTTTACTGCTGAAATTACCTTTTTATCTTTAAGTATATCTTTTGGTAAATCTTTAAATATATCATGTAAAAAAGAAGAGGGTATCGCAATCAATAAAATATCAGAAATATTGATAGTTTGTTTTATATCGCTTTGAATATTTAATAGGTCTAAATTGAAATTTACTGTCGAAAGATATTCGGGATTGTGCTTTCTTTTTTTCATATAATTTGCAGATAATTCATTTCTAATCCACCAATTAATGGGAAGTGCATTATCAGTTAAAATTTTTGCTAATGCTGTAGCCCAACTCCCACTTCCAATAATTCCAATTTTTAATTGCATATGGCTTTTTTAGGTCTAAATTAAAGCTTTTAATCTTTATAAAAAACTATAAAATATAAATGCTTTGATAAATATCTTGTTTTTTCAAAATAATTTTGTATATTAGGCACCATCTGGAGCTTTTTAAGGCAAATCTGCCTGTTAACTTTAGCGCTATTCTATTAAAGCTTCATTACATTTTTTACTCAATTCAGTATTGATTGAACTTTAAACTACAATATATAGTGTTGGAACTATAGCATTGCAAATATAAATTATTATGATAAATAAAAATATGAAATACAAAGCTTATTTAGTACATAATTTTAGGACAATTCCACAGATAAAATATTTATCTGATGAAGAAAAAGACAATATTGAAATTGTTGGTAATGTATTGCCTTTTAAGGTTAATAATTATGTTATTGATGAATTAATTGATTGGGAAAATTATAAAAATGACCCAATTTTTCGACTTACTTTTCCACAAAAAGAAATGTTGGAAGAGGAGGATTTTCTAACTATGAAAAATGCTTTAAATAGTAACTTGGAGCGAACAGAATTAAAAGCAATTGCTGATGAAATTCGAATGAAACTAAACCCGCATCCTGCTGGTCAAATGGAAATGAATGTTCCAGAGATAGATGGTGTTAAGTTACCAGGTATTCAGCATAAATATGATCAAACTGCTTTGTTTTTTCCAAGTTCTGGTCAAACTTGCCATAGTTATTGTACCTTTTGCTTTAGATGGGCACAATTTGTAGGTTTGGATGGTTTAAAGTTTGCGATGCGAGAAACTGAAGGTTTACTTAAGTATTTAGAAGAACATCAAGAAGTTACCGATCTTCTTTTTACGGGCGGTGATCCCATGATTATGAGCTTTAAGGTTTTTAAACAATATATTGACCCTTTTTTAGACCCAAATAATAAAACTAATATTCAAACTATCCGTTTAGGTACAAAAGTGTTGGGCTTTTGGCCTTATAAATTTTTGACGGATAAAGATAGTCAGGATTTTTTAGATTTGTTTAAAAAAATAGTAGATAGTGGATTGAATTTGTCTATTATGGCGCATTTTAATCATATCCAAGAATTAAAAACTCCTGCTGTTAAAAAGGCTATTAAATTATTGAGGAAAGCTGGTGCCCAAATTAGAACACAATCTCCGTTAATTAAAAATATAAATGATGATGCCGATATGTGGGCAAAAATGTGGCGTAAACAAGTTAATTTAGGAATGATTCCTTATTACATGTTTGTAGAACGTGATACAGGAGCTCGCCATTATTTTGAAGTGCCTTTAGAAAAAACTTGGGAAATTTTCCAAAAAGCATACCAGCAAGTGAGTGGTGTATGTAGAACAGTTAGGGGGCCAAGCATGTCTTGTAATCCTGGGAAAGTTCAAATTTTAGGAATTGAAGAAATAACTATAGGAAATAAAGTTGAAAAGGTATTTGTATTACAAATGCTACAAGGTAGAAATAAAGATTGGGTTGCAAGACCTTTCTTTGCTAAATATGATCCTAGCGCACGCTGGATGGATGATTTGGTTCCAGCTTTTGGCGATAAATTTTTCTTTGAAGACGAGTTAAATGAAATGGAATTAAAGGCTGGTCTTGAGAAAGAAATTATTGCTTAATGATACAATTAATTTTTTCATTTTAATCTAGTTTGATTTTTAACTTTGAAATATAAAGGAAAGGGTGTTTGAATAAAAATAATATGCTTTAGAGCTCATATAATATATAAATTGGATTATGTTGGCTATTGAAGGTATTAATAACAACTTGATTTATGGAATTGTCTTGTTTTTTCAAACACCCTACTTTGTTTTTTATATATTAATGCTTATAACATAAATACCATTGCTGCTGTAGCAATACTAATATTGGTATAACCAGCTTTATTTAAAGTTAAAATACACGACTCTAATGTTGCACCGGTAGTACATACATCATCTATTAATAATAAGCTTTTGTTTTTTTGTATGCTGTTTCCATTCCAAGCATAAACATCTTCCACATTTTTAAATTTATGAATTCTACTTTGTGTTGTTTGCGAAACATTATTTTTTATTTTTACCAAATGATTTTTTAAAATTTCTGTACCCCATAATTGATTAAACCCTTTAGCAATTTCTTCTGCTTGATTATACCCTCTTTGTTTTAATTTCTTTTTATGTAAAGGTACTGGTATTAAATAATCAAAATTTTCCTTTTTGAATTCAATATGTTTGGCAAGAATCATACCTAAATATTGGGCAAGTTTTTTATTTCTATTGTATTTTATTTCATGCATTAATTTTTGAGTTATCCCAGTTTGTTGAAAAACTAAAAGGCTATAAGCATCATTTAACTCACATCTTCCTTTTAATAGTTTTTTCAAAGGGTTATATTTCATTTCCCATAACTTTGTTTTGGGTAATTGTATTCTACATAAAGTACAGAAATGAATTTCTTTATGATATAAGGCGTCTTTGCAATTGATACAATAACGTGGAAATAAAATTTCTAAAAATGCTTTAAATATGTTTAATGTATTCATGGTTTTTTAATCTTATTTGAATATAAATATATGCAAATTAATATAATTTAAAAAATAAAAATTGTTTTATCTTTAATTTCTTTAATTATGCATTAATTTTACACTGTAAATATTTTAATATGGAAAGAATATATAAAGGTAAAACTAAAGATGTTTATCAAATAGATGAATATCATGTTTTGTTACAATTTAAGGATGATGTTACTGGATCAGATGGAGTTTTTGATCCTGGTGCTAATACAGTTGGATTAAAAATTGACGGTGTAGGTCAAGCTGGTTTAAAAATGAGCACCTATTTTTTTAATTTGTTTAATTCTAAAGGCATTAGAACGCATTTTGTTTCTTCTGAAATTGAAAAATCTTCTATGAAAGTTCGTGCAGCTATAATGTTTGGTCAAGGTTTAGAAGTAATCGTTCGCTATCGTGCTGTAGGTAGTTTTTATAGAAGGTATCAGCCGTATATTAAAGAGGAAGGTTTGGAGTTAAATAATCTCGTAGAAATTACAGTTAAAGATGATGAGAGAGGAGACCCATTAATAAATCGTGATGCTTTAATCCAGCTAGGAATATTATCAGAAGATGAATACAATTATTTAGTTAATTCAGCAATTGAAATTTGTGGTTTAATAAAAGAGGAACTTTCAAATAAAGGTATGGAATTATATGATATAAAATTAGAATTTGGAAGAGATAAAGAGTCTGATGAAATTATGTTAATTGATGAGGTATCTGCTGGAAATATGCGTGTTTATAAAGATGGAAATAGTGTCAAACCTTTAGAATTAACTCAGCTGTTATTAGCTTAGTTTCTATATTTTCTTTTAATATCGTAACCTTTATTCATGGATAACTCTTTAATTATAAGAAATATTAAAAGCTATTTTACTAGTATATTTTAAAAATAAAGGTCATCAAATTTGATGACCTTTATTTTTTATTAATTCTAATTATCTTATTTAGAACCTAACTGTGGATGAGGAGGAGCTACATTGCTTGGTCCTTCTTCATCTGGCATAGCTGCACGGAACATTACACAGTTCACATCTCCGCTTGTACCTTGGTATTGGAAGATAAATTGATCTCTGTTAATGTTTTCTCTTTCAGTTAAGTACTCAATTGCAGCATTAACTCTTTCCCAAGATCTTTGTTGTTGTAATTTACTATTACCTTGGTTACCTGTAATAATTACTTTACAAGTAGGGTTTGCTTTCATTTGAGCAGCTAAGTTAGATAATTCACTTTGATGTTTTAAAGTTAATTTTACGCCATTAGATTGGAAGCAGATAGTTCCTGCTGAAATATTACAACCACCTGTTATTCCTTTACAGCATTCTGGATCTGGACATTTACCTACACCATCAGCATCAACTGGTTGACATTCAGTTGGAGTAATTTTTTCTTTATCTAAGTAATCAGGTACTCCGTCACCATCAGTGTCTAATGGACAACCGTGAGTGTCAACTTGTACACCAGCTGGAGTATCAGGACATTTGTCAAATTGATCAGTTACACCATCTCCATCAGAGTCAGGTAAGATTGGAGCAGGTAAGTTCATGTGACGAGGGTCTGATAATTCGTTATATACGTGATCCACTGGGTTAACCCACCATAAAGGTAATACATTTTTACTCTTACTACCTAAGTTAAAAGCTAAACCAATAGAAGCGTAGTTTAAGATATCTTTATCTGGGCTTAAACCAGCACCAAATTCTGGATCCATATGTACACCATCTAAATAATCAATTCCTGTCCAAGTGATTTTATCTTCAATAGTTAAGGATACTCTATCACCTAATTTGAATTGAACACCAAGACCACCCACTAAAACTGGATTGATATAATAATCGGAATCACCTAATCTTCCAGCATCTTCTCTAGCTCCAGTAGAGTTTTCTTTAGTTACTAAATAATCATATTCAGCATCTTTTAACCAATCTCTATATTTTGTGTTTCTGTCTTTGATATCAGCAGTGTTGCTTAAATCATCAAAGTCAAATCCACGATCTCCACCCGTTGCTACTTTTGTTTGCCATACTAATGCACCAGCGCCGATGAAACCATATAAGCTAGCACTGTTTTTTGCTTTGTGGAATTTAATATTGTTTATAGCACCTACTAATTGTAATGTTAATTCATGTCCTGTGAATTTGTAGTTGCTATAAATTGTTCCACCTGAACCTCCAGGATTGTAATTTCCTTGAGGATTGCTCCAAGGCTGTTCAACTCTAGCGTCACGTCCACGGTAATCAAATCCTGATGCATTTAAATAGTTATATTGTAGACGTAGCGACGTTGAATAACCTAAAGCTTTACGAATTGTTAAACCAAAGCCTAAGCCATCTAAAATTTTAGGTGAATTCCAAAAACCTTTGCTTGGAACATCACCAAAAATGTTAGAAGCACCAGCCTGAATTCCAATTTCCCACATATTACGTGGTTTAGCAGGAAATGCATACTCGTGATTTAAATATTGAGTGTGTTGCTCCATTCTCGATTTAGGAATGTAAGCTGAATCTAATACGTCATAGCTCTCACCACGGTAAGTCATATCTCTACCTTGGTATTGTGCTTGATTAGATTCTTGAGCAATTGCTGGTGTGAAAGCCATAGCAGCTAATAATCCAGCAGTCAAGAAGTACTTTTTGTTGACCATAATGTGATTTGTTTATTTAAAAAATTCTTTTTCTCAATTGTGAGTTATTGCGCAAAGATAAGGATTCTAAATGATAATTAAAAGAATTGTTCAAAATAAATTATTTAAAAAAATGTAAAAATTGTATTTTTATCTAATTTATCTTCCTTCTAAACTCTATTTCATTTTTTTATTTTAACTATAGTTCTGTATCTTTACTTTTTGAAATTTCAATAACTATATTGTAATATTTAATAATTAACTATTCTAGAGCGATTTTGTTCAAAAAAATATATTTTTAAATTAATTGTGTGAAAAAGACTCAACGGTTTTTACAAAAAGAACTTGATATATTCGAAAATCATTTTCAAAATAGTGTCAAAAGTAAAAATAGACTTTTGGATAAAATTATGAACTTTATTATTAAA
>DATGSF010000182.1:0-34129 GCA_035302865.1 Chitinophagaceae bacterium
AACGCTCTAAATCTTGTTCAGGAAAAAATTGAAATTCTTTTTGTATTTCAGTAAATAGTTGTACTTTCATAATAGAATTTTTATAAACAAACCCCGATTTTGAGCGATTTTGCCTTATTTCGGGGTTTATTCTATATAAAAATACAAATATTATGCTAATAATCAAGTGTTTATACTAATTATGAAAGTGCCTAATTATCAAAATAAAAGAGGTCGATTTAAATTGTTTTAAATCGACCTCTTTTATTTTGATAATTATTTTTTATAAAGGACTATGGTATAAAGATTCATCTACACTTCTTTTAATTCCATAATATTGAAAAGTCTTTTTGGAATATCCTTTTTTGAAATACAAATCCGTATTTCCTTCTTCTGGAATAGTAACCCAATCTTCTCTTTTCTTAATATACCAACGATAAACAGGAACTCTATTGTCTGCTCTTCTTATTGGCGCATAGAATTGTAATGTTTTCTCTCTATACCCCATCTTAATCATATCGTCATCTTTGAATTCATCCTCAGCAATACTTACAATATCTTTTGTAACAGGATTTACCCATCTATAAACAGCCACTCTATCTGGTCCAGGATTTTTATATGCATAAAACAATAAAGTTTTATCATTATATTTCCAGTGTAATAATTGACCTTCTTGATATTCATTTTCAGCAAATGTTGCATATTCACGATCTACTTGGCTATACCATCTATAAACCGCCACCATATCATCAGAGCTTTGCGCTTTTAATGAAGGACTAAAAAAAATTCCTGCAACTAAGGAAGTAATTAGTAAGAGTTTTTTATTCATAATGTGTTACTATTTTCATTTTTTTTCAAATTACATAAAAATTTCTCGTACTTGCAAATGTATTTTAGAATATTTTTATTTTTTTGCTAAAAATAAGATAATTTATTCTTTAAATGATCTATTTTAGAATATTTCTAAAACAAAGTACTAAAAATCCTAGATTAAAGTTATATAATCAAGTCAGAAGTTAAAAAATAAAAGCTTCGCAAACAAAAATAGAATTTTATTTTATTTTTTCAAATTCTAACAAATATATTTTAAAAAGAAAAATTGAAGAAATATTTTACTATATTCTTATATTTTTCCTTAGTTTTAACACGGTTTAAAAATAATTGCTTTTGAAGAATAATTGGAAAACAAATGGTCTCATCTTATCCTTATTAGGAATTATTCTGTACATGATTAATATCTCATGGAGTCAAGATAATATTCAAGGGCAGGGTCAAAAAGACACTTTTGATCAACAAGCTTATCTTGATAGCATGCGTGCATGGCGTGAATATCGATCTTCGCAACAATATAAAGATAGCATGTCTAATATCAGACAAGCGCGGAGAGATAGTATGATTGCAGCTAGACAACAGATTCAAGACAGTATGCGTTATGAAAGAGAGAGAGTACAGGATAGCATGAAAGCTATTAGAGAGGCAATAATAGCTGAAAATAGAAGAGTATTAGATTCGACGAAATCTGCCAGAATGGAGGAGCAAGCAATTAGAAAAGCAGCTCTTGAAAAAAGAAAAGATTCTTTAAATGCTCTAAAAGCCTATAGAAATTCAAAAGCTTATAAAGATAGTGTAGCATTTGTTCGTCAAAATCGAAAAGATAGTATAATTGCTGCTAGAAAGCATGTGCAAGATAGTATGCGCCAAATTCAAATAGAATACAGAGACAGCCTAATAGCAGAAAGAGAAAAGGCAGCAGAAGAACTAAGAGCAAGTATTGACAGTATGCGCAAAGAAAGACTTCGAATGATGGATAGCCTTGCTGAAATTAGAGAAGCTCGAAGAGATTCAATAGCTAAATTAAGAGAAGAGAGGGAGGCTGCTAGAAAATTAAGAGAAGAAGAAAAGGAAGAAGAAAGAAAGTTAAAATTACAATTAAAAATTGAACAAGAACAAGAGGCTTATACAAATGAGGATATGCGTAAAAAGCCTTGGAGATTCCCAAGATCTATTTTTCAAAATGTATTTACTAGATATAATTATTGGTATAATACTAATGAGAAATTAAAAGAGGTAGAAAATAATATAATTAGAAATCATGAAGATGATCCCAATAGTTTAATTCCTTTATTTGTAATAAACCCAGAAATATACGGTTCACAATTAAAAACAGAAATGGACTCTTTGATACAAAGAGCATCTATAGGAATTCAAATACACGATCCAAGATCAAAGTGGCAAGACGATTTATATTTAATAATAGGAAAATCTTATTATTATAAAGGCGATTATGAAAATGCTATGGCAGCTTTTAGATATGCAATAACTATAGGAGAGGAAATTAAAGAAAAATATGAGAAAAAGCATCCTAAATGGGATTTTGATAAAACCCAATTTTCTATGCCTGAAAGAAAAGGGAAACACCTTCCGGCTAGAAATGATGCTATAATTTGGTTAGCAAGAGCTATGCGAGCCAATGAAGAAAGTAATAAAGCAATGAGCTTATTACTTATGGTAAATAATGAAAGTCAATTTCCTGAGCGTTTAAGAGGCAAGCTAAATTTAGAACTAGCAAATATATATTTAGAGCTAGGACAGTTCGACAGAGCTTTAGAACCTTTAAATATTGCGGTTAACGATAAACACTTGGACAATGATGATCTTTATAGAGCTCGGTTTGTACTAGGACAGTTATACCAAAACCAGGGGAATTTAGAAAAGGCAAATGAGCAATTTGCTAAAATAAAGAAAGGCAATATTCCTTTAGAACTAGACTTTTATGCAAAAAATAAAAGATACTGGAATACTTATATTCTTGGGGAAAACACTAAAAAAGCTCAAGAAAGTTTAGCGAAATTAGCAAAAGAAGAAAAGTATATTAATTTTTCAGGAAATGCTTATCTCACGCTAGCGAAGACTTATGCTATCGAAGAAAATTATGATTTAGCAATAAAAAATTTGGAAAATAGCATAAAAAATGCTACGCACCCACTGATTGAATCTGAAGCTCAAACACTTTTAGCAGATTATTATTATTTATCCTTTGATTATGCTCATGCTTTAGAGAATTACACTTTAGCTATTGAAAAGCTAAATGAAGAAAAACAACAAGAATTATATCTAAGAGCCATGCAAAGAAGTCAAGCTTTAAATGAATTGGTTCCTTTTTATAATGACTTAAAAGCAGAAGATAGTCTTGCAAGATTAATGGAATTAAATGAGCAAGAACAAAGAGAAGAAATTTCAAACTATATCAAAAATGCTAGAAAGGAGCAAAAAGATAGCATTAGATTGGCAGAGCAAAATGCGCTGAACGATCCAGCTTTAGCATTAAATCAGAGAAATAGAAATAGAAATTCAAATACTGGTAATTCTTATTTTGATAATCCGCAAATGCTTCAAAAAGGCTTACAAGAATTTAAAAGAGTTTGGGGGAATCGACCTTTACAAGACAATTGGAGAAGGTTGACTCAAGATAATTCTTTCAATAATCAAGAGAATTTTGAAGAAGAATTAGTAATTATAGAAGACGAGGATGGTATTCCAACTGAAGAATATCTATTTAGCCAAATACCAAAATCAGAACAAGAAAAAGAAAAAACCTATAAAAATATCGAAGGTTATTTGTTTTTAGTTGCAAAAGCTTATTATACTCATGTTGAAGATTATGAATTAGCAGCTAAAAGCTTTAAAAGATATATTAATGAGTTTCCAGGGGGAGGAAAAATTGCAGATGCTTACTATTACTTATATCTCATTCAAAATAATAAGGAGAATTTAGGTGATAAAGAGGAGACATTTAGAATTATGAAAGATAAATTTGGAGAGGATCATGTTCTTGTGAAACAAATACATAATTCTCAAAATAAAATTAACAACAATTCATCTGAAAATAATGAAGAACATGAATTTATTTATGAGCAACTTTATCAATTAAGTGTAGAGAATCAATATCCTAAGTTATTAGATGAAATTAAGTATTATAAAGAAGAGCTCGCATTAAATTTTAAAGAATACGAAGCTAATATAGCTCTATTAGAAATAATAGGAGAAGTAGGAGTTAACAATAAAGAAGATGCATTATTAAATCTAGAGCTTTTCTTTATAAACTACCCTGCTAAAAAAGATTTAATTAAAATTGCAGAGAAAATACAAGAAATGTTAACTAATGAAGAGGAATGGACTGAATCAGATTTTATTAACCCTATAAATGATTCCTATATTTATGACAAAAACGATATCTATGATATAATAATTTTAGTAGATGATGTTCCTGAAAGCATGTCTTTAAAAGGAGGAATTAGCGATTATAATCTTATGTCTGCACACTATGGAGAGCATCCTGTACAAATGCAAAGTTTTACTGCTAATAAAAATATTATAATAATTAAAAATTTCGAAAACCTAACCAAGTCCAAGAAGTATCTTCAGGATCTTTTAATGAAAAAGATTTTATTTAAAGATATTCCAAGTAAGGAGCTAATATTTAGACCTATATCTCCAGGAAATTTACAAAAATTACTTTATACAAAAGACTGGGAAGAGTACGAAATTTTTTACAAGAACAATTTGAAATAGTTAAATATGAGAAGTTCAACACATCCTAAGATAATTGAATTATTAAAACAATATGATTCTACAGAAAACAGAAAAGAAAAAATTGATTATCTTATTGAAATAACCTTAATAACAAGAGATTATGATCAAGATAAAGCTTTAGAATTAGCCAATAAAATTATCGAAGATTCCAAAGAAATAAATTACACACTTGGAGTTGGAGAAGGATATAATCATAAAGGTGCATGTTACTGGCTAATGAGTGAATACGAAAAAGGATTACAAAACCTTCAAAAAGCTAATAAAATAGCAAAAGAGATAGGAGATTTAGGATTAGAAGCTAAGGTTTTAAATAATTATGGGCGGATATATAGAAATATGGGTGATTTGGCATTTGCTTTAAAAAACTTTGAAGATGCATTAGCCATAAATGAGAAAATAGGAAATGAACTCAATCAAACAATTAACCTTACAAATATTTCTAATCTATATTATGACCTAAACGATTATGACACTGCTTTAGAATATGCTACAAAATGTCTACCAATTTTTGAAAAGCATGATAATCCAGCAAAGCTATTTTCCATCTATAATACTTTAGGAGATATTTATTTCAAGCAAAATGAATATGATAAAGCTTTGAAATATTTCCATTTAAATTATGAGACTACAGAACCAGAAACTATTCAAAGAACCATTACTCATAGCGGTTTAGGAAAAGTATATTATAAACTTGAAGACACTGAGAAAGCCTATAGATACTTAAATCTTGCCTTAGATGAAGCTGAGGAATTAAAAAACATTGAGGCGAAAATAGCAGCTTTATATTATTTAGGTAGATTAGAATTTCAACAAAACCAATACAGAAAAGCTTTAGAATATTTAGAAGCAGCCAGTGAATTAGCAGAAGAAACCAATAGAAGACATGATTTAATGAGTATTCATGAGTTTCTATCTTATTTATTTGATAAAATGGGCGATATTCCTAAAGCTTTTGAACATATTAAGCAGTTTGAAAAACTAAAAGAGGAGATTTTCCACCAAAATACTTTTAATAAGTTAAGAAACCTGCAAGTTAGAAACCAAATGGCTCTTGCAAAAAAAGAAAAGGAAGTAGCGGAAAAAACTGCACAACTCAAACAACAATTTATGGCAAATATGAGCCATGAAATACGTACACCAATGAATGCAATAGTTGGAATGGTACGTTTGTTATTAGAAAAAGACCCTAGAGAAGATCAACTTCGGTATTTAAATGCAATTAAACAATCTAGTGACAGTTTATTAGTAATTATAAATGACATATTAGATTTATCGAAAATAGAGGCTGGTAAAATAGAAATAGAACATATTGATTTTTCTTTCAGAGAGATGATTCAGAGTGTAGAAGAAATCATGAGTATAAAAGCGGATGAAAAGAACCTAAACTTTAAAATTCATATTGACGACTCTATACCCGATAGACTTATTGGTGATCCAACACGAGTAAACCAAATTTTAATCAACTTAATAGGAAATGCAGTAAAATTTACTGATAAAGGGTATGTAGATTTAAGAGTTAAAAACAAAGAAAAAAATGCCGCTGAACATCAGTTACATTTATTATTTGAAATAGAAGATACTGGAATTGGAATTTCAAAAGAGTATGTTGCAACAATTTTTGAAAGCTTTACTCAAGCAGGAACCGATACAGCAAGAAAATTTGGCGGTACAGGCTTAGGACTTACGATTTCAAAACAGCTGGTTGATTTAATGGACGGTAAAATATATGTTGAAAGTGAATTAGGAGTTGGAACAACTTTCTTTGTTGAAATACCTATTAAGATTGCAGATCAACAACATATAACGGTTAAGAAAGATAAAATTACTGATGACACTAGAGAGAGGCTTTCTAACATAAGTGTTTTGCTTGTTGAAGATAACGAATTTAACAGAATGGTAGCTGAAGACACATTAAAAAGTATTATACATCCTATTCATATAACTATTGCAGAAAATGGAGAGGAAGCAATTCAAAAAGTTAAAGAAAAAGATTTTGATTTAATACTAATGGATATACAGATGCCCATTATGAACGGCCTTGATGCTACGAGACATATCCGAACAAAAATGGATGCTCCTAAAAAAGACATGCGCATAATAGCAATGACTGCCAATGTTTTAGAAGAAGATATTCGATCTTATTTGCAAGCAGGGATGAATGCTTATATTTCCAAACCGTTTCATACAGAAGAATTACTTTTAAAAATGGATTTGGTTTTACAAGGTTATAGTGAAAATGAAATGCGTGAATTTGTAAAATCGGAAAACAAAAAATATGAAATACCTGATAATATAGTAGATACAAATTTTTTAGAAACCTTTACTGGTGGTAATAAGGAGAAAAAAAACAAATACATTAAAATGTTTTTAAATAATGGTCCAAGGTTATTAGAGAATATAAACAATTCCTTAGAAAACGAGGACTATGAAGCTTTGCGTGTTGCAGCGCATTCAATGAAACCTCAATTATCATATATGGGTGTGAACGAAGAAGTTAGTAATATTTTCCTAATTGAACAATCTGCAGCTAACCATGCCCATTATGAACGTTTGGAGGATTTAGTTAATCAACTAAATCTTGTATGTAAAAAAGTTTTTGAAGAATTAAATTTAATAATTTCTAATTAAATTTTATGATTAGTCAAAAAATAGCAATATATTAGCAACAAGTATAACCAATCTTAACATATGGCAACAAGTTCAAAACGATACGTCTTCTTAGTTGATGACGAACCCATTCAAAACGAAATGCTTAAGGATTATTTAACAGAACGATTTATTTATGAATTAGTCACCTTCGAGAATGGGGAAAATGCTCTAGAAAAAATGGATCTACAACCGGAAATTATTATTTTGGATTATCATCTTAATTCACATAATCCTCAAGCTAAAAATGGAGTAGATATTTTAAAAGAAATTAAAGAACATTGGCCAGATACATATGTAATTATGCTTTCAGGTCAAGACAGAATTGATGTGGCTATTGATACTATGCGTTATGGCGCTTATGACTATGTTGTCAAAGGGGAAAGTGCCTTTTCGAGAGTGGAAAATATCATGAATAATATAAATGATTATATGCGTGTCAAAGCTCTCAACGTGGGTTATAGAAACACAATTACTTTATTGACTATAGTTATAGGATTGATAATTTTAATTAGTGTGTATCACTTCTATTTAAAACACCTTTTCTTTAACTAAATCATAAACTGAAAATATTTAATAGAGCTATTGAATTCAATAGCTCTATTAAATATTTTTATCTTAATAAATTTTAGGAATAAGATTATCTTTTGGATATTTTAACTTTAAAGTATAAACTAAAGTTTGCACCTCACCTCCATCCATGTTTAATTCCCATTCCAATATTCCCTTTTCTTTATCCCATTTGGCATTTCCATAACCCTCTATTATTACTTCTAATTCTTTATCAGTCGAAATCGGCACCTGTTCTTTTATATAAACCACCTCAGAACTGCTTTTCTTATTTTCAATTTTAATCTCGAATTGGTATTCTTGTGTTTTGGTAGAACCAATTATTTTTTTACTCGAATAGTCTTTTATTTTTTTACGTTGAGTTACTATTCTGTTTTCTTCTCCAAAGCTTACTTTTAAGGTATCACCAAATTGATTGCTGTTCATATATGTAGTACCTACCATTTGATTATCATAAAACACCGTAGCTTTTCCTGGTAAATATTGTCCTTTATTTTCAATTAATACCTTACCTACCCTTTGAGCATATTGCATGACTTTAGGTACAACTTGATTTTCAATATCAATCTCAAAATTATCTAACATCAAATTCACATGCTGAGACTCCCCATGAGATCGTACACTTACTTTTTCAGCAATTTCAAAAGAATTAAAATTATGATTCTCTACCATTTCTGCGTATCCCGATTGACTATCGCCATAAACAGGTGCATGATTTTCTTTAGCAGCTTGCATCTCATTTCTAGGACGAGAAAAATGTACTAAATTCTGATTAGATTCATTATTAATAAAGTTAATAAACCATGGATTTAATACAGGAATTGAAGTGTATCGCAATGGTTCGGATGACGCTAAAGTCACTGAAGCATCTTTCCAATCAATACCAGTACTTTGTTGAATTATCGTTTTGTATAAAATACTAAATTTTTGCTTTTTACTTTCATAACGATATTCATATTGTGGTGTCCAACCAGCTTGATTACTTCCATAATTTACATATATCTTCCCATTAATATTATGATTACTTCGAACAGTTAAATACAGTTCTCCTTTTTTAACCAAATTATTAATATTATAACCATTCGCTTCAATCCTTTTAATTTCCTTCTCTTTATCTGCTTTTTTTAGTTCTAACTCTTGTTCTTTTTTAATCAATTCACTCATTTTCTTTTGAAATGACAGCATCCAACTTTCCATTTCTTCTGCCTTTAATCCTTTGAACACTTCTGAAGATTTCGAAGAGTTTTGAAGGATGTTTTTTGTCAATCTTATAGTCTCTAATTCGTTATTTATTTCTTGATATAACTTTTTCTCGTCTAATAATTTCTTATAATTGGCTTCAGCAGAATTATCAATTTCTTTCTGGGTTAAATCAATACTTTTAAATTTAAAGTTAACTAATTCTACTCCTTCAGGTAAAGCGATTTGGATACTTTCTTCCATAACATTATGAGAAATATTTTCTAATACAATTACACTTTGACCCTTTTTAAAATTATAATCCACTTCATGTTCAAGAAAGGCACTATTTTTAAAAATTGTAACATTTTTAATTTTCATTGACTCTTTTGCTATTAAAGAAAAAGGCAAGGAAAGAGTCAGGACAAGCACTGAAAATAGATAAAGACAAGATTTTTTCATTATAAATAAAAGTTTAGTTTATTAAATAGAGTAAAAAATACATTGTTTTCCACAATATTTTTATACACTTAAAAAGCAATAGTTACCTACCACCACTTAAAATTTTAAATTTTGAATTACTTTTTGTAACCAAATAAAAAAGGTAAACTATAAATATAGACAAGAAAATTTGGGCAAAGATTAATAAATAAGGATTAAAAATCCACTTTTCTAAAATTGGATATAAAATAACAATAAGTGGAGCATGATATAAATGCAATAAATAACTAAATCTACCTGTTTTATATAATCTAAAAGGAATATCTAAAAATAGAATAAAAAAGAAAAAAGCAACTGGGTATTTAAGATATTCTACTGCCCAAATTCCTACTAAAACACTAACCACTCCCAATAATACTAATAAACTATTCTTGGAAACCCTCATGTGAAATCGAGCATATAAAATACCTAATAAAAATAGAATTGCAACATCATACCTTAAAATAAACTTTCCAAAATATATAAATGGAATTAAAACTAGTAATGCTCTCCATTCTTTTTGAGTAATTAATGCTATAAAGGAAAACATTAAAAAGATATCTCTCACAAAATAAGTAGGAGGGTTAATAGGTTCAGCATTTAAAGCAAAAACACCATTTGAAATTAATTCAAAATTAAAATCTAATCTATTTAAAGCATTATAGCCCAGAATATAATTAAAAAATAAGACTAAAAATAATACACTAATATTTGCGATCAAATAAGGGATTGCTAAGCTTTTTATTTTCTTCTTAAACAAGTCAGATTTTGTTCTAGATACAGTATAATATAAATATCCAGATATAATCGAGAGTATTGCAGTACCAAATGTTGGTAATTCTTCTATAAAAAAATAAAAAGTGCCGCTTTCCAAATCATTTCTAGTGTGTGTGAAAACAATAAGAATTACAGCAAACAGTCTTATAAGTTCAATACTTGACTTCATTAAAATTTATAATTAAAAATATTTTCAAATCTAAGAAACTTTCAAGTCTAATATAAGGTTTAAAACCTTTATTTTCTTTTTCACCAAAATCATTACTGTTAAAAACATTTTTTAATAACAAAAATTTGGTAAACATATCAACCATCCATATCTTTGCATTTCAAAAATTATTAAAAATGAAAAATCAAAGAAATGCCTACTCTGATTTCGAACAAAGCATTTTTTTCCAAGTTTCATTAATAACAAAATGCATTTTTCATCTTGCTTCTAAAAATGCAGAAAGTTTAAATATTAACTTAAACCCAAATCAATTACATGTATTATTCACTATTTATCATAACCAAGGATTATCACAACAAGAATTAGCAGAAATTGTAGAAAGAAACAAAAGTTCAATTCAAAGAACAATTCAATCATTTTTAAAGAAAAACCTAATTAAACTTTATAAAGATAAAAATGATAAAAGAAAAAATCTTATTGCAATTACACCTGCTGGAGAAAAGATAAGTTTAGCTATCAAAAAGGTAATTCATCGTACAGAAAATGACATAAAGCAAATATTAGATATAGAACAATATGAAGAGTATTTAACTTTATCTAAAGCTTTAGCTGAAAGATTAAATAATAAAATTTTAAATTAAATAAATCATGAAAAATGCGCATAGGCATATTTGTATTAGCCTCACAATGATTTTTCTATTAAGTTCCTTACAAATATTAGGACAAGAGGAATTAAAATTGGATTTAAAAACTAGTATCGAACTTGGATTACAAAAGCATCCAAATATTGAGATTTATGAAAATAACATACGAAAAGCGCAACAAAGTAAAAAAGAAGCTTTGAGTGCATATTTGCCTCAGGTAAATGCAGAACTTGGTCTAGATGACAATATAAAGTTACCGGTTCAAATTATTCCTGAAGGCACTTTTGGTCCTGGCTCTCCTGAGCAAGAAGTTGCATTTGGAATGAAGTATAATTCTAGTATGGTAGTTCAACTGGATCAAACTATATACAACCAATCTTATATTCAAGGAATTAAAGCAGCAAAACCTAATACTGAATTGGCAAAATTGCAGCAGGAAAAAAATGAAGAAGAGATTATCTATGATATTTCTAGATCTTATTTTCAAATTCTGGTAGCTAAAAAACAATTGGAATTATTAAATAATAATAAAAAACGTTTTGAAAAAATTCTAGAAGTAACTACGCTACAAGCAGAGCAAGGGGTTGCAAAAAAGGTTGATGTAAAACAAGTTCAGGTTAACTTAAATAATATTTTATCTCAAATAACTCTTATTGAAAGAAACATTCAATTAGCTGAGAATACACTAAAATTCAATATGGGTATTCCACAAAATACCAAAATTGCTTTGAATGATGAAGAACGATGGTTGAAAAAACCTAAAAACAATAGAATTCATAATGAGTTTTTATTAAAAGATAATTATGATTATAAAATGCTTGATCAACAAATTAGATTATATGAAATTCAATCAAAAGTAATAAGAGATCAAGCAATACCATCTTTATCTGCATTTGCAAGATATGGTGCAAGTGGATTCTCACAGGATCTAAATAAAGCCTTTGATCCATTAAGAGATTTTTCCACGATTGGCGTTAAATTAAGTTGGAGTATTTTTACCGGTTTAAGAAGAGATGCTCAATATAAAACAGCTAAAATTGATATTGAAAATGCAAAAATAAACCAACGTTTTACTGAGCAGGCTTTACGTTTAGAATTTGAAAATGCTGATGCTCAAATACAGCGCGCACAAAAAACTATATACACCAATGAAATAAACATGAATTTAGCAGAAGAGGTGTATGACAATACTCGATTGCAACATAGAGAAGGACTCGCTTCCTTAAGTGATTTATTAAATGCGGAATTAGCTTATAGAGAGGCGCAAACAAACTATATTACCTCACTCTTAGATTTATATTTAGCAAGCCTAGACGTAGAAAAGGCTAATGGAAAGCTTAAAGAATATTATCAAAATTTATAAAATCTTTTAAATACTTTTTAAATGAATAAAAGAATATTAACCATAGTTGCTTTAGTCGTAATTATTGGAGCTATTACATGGAGATTAGCATCAAACAAAAGAATTTTAGATGCGCAAAAAGAAATGCCTACTGACAGAAATATTGCAATTCCTGTAGCAGTCTATGAGGTAAAAAAGCAAGATATTGAAAACAATCTCATTAAAACTGGCAAGCTCATACCTAATAAAAAAGCAAATATAATGTCGACCGGTAATGGTAAAATAGAACAATTATATTTCGATATTGGTTCTCAAGTTCAAAGAGGAGCTACTTTAGCAAAGTTAGATAGTAGGCTTTTACAACTAAACTTAGAAGCTACAAAATTGAATTATAAAAAAGCAGAAAAAGATTTAGCTCGCTTTACAAAATTACTTGAAGGTGAAGCAACAACAGAATCTACTTTTCAAGATGTTAAATTAAATTATGAAACCACATCTAATCAGATAGAAAGTATCAAGAAACAAATTTCAGACAATACAATTAAAGCACCAATCAGTGGGCAAATTGTTAGAAAAGATGTTGAACTAGGAGAGTTCATAGGTGCTGGTTCCGTTTTAGGGTATATAGTAGATATCAGCAAACTAAAAGCCAAGGTTTTTGTAAGTGAAAAAGATGTTTACAGCTTAAAAGTTGGCAACAAGGTAACGGTAAGTACCGATGTATATAAAGGTTTAGAATTTGACGGTGAAATAAGTTTTATAAGTTCCCAAGGGGATGATGCACATAATTACGAGGTAGAGGTTACCTTAAACAATCCTAGCAGCAACCCATTAAAAGCAGGAACATATGCATACGTAAATTTCAATAGACAAAGTTTAGAAAATGTATTGGTTATTCCTAGAAGTGCTATAGTTGAGAGTATCCAAAATCCTTATGTTTATGTTATTAAAGATAATATTGCAGAAAGAAGAGATATTGTAATAGCAAAAGATTTAGGGGAGTTCTTAGAAGTAGTTTCTGGAATCGCAGAAGGTGAGATTGTAATAACTAGCGGACAAATTAACATCTCCAATGGATCTAAAGTAAATCCAATTACTAACAATTAAAAAATTACAAATAATTATTCATGAGAAAATTAACTGAATTAGCTATAAGTAGACCCTTATTAATTACTGTAATTTTTACTGTTTTAGTATTATTTGGGGTAATCAGCTATACAAATTTAAATTATAATTTATTACCAAAGTTTGATGCACCAGTTGTGTCTGTTATTACAACATATAGAGGTGCATCGGCAGATGAAATAGAAAATACAGTAACTAAAGAAATTGAAGAAGCAATTTCAACCTTAGAAGGAATTGACAAAATCACATCTTCCTCCATGGAAGGTGCATCTATGGTTATTGTACAATTGTTGAATGGTATTGATGTTGACAAAGCGCAAAATGATGCTCAAAGAAAAGTAAATCAAATAATGGCCTTGTTGCCACAAGATGTTGATGATCCAATAGTTAACAAATTCAGTTCCGACGATATTCCAGTGTTGAGAATGGGTGTTACTGCCAATATTGATGATAAAAGCTTATATGATATCATTGATTTACAAGTAAAACCTTTATTGGCTTCTCTTCCTGGAGTGGGAGAAGTGAGCATGATTGGAGGTAATGAACGACAGTTAACTGTAAATATAAATAGGGAAAAATTAGAAAGTTATGGTTTAAGTATTGAAACGGTAGCAAATATTATAAATGCTTCATCAATTTCAACGCCAGCAGGAAATGTTGAATCTAATAAAAATGAATACGCTATTAAGTTTGATAGTAAAATTGAACATCCTAATCAATTAAGAAATATTCCCCTTATAAAACTACCTACAGGAGGAACAATTTATTTAAAAGATATTGCAGAAGTAGTGGATGGTCAAAAGGAAATCACAACTATTAACCATATAAATGGGTTACCTTCTATTGGTTTACAAATATTAAAACAAAGTGATGCCAATGCAGTAGAAGTAGTAAAACTTGCAAAAAACAGATTAGCTGATATTTCAGAACAATTTAAGGATATAAATATTCAATTTGAAATTGCTTCCGATCAATCGGAATACACTTTAGATTCTGCTAATGCTGTTATTACGGATTTAACCTTAGCTATTATAATTGTATCCTTAGTAATGCTATTTTTCTTGCATAGCTTTAGAAGTTCTCTATTTGTTTTAATAGCACTACCAGCTTCTATGATACCTACTTTTATTGCTATGTATTTATTTGGCTTTTCATTAAACTTAATGACTTTAATGGCCTTATCATTAGTAGTAGGTGTACTAGTAGATGATTCAATTGTAATTTTAGAAAATATTATGCGTCACCTCGAAATGGGTAAAAACAAAAGACAGGCAACTATTGATGGACGTTCTGAAATTGGATTTACAGCTTTATCCATTACCTTAGTTGACGTAGTAGTATTCTTTCCAATGGCGATGGTAAGCGGAATGATTGGTAACATTTTAAGAGAATTTGCTTTAGTAATAGTAGTTTCAGTACTAATGTCTTTATTTGTAGCATTTACGCTCACTCCTTTATTGGCTTCCAGATGGGGTAAACTTCCTGAACTCAATCCTAATAAGTTTTGGGGAAGATTGTTTCTATCTTTTGAAAATGCTATCAGTGCAATGAGAGATGTATATACACAAATTTTAACATGGGCATTAAATAAAAAACGCTATGTCTTTGGTTTTGTACTACTATTGTTCGTAGGCACCTATTTATTATTAACCAAAGGGTTTATAGGAACTTCGTTCATGTCATCAGGTGATCAAGGTGAATTTGTTTTAAAAATTGAATTAGAACCAAATGCTTCTGTTTATCAAACCAACTTAGTTTCCATGGAAGCAGAAAAAATCCTCTTGGCACAACCTGAAGTTGAGAATGTGTTCTCAAATATAGGTTTTTCTGGTTCTGGAATTGCTACCGTTAGTAATAGTAACAAAGCAGAACTTAATGTAAAACTCATAGATAAAAAGAAGAGAACAATATCAAGTGAGGATTTTGGAGAAAAAATGCGTGAGGAAATTGCTAAAATACCAGGTGCAAAAATCACTGTCACTGAAATGGATCTAACAGGCAACGCAGAACAAGCACCAGTATCTATTATTATTAAAGGAAATGATAGAGAAAAAAACAAAGAATTTGCTAGTCAAGTAAAAGAAATTGTTAACAACACTCCTGGAACTGCATATGTTGAATACTCTACAGAAGATCCAAAACCTCAAATTGAAGTAAGACTTGATCGGGAAAAAATGGTAAGTTACGGTATTAATGCTGTAGAAGTGGGTACAGCCATAGGTTCTACATTTAGAGGAAATGATTTTTCTAAATATAAACATGAAGGTAATGAATACGATATAATGATTAAAAGCGATCAGTTTAACAAGACTAACATTAATGATGTTCGTAATTTAACTTTTGTTACAGATCAGGGTCTTCCTTTTAGATTGGAACAATTTGCCGATGTGCAAGAGGTTTTAGGCGAAAGTGTTTTGCAAAGAAAAGATCGTCTACCTTCTATTTCTGTTAATGCAAGTGTAATCGGCAGATCAGTAGGAACAGTAGGTCAAGAAATTATAGATAAAGTCAATCAACTTACTCCTCCTGATGGTGTTACTTGGGAAGCAGGAGGACAATTAGAAATGCAAGATGATGCCTTCAGTAGTTTATTAGCTGCTTTAGGTATAGGTTTTCTATTAGTATATTTAATTATGGTAGCCTTATATGAAAATGCTGTATATCCTTTTGTTGTATTATTTGCTTTACCATTAGCCACAATCGGAGCTTTCTTAGCTTTGGCACTGAGCTTAAACGAATTAACCATTTTTGCTATGATTGGTTTAATTATGTTAATGGGATTAGTTGCAAAAAATGGAATCTTATTAGTTGACTTTACCAACCAAAGAAAAGCTGAAGGAGCCAGTTTAACTGAGGCTTTAATAGATGCGGGTCGTGAACGTTTCCGTCCAATTATGATGACAACTGTAGCAATGATTTTTGGAATGCTACCTATTGCAATGGCTTCTGGTTCTGGTGCTGAAGTAAAAAACGGAATGGCTTGGGTAATTATCGGAGGTTTAACCAGCTCCTTATTATTAACATTAGTAGTTGTTCCTTGTGTTTATTATATAGTTGACAGTATTTTAAATAGGTTTAGAAGTAAACGAAGAAAAAGATTAATACAAAAAGTTATCGAAAGAAGAGCAATATCAAATTAAATAAAAAAGGGTGTTTCAAATTCGAGACACCCTTTACTATTTGGAAGAAATTATTGAATTAATGAACATTTTTTATCTTCCCAGCATTTTTAAGAATTACCAAATTCTCAATAGAAACTCTTTTATTAAATAATCCTTTTCTTTTGCTAACTACTCCACCCCATTTCGATTTATCGTTATAAGATGTTATGCAGCCACCGTCAATTATCAATTTTCCGCCCTCTTCTATTCTTATTTTTGATTTCACTGGCATTTCAATTGTACATTTCACTATTAAAGTAATACCATTCGGAATAACCACATCTTGATATAAGCGCATAGGAAAATCCCATGTTTCATTTCTATCTAAATATATGGTTGCATTAAGCTGGTTATTGGGGGGATAAATATAATTCTTAATATCACCAATATAACTAGCTCTATGCATTATTCCTAATTGCATGGGAGATAAGTATCCCCACATCCTGTGGTCCATTATATTATTTGTGCAATAAGTTTTTGGATCAGTAGGCTCACAACTCCAATCCGGATTATTATCTGGACACCATTTCTCTTTACCTGAATTAAAGATATCTAATAAATAATCCGAGTGTTCTTCATTGCAGGTTTCCTGTTGACTACTCATATTATTTGAATACAAATGCTTCAATGAAAAATTATGACCTAATTCATGCAATAAAACGCGTGCCGTCTCATAACGCAACTCTCTTTCTTTTTGTCCATATAAGTTAATATAAAGAGCTGCAGTTCTTAGAATATTCTTAGACCCACCTAAACTTGCAGAACCATTCCTTTTATCTTTTCCAAATGGTTTTTGAACAAAAATATGCAATATAGAATCTTGCCCAGGTAATGCTGTACTGCTTATAAAATCAGTCTCTTCTAAAAAAATTATATCTATCAAACTTAATTGAAAACCACTATTTGAAATATAACAAGAACCACATATTGATTCTTGTGGTTTTAAAGGCTTTTCTAAATTCGACAACATAGAATTTGCATAATGAATAATATTTTTCAAGTGTACAATATCTTCCGAGTTGTTTTTATAATTTTCATAATTTTCTGAATTTATAATTACGAATTTTGCTTTAATCACTTTCTGACCAGCAAAAGGATTTTTTAAAGAATTTAAAGGAATAAAATTATTTTTTTCTTTATAAAATTCAAATAACACCTCAGATTTACTCCCACAATCTTGTTGGCTATAACAAGTTATTGCAATAAAACACCAGAAAATTAGCCATAAAAATATTCTCCAAATTAACATTGCAAAATTTTCAATCCTCTTCTAAAATATTTTGATTCAATTCGGCTATATACCGTAGCAACTGTTGTCTTCCATGTCTTTTAACCGACGAAGTGACAAAATGTGCAGGAATATAAATCCAATCTTTACGCATATTATCAATAAATGCACGAACGTTTTTGCTTGTTACCGCTTGTTTATTTTTATCTTTTTTAGTAAATATCAGATTAAAAGGCACTTTTAAAAGCGATAATTGTTTTAAAAATTCCACATCAATATCCTGAGGATTATGCCTACTATCGATTAATACAAAAACTGTTATTAAGTTTTCTCTTTCAACAAAATACTCTTCAATCATGAGTTCCCATTCTTTCCTTTGCTTTTGCGACCTTTTTGCATAACCATATCCAGGAAGATCAACTAAGTACCAAGGTGTAGGTGAAACAGTATCCTCAATTTTAAAATGATTAATAAGAGTTGTTTTACCAGGAGTCGAAGACACCTTAGCTAAGCTTTTTCTGCCTGTAAGCATATTAATCAAGGAGCTTTTTCCTACATTAGACCTTCCAATAAAAGCATATTCAGGAAGCAATTCTTCAGGACATTGACTTAACCTAGAACTACTTTTCACAAATTCAGCCTGTCGAATAATAACTTCCTCTTTTGATAAATTTTCCATATTTTAAACTAATCAATTTTCTTCAAACTTTAATCGATTTCTATAAATATCAATTGCTTCAAAAATTGCTCTTCTAAATGAACTAGCATCTGCTTTATTTTGTCCAACTATGTCAAATGCAACCCCATGATCTGGAGATGTTCTTATAAAAGGTAAGCCTCCAGTATAATTAGTTCCATAACCATTAGATAAGCTTTTAAAGGGAATTAAACCTTGGTCATGATACATAGCTAATATCAAATCAAATTTACTTTGATAATTTCTAGCGAAAAATGCATCAGCACTGTAAGGCCCAAAAGCTCTAGCGAAAGCATTCTGATTAAAATGTTCAATGGCAGGAACTATGGCTTCTCCCTCTTCAGATCCTATTAATCCTTCGTCACTTGCATGAGGATTTAAACCCAAAACTGCTATTTTAGGATGATTAATTCCAAAATCTTTTTGCATGGTTAGAGCTGATAATTGTAATTTATTTAATACATTTTTGAAGGTAATATTTTTAGAAACCTCATGTATAGGAATATGCTCACTCATTAAAGTTACCCTAAAATCATCTTCAAAAAGTATCATCAATATTTCAGAAGATTGAAAAAATGATTTAAAGTAAGGAGTATGACCAACAAAAGGAAAAGCTTCTGATTGTGTATTAGCCTTATGAATAGGAGCCGTTACTAAAACATCAATATCCTCATCTTTTAGACATTGCGTAGCCACCTCCAGAGATCTAATCGCATATTTACCACCGTCTTGGGTTAATTTTCCTGGACTCAAAAGTACATCTTCGGTCCAACAATTAAATATATTAATTTGATTTTCATTTAAATCTTCAAAATTTCGGATATTAACATATTGAAAAGAAGTTGCGTTTAATTGTCTTTTATAGAAATTAATTACTTTAGATGAACAAAATATCACCGGGATGCAATGATTCAACATTGCAGTATTAGAAAATATTTCTATAATTATTTCTATACCAACACCATTTAAATCTCCACTAGTAATCCCTACTATTGGTTTTTTCATAATCGTAATTTTAATATATTGCAAGATACATAAAGAAAAAATAAAATCGCGATTGCCTTGTATTTAAAATACAAAACAATTCTCTCCTCTCTTATAATTATAACAATATTAGCTTAATTCATAAAAGAAAATAAAGAAGCTATAAGGAAAGTCAATATAATAAAATTTAAGGACACATATTTTTTTCGTAATTTTGATAAAAGAACTATTATCAATAAAAAAAGCATGAATATAATAGAGAAACAAGAGGAAATAATTGAAGAATTTGCTTATTTCGAGGATTGGACACAAAAGTATGAACATATTATAGAGTTAGGTAAAGATTTACCTTTAATTGATTCTTCTTATAAAAAGGATGAATATTTAATTAAAGGTTGCCAATCTCAGGTATGGTTATTTGCAGAAAAAGGAGACGATAACAAGATCTATTTTACTGCTGATAGCGATGCTATTATTACCAAAGGTTTAGTTGCATTAATGATTGAAGTACTTTCTGGTCAACCAGCTAAAGACATAGCTGAATCTGATATTTATTTTATCGATAAAATTGGCTTAAAAAGTCATTTATCCCCCACCAGAAGCAATGGTCTTTTATCTATGCTTAAGCAAATGAAACAATATGCAATCGCATTTCATGCACAATCATTACAAAAATCATAATTATGACAAAAGATGAAATAAAATTAAAAGCTCAGGAGATTTTGGAAACAATATATGACCCCGAAATCCCTGTTAACATTGTAGCATTAGGCTTAGTGTACGAAATTAATGTACCTACTGAAGATTCTGTTCAAATTATTATGACTTTAACAGCTCCAAACTGTCCTGTTGCGGGTGAAATAGTACAAGAAGTACAACAAAAAGTTAGTACTATAGAAGGTTTAAATGACGTTCATGTTCAATTAACTTTTGATCCTCCATGGGACAAGAGCATGATGACGGAAGAGGCTTTATTAGAACTTGGTTTTCTATAAATTCTCATTTAAAACAAAAATTAATCTTTGCAATTGATGGGTCATTTTTGAAAAACTTTGATCATTTTTCAAAGACTCATCATTTAGCATAGATTCAAAAAACAATTTAATAAATTGCTTATTATTCATCGGTTTAATTTGTGGAAGATTACGCATTTGCATAAATTGTCTAATATAAAATAAGACTTCTTCTTTTCCATGTATAACTCCATCTTCAGGATCTATATAATGTGCAATCTGTATATTTTTCTCCCCGTCTTTCTGATAAAAATGAAGTAAATTATCAAAATATCCCATTAATAATAAATCAGGAATATTTAAAACAAAAATAGGAATATCTAAAGTTTCACAAATTGCAATATACAATAAAGCTAAACTATACTTATTTCCTACACCTTCCAACATTAAATGGAAAGGATTATAACTTAAAAATCCACCTTCAGGAAATAATTTAAAATTATAATAATTATAAAAAATCGAATTAATCAAATAAATCTGTTCAAAAGCAGTTAGTGTATTATTTACCTCTAACCATACATTAATTTTAATTTGATTAAAAATTGTATAAAATCTTTCCTTTTCAATACTATTATCCATCCATCGACTTATCAAAAAGGAAGCTTCTATTAAGTTGGGATTTTCTTTTCTAGACCAATTTTGAAAATCATTAAAGATTTCTTTAAATCTAAAATCCTGCATAATGATGCCTAAGCGTTCTTTTATAATGAGATTCTCACTTTGATTATAAACATACTCTAAGCTGGGCAAAACATCTATTCCATAAGCATATAGCGCTTTTTCAGCCTCTTTAAAAACACCTTCATCATTGTCTTCTAATAGATATATAATAGCTTCTAAACGCTTATCAATACGCATAAGATATAAGTATTCTTTTATTAGAAACAAAGTTAAGAATTTAGGCACTTTAAAATAAATAAAATAAAGCAAAAAGAAGAATTTGAAAATTATTCATAAATAGAGTATTTTTGCAATAAAAATTATAATTTAATAAAATACTATTATGAATTTCCAATTAACTGAAGAGCACTTAGCCGTGCAACAAGCAGCTCGAGAATTTGCTCAAAATGAATTATTACCTGGAGTAATAGAAAGAGACACCAATCAAATTGTGCCTATTGAACAGTTAAAGAAACTAGGCGAATTAGGTTTTTTAGGAATGATGGTTGACCCTAAATATGGTGGTTCAGGAATGGATACCATTTCGTATGTTTTAGCAATGGAAGAAATTTCCAAAATTGATGCTTCGGTTTCTGTTGCGATGAGTGTTAACAACTCTTTGGTTTGTTGGGGATTAGAAACATATGGCACAGAAGAGCAAAAAGAGAAATACTTACGTCCTTTAGCTACAGGAGAGAAATTAGGTGCGTTTTTATTAAGTGAACCAGAGGCAGGATCAGACGCAACTTCTCAAAGAACTACTGCAATTGACAAGGGTGATCATTATGTTATTAATGGAATAAAAAACTGGATAACGAATGGTTCTACTGCTTCTTATTATCTAGTAATTGCTCAAACAGATGCTGAAAAAAAACATAGAGGTATTAATGCTTTTATTGTTGAAAAAGATTCTCCAGGTGTTACCGTTGGCCCTAAAGAAGATAAATTAGGAATTAGAGGTAGCGATACACACAGTATCTCTTTCCAAGATGTTATAGTTCCAAAAGAAAATAGAATTGGTGAAGATGGATTTGGTTTTAAATTTGCAATGGCAACTTTAAATGGTGGTAGAATTGGTATTGCTTCACAAGCTTTGGGTATTGCTAGCGGTGCAATGGAATTAGCTATTAAATACTCAAAAGAAAGAAAAGCATTTGGTACTGAAATAATGAATCATCAAGCTATTGCATTTAAATTAGCAGATATGGCTACACAAGTAGAAACTGCACGTTTACTATGTTTAAAAGCAGCTTGGCATAAAGATCAAGGTTTGGACTATTCTCAATCAGGAGCTATGGCAAAATTATATGCTTCTGAAATAGCACAATCTGTAACTTCTGAAGCCGTTCAAGTACATGGAGGATATGGTTATGTTAAAGAATTCCATGTTGAAAGATTAATGCGCGATGCTAAAATCACACAAATCTATGAAGGAACATCAGAAATTCAGAAAATTGTTATAAGTAGAGGAATATTAAAGTAAATTTAAAATCCAAAGTAAAAAAGCAGGACACATAATCGGGTCCTGCTTTTTTATTTTGCAAATTTTTATAAGTATATATAAAGATTGACTATTTATAAATTTTTATTCTTTAATTCACCATTTAAATAATAAACATAGCTATAACTTTTTGCAGTATTCTCATTAAAAATGGTAATTGTATATAAAACTCCCTCTTCTTTTGAATTCATTTCAGAACTTGATCGAATAGATAAAGTACGTACATCTAATGGATCCAAAATTTCTTCTTCGTTTTTTAAATCATCTAGAGTTTTATCAATCAAATTATAAGCAAATTCTAAAGAAATTTCATTATCAATTTGAAACATATAATTTGTGGGCTCTCCTTCTACCTCTAAACTTATATTACTTTTCTTTTCCCAAAAACCACCATCATAGGCCCATTGTTCTTGCTTTAAACTATTTGGATCTTTGGTAACATCTACAACAACTGTATTGTGCGTACCATTTTGTCCTCTTATGATAATACTTGTATACCAAGCATCTTCAGTAAATTTATTTTGTAATTCTTCAGATAACTGAATTAAGCTTTCCTTTTGAAAATTAAAACCCTTCTTACAAGAAGAGAATAATAAACTTGAAATAAGAATTGTAGATAGAAATACTATTTTTTTCATTTTTATAGCAAATATAAAACTTTTACTACAAAAAAGTAAATTAAATTTATTCATATCGATCAATCTGCTCCATAAGCATCTTTCTTGCAAAGTGAATTCTACTTTTTATTGTTCCTAAAGGTTCATCTAAATCAGATGCAATTTCTTTATATTTATAACCCTTATAGTATAAAATAAAAGATTGACGAAAAATCTTTGGTAAACGAGCGATTTTACCACGAATTTCTTTCAAATTAAAATTGGCATAACCTCCATTCCTTGCAACCTTTTCAGTTTCAAATAAAAAATAATCTTCTGGAGCTTCGGTATTAACCTTTTTAAAACGTTTGTTTTTTCTATAATTATTAATAAACAAATTGCGCATTATAGTATAAAGCCATGCTTTAATATTACTTCCTTCTTTGTAGTGATGCATGTTTTTCAAAGCTCTAAACATAGTATCTTGTACCAAATCATTTGCATCGTCTTCATTTTTAGTAAATGATAAAGCAAAAGGTTTTAAATATTCGACATTATCAACTAAAATTTTATTAAATTCGTTCTGTTCCATAATTTGTATTTTATTCTTTTAAACTAATAACCTATTTATCTATAAAAAGTTCTAAATTAAAATAAAAAAGTTTAAGAAATAAATAAATAGATTACACCATACAAGGTACAAAATCAAATATTAAGTTACAAATTTAATTATATATAAAAATCAAGATTTAACATACCTAAGTTGTAAAATGTTAATTTTCTAAAATAAATCAACATTACTAAAGACTTATAAATCATTTCATTTTGAAAGAATTTAAAGATTATTATAATATTTTAAGAGTTACGCCACGCGCGACAGATGTAGAAATAAAAAAATCTTATAGAAAACTTGCTTTATTATACCATCCTGACAGAAATCCTTCTGGAGAGCAATTCATGGATTATTTTATGGAAATTCAAGAAGCTTATGAAATTTTATCGAATCCAGAAAATAGAAGAAATTATGATTCCGAATTTATAAAAAAATATGGAAGTTTAAGTTCAAAGCATATCAAAACGGCTGAAAACTTATTAAATGAATTTACGCATTTGTCTTTATTATCTAAAGAATATTTTAAAGGAGGAATCCCCAAACAAATCATTATTGATTATTTTATATTTTTAATTTCTCCCCCACATCCTAATATTTTAAAGAATCATTTAAATATACAAGAATGGGAAAACTTAGCAAATAATATTTTTAAAGTTTTACCTCTTTTTCATTATTTAGACCTTATGGATTACGAAGAAGAAATACAAATATTAATTCATAATAATAAGAAAGAAGAGTATTTAGAGGTAATTAATAAAATACGCAAAAGGCATACTCTTCAACGAATTAAGCCATTTACAATAATATTAATAAGCTTAATAATCATTTTTTTAATGTATAAATATGCTTAAAATGTAAAACCTAATAATTAAAAATTCTTAGTTAATAAAAAAATAGAAACAGCCAGAATTCTAAAAAAATAATATCTTTGAATAATTCTTTAAATAGTCAATATTTTAAAATAGATCAATAAAGTTTATGAAATCATCAATATTCTCATACTTTTTTTTAGCATTACTATTTTTTAATTCTATAATTTCTTATGGAAGTACCAAAAGAGAATTCCGTGCGGCATGGATAGCAACTGTAGGTAATATTGACTGGCCTTCAAAGAGAGGACTTACTGCGCATCAACAACAACAAGAATTTATTCATCATTTAGATTTTTTACAAAAAAACGGTTTTAATGCAGTTTTTGTTCAAATACGACCCGCAGCAGATGCTTTTTATCCATCTGCATTTGAACCTTGGAGTCAATATTTAACAGGAAAGCAAGGACAAGCACCCTTTCCTAAATATGACCCTTTGCAATTTATGATTGATGAAACACAGAAGAGAAATATGGAATTTCATGCTTGGTTTAATCCATTCCGTGCATTAATTAATAGTCGTGTTAATCCCAATCCCACAAATCATGCTACCTTAAAACATCCAGATTGGATAATAAATTATGGTGGTAAAGGTTATTTTGATCCAGGAAACCCACATACAAGAAATTATATTTTAAAAATAATACTAGATGTAGTAAAAAGATATGATATTGATGGTGTGCATATTGATGATTATTTTTATCCTTATAAAATAGCCGGTCAGGTTTTCAATGATCAAAATTCTTTTACAAAATACAATCCTAAAAATCTCTCCCTAGATGATTGGAGAAGAGCGAATATAAACCTTTTTATATCACAATTAAATTATCAAATAAAACAAGAAAAAAAATGGGTTAAGTTTGGAGTAAGCCCTTTTGGAATATGGAGAAATAAAAAGAATGATCCTTTAGGTTCCGAAACAAACGGCACTTCTTGTTATGATGATTTATATTCAGATGTTCGATTATGGATCCAAGAAGAGTGGGTAGATTACATTCTTCCTCAACTATACTGGGAACATGGACATAGATTAGCTGCTTTTGATATATTGCTACCATGGTGGATTAAAAATAAAGGCAAGAGGCACTTATATATTGGGCTAGGTGTTTATAGAATGATTCAAGCAAAAGCTAATTCAGCATATTATGGCCCGCAAGAAATCCTCAATCAAATCACAGCCTCACGCACAGAAGGAGCGCAAGGGGTTTCTTTGTACAGCATTAGTAACTTTCAGAAAATATCCAGAAGCTTGGAAGATAGCTTAAAAACAAGTTATTTTAATTATATTGCTATACCACCCCCAATGCCATGGTTATCAACAGAAAAACCACATACACCCACTTTAATTGGCGAAAGAAGAAATAATGGCACTTTTTTAACTTGGAGTGTTGAAAATCCAAAAAGTGAAAGACTTCGTTTTTTAATATATAGATTTCCCAAAAACGAAGCCATTGACTTAAAAGACAATAAATATATAATAGGTTTAACTCAAAATTGGGAATTCTGGGATAATGATCCTATTAATCATAATAATTATAAATATGTAGTAACAAGTTTGAACAGATTATGGAATGAAAGTAATCCAGCTATATTTGAATAGATAAACCATCATAAGCGAGAAACATATTAGACGGTAATTCTTTAGAAACTTCTTCATGTAATCCTAAAAAATGGCTAATATGAGTAAAATATGCTTTTTTAACTTTTAATTTTTCTGCTATCTCTATAGCCTCTTCCAAAGTAAAATGTGAAATATGCTTTGTTCTTCTAAGCGCATTAATAACTAGAATCTCCGTACCTTCTAAATATCCCCATTGATCTTTAGGAATAAAATTTGCATCCGTTAAATAGGTAAAATTACCAAAACGAAAACCAAACACTTGCAATTTATAATGTAAAACTTGAATGGGTTGAATTTTCACTTCATTGATTCTTATAATCTTATCTTTTTTAATTCTATGTAACTGCACTTCAGGTATCCCTGGATATTTAAAATCAGAAAAAACATAATGATATTCTCTTCTTAGGTTTTGCTCTGTTTCTTCATCCAGATAAATATCCATTGGTTTTTCGGATAAATGAGTATATGCTCGTATATCATCCATTCCAGCAATATGATCTTTATGCCCATGAGTATAAAGTACTGCATCAATTTTAGGAGGTGTATGCCTTAATATTTGACTTCTAAAATCTGGTCCTGTGTCAATAATAATATCTAAACCTGCATACTGAACCCAAATTGAACTTCTATAGCGTTTGTCTTTAAAATTATTAGATTGACACACTTCGCACTTACATAAAATAACTGGTACACCTTGTGAGGTTCCTGTTCCTAAAAATGTTACTGAATTACTCATAAGGTTTTATTATATTTAACTGGCTAAACAAATCAGTTTCATTAATACTTCTGTAAAGTTTTGACAAGTATTCCATCTCTTCTTTTGAAACATTTTCTTTATTTAAATTTAAAGTAGGTAACATTTCCATAATAGCTTTTACCTTTCCTTCTATATCAAGAAATTGATTAATTACCACCAGTTTTTTATCTTCCAAAACACATTGGTTAGAATGAAATTTGCCTTTTTCCAAACGAATTTTATAGCCACCCTTCTCAATAATGTCTTGTAGTTTTTTAAATAAGTTTGTAGTAAATTTGATTGACATCTTATTTGAATTTACAATTTTAAGTATCTTAGCGATTAATGAGAACTAAATTAAACATTTTATTATTATTATTTACTATTTTCTGTAGTCAATTTTCTGGTTTTGCGCAATATAAGCAAGAGGATTATTATAATCGTTTGCTTGGTGGATTAACAGCGGGAGCAAATTTCACAAGAATTGATGGTGTAGGTTATAAAGATAACTTTAAATGGGGTTTCTCTGGCGGAGGTATTCTTTACTTAACAATGGGAGATGTTGATTTACCATTCCCTGGAACATTAGCCTTCAGTTTAGAAGTATTATATAATCAAAAAGGAGCAATAGGAAAGGGGCGCATGCAAGGGGGAGTCCTTTCTCAAAGCATTGATTTAAAATATGCAGAAATACCAATTCAAATCAATTTGTTTAGAGGAACGAGGAAAAGCAATTTCGGAATGGGCTTTGCTTTTGGATATTTAGGCTATCAGGAAGAATTAATAGAGACGGAGAATGATTTAACCATCAAAAATGCACATCCTTTTAAAAAATTAGATCTAAGCTATGTAATAACAGGAAATGTACATCTTTGGAATGGATTTTATTTAAGTCCAAGATTTCAATATTCACTAATCTCAATTCGCAATAACAATGGCAGGTTCGGAGGAAGAAATGAACAATTTAATAATGTATGGTCATTGCGTTTAATGTATTTATTTAAATAACTCTTATGCATATTTTAATAATAGATGATCATAAAATCTTCACTGAGGCACTTAAAGCCTTATTGGAAAATATTGATTTTATTGACAAAGTTTTTGATGTAAATGATGAGGAGGATGCAATTAAAGTAATAAAAGAAGAAAATATTCGTATAATTCTTTTAGACATCAACTTAAAAAAAACTTCCGGCTTAGATTTATTACCAATTCTTTTAAAACATAAACCTGAAGTAAAAGTAATAGCACTTACTTCGCACGATGATTACTGGACGATTGATAAAGCTATTAATATTGGTTTTCACGGCTATTTACTAAAAACCGATAATAAATTAGAAATAGAAACTGCCCTATTAGAAATAAACGAAGGAAATAATTATATTAGCTCACAAATAGATAAAAAAAACCTTAATAATTCTGCAAATACTTTTAGTTTAACAGAAAGAGAACTTGAAATACTTAAAGCGATATGTGATGGATTAAGTACAAAAGAAATTGCAAATAAATACTTTATTTCAATTAAAACTGTAGAAACACATAGGTCCAAATTATTCGACAAATTGGACGTAAGAAATGTCAATGAATTAATTAAAAAAGCATATCAATATAGTATTATTTCTATTTAAAATCACAATATGACGCGTTCATTTATAATAATATGCACATTGCATATTTTCTTTTTCTCCATAGCATATTCAGTATATGGACAAACAGAAAAACTCAATGAAAAAATTGCGAATGCAGAAAATTGCAAAGGAGATTTTGATACATGTCTCAAATTATATGAAGATGCTTTAAATCTAGCTAAGTCAGAAAAAGACACTTCAATTATATCTTCACTGTACTATAAAAAAGGTAGATTTTTAATTAGCAAAGGAGAATATCAAGAAGCCAAAATATGTTTAAATAATGGTATTGCATTTGCCGAAAAAATACAATCTAATTCTTTAGCTTTAATTTTTTCTGCATTAGGAACTTGCGATTTTATGTTGGGAGATATGGAATCTTCCATGAAGCAATATATTAAAGCTGCTGAACACCAACAAAATACAGAGGATTGGGCTAATTTATCCTACAGTTATATAAATATTAGTGCAGCCTTATATAATCTAAAAAACTATGAAGAATCTCTAAAATATCTTTTCGAAGCTGATGCTTTATCGAAGAAAGTTGATTTGGACAACCAAGGAACAATTCAAGGAAATATCGCACTTCATTTTTACGAATTAAAGGACTATGATTCAACTATTATATGGTCTAAAAAAGCAATAGAAACAGGAAAAGAAAATGATGAAATAATAGCAAAAATCTTAGGAAACTATAGTATTAGTGCTGCTTTTCTGAAAACAGGAGAAATAGATTCAGGTATAAAGCATGCAAGATTGGCTATAAATGAAGCAAAAGAATATGATTTTAAACATTATTTAGGTGAAGCATATTCAGTATATGCACAATTACTTTTAGAAAAAAATAATATAAACGATGCCAAAAATGCTATTGAAAATGCAATAAATATACAAAAAGAATTAAGTAATTACCTTGGTCTTACTCAAGCGTATAAAGTTGCTGGTGATATTTATCATGGTTTAGAGGATTTTCCTCAGTCAAACTTGTACTACCAGAATTATATACAAATGTATGATTCTTTTTTAAAGGAAGATGTTAGCACAAAAGTTGTAGAATTAAATAAAAAATATAAAGCTGAAGAAAGAGAAAGAAAGTTATTACAACAAGAATTAAGAAGCGAGCAGTTTAAAAATTTATTTATTGCTTCTTTAGCAATTGCATTAATTTTAATAATTATTTTCATCTCCTTTAGACGTAGACAAAAAATGAAGTTTCTGGTACAGGAAAAAACACACGAAAGCAATAAACTACAAGCATGGATAAAAGGTGAATCCGCAGAAAGAAACCGAGTTTCAAAAGAATTACATGATGGAGTAGCAAGTTTAATTGGAGCTGCAAAAATGCATCTGGAAACAAGTCTGTATTTAGAAAATGAAAAAAAAGAGAATCAAATAAAAAAAGTGATTCAAATTCTTACTGATACGCATCAAGATATAAGATCTGTAGCGCATGATTTAATGCCTATTGCTATACAAAATCAGGGACTTTGGTTGGCAATAAAAAATTATGCTTCACTTTGCTTGGAGGAAAAAGAAACAGTAATTGAAATTGACAATGCATTATATGAAATTAAAGGCAATCCATTGAAGGAACTTACTTTATATAGAATTATACAAGAAGTAATACAAAATATCATAAAACATGCTAATGCAAATAAAGTGCAATTTAAATGTATAAAAAAGAATTCCTTAATAGAAATTCATATTATAGATAATGGAATTGGATACGATTATTTAAACGAAAACTCTTTTGGCATAAAAGGATTAAAAGATAAAGTTCAGTATTTGAATGCAACAATTAATTTAATAGCTAACCCAAATCAAGGAAGTGATCTTTATATAGTTATTCCTGTTAATTCATTATACTCTTTAAGTTAAAATAACAACTATGAAAAAAAGAATCAAAATAGCTAAAGTCACCCCAAAAGCATATGAACCTTTAATAGCATTAGAAAACTATATCGCATCTTGCAAAATCGATAAAATATTATATGAATTAATAAAGATTAGAGCATCACAAATTAATAAATGTGCATATTGCCTCAATATGCATACTAGAGACGCGTTAAAGGCAGGAGAAAGTCAACAAAGAATTTTTTTATTAAATGCATGGAGAGAAACGCACTTATTTTCTGAAAAAGAAAAAGCAGTTTTAGCACTTACAGAAGAAATGACGCTAATAGCAAACAAGGGTGTAAGTGAAGATGTATATAATGAGGTTAGCACTCATTTTAATGATGAAGAATTAAGCACAATTATGATGTGTATTGTAGCTATTAATGCATGGAATAGGATTGCAATTGCAAATAAATTAGAGATTGATGATCTTGAATAAAGCAGATTCTAAAAAATATTAAATTTCTTGAACAAATAATTTAGAACTTACTTTATCACTTATAGTAAGTTCAAAATCGTTAACTTTAACCTTAATTAATTCTTCATACGAAATTACCTCTAATACCTCTATTTTACTATAAAGCTTAATACCTTTAGAATCTAAATAATTTAAAAAAGCTTTGTCAGATTGCAATAAACTAATTATTTTATACATTTTTCCTTTTTTACCCATAGATAGTATAAAGCCCTCCAATGAAGCAATTGTTCCATCTTTTTTAGGGATTGGTGAACCATGAGGATCAAAAGAAGGAAAATTTAATAGCTCATCCATTTTATCGAAAAACTTAGGTGATTTTACATGCTCAATCTGTTCTGCAACTTCATGCACTTCATCCCAAGAAAATCCCATTTTTTCTACTAGATACATTTCAGTTAATCTATGTTTTCTTATTATCAAAGATGCAGCTTTTATACCTTTCTTAGTTAAACGAATTGGTTTATAACTTTGATATAAAACTAAACCCTTATCTGCTAATTTTTTAATCATACTATTAGCAGTTGGCATTTTAACATCTAAAGATAAACTTAATGATTTAATACCAACCTCTTCCTCTCTTAATTGTAAATGATATAGTGATTTTAAGTAATTCTCTTCACTTGAAGTTATTTCACCCATAATTAATAATTAAGTCCTAAAGATAAACAAAATATTTATTTTATTTTGTTAGACTAAACTAACTATATATATTTACTAATCTAAGTAAATAATATAAAAGAGATGAAAAAAAGTTTAAGTATAATAATACTAGCAACAACAGGAATATTACTATACAATTCTTGTAAAAAATTAACACCCCGTGCACCGGAAGACATGAACATAATTGATGGACCAATAGAAGATTTAACTAAATCTGAGATGAAGCGTTTTGCTGCAGGAGATAAAGCCTTTGATGAATTTTTTACTATCGACATGGGCCTTGGCCCCTTGTATATTGGAAATAGTTGTCAAAGCTGTCACTTAGGTGATGGAAAAGGACATCCCTTCTCAAGCATAACGCGTTTTGGACAGGCAGATACTTTTGGAAATACCTATTTAGATCAGGGTGCGCCACAAATACAAAACAGAGCAATTCCAGGATATGAACCTAAAAAGTTACCAACAGGTGCACCTTACTCTATAATGATTCCACCAATAGTCACAGGTCTTGGATATTTGCAATACGTTTCTGATGCAGATATTCTGGCACTCTCAGAAGCAACTAATAATTTCGGGATAAAAGGCCGACCTAATTGGATTGATGTACCAGAATATGTAAAAGAAACCTTCTCTTTTTCAGAATTTGAAAGAATTCAAAGAGGGGATGGAAAATACATTGGGAGATTCGGATTGAAAGCAAGTATATTTAATTTATTACAACAAACCGTTACAGCATATAATGAAGATATGGGAATTACAAGTACATTTCGACCAATAGACTCAGGAACTGGAAAGTATATGGACCCAGAAGTTTCTAATCAAAAAATTCATGATATAGTATTTTATTTAGAAACACTAAAAGCACCAACTCCAAGAAACACTCATACGGTGGAATATAAAATTGGCAAATCAATTTTTATAGAAATTGGTTGTGAATCCTGCCATAAGCAAGAACTAAAAACAGGAGAAGCTCCAATAGAAGCCCTAGCATTTAAAACATTTCATCCATATACTGATTTGCTATTACATGATTTAGGCGAAGAATTAGATGATGGCTATACAGAAGGTACAGCTTTAAGTTCGGAATGGAGAACAGCACCTTTATGGGGTTTAGGCTTAGCCCCAAATTCTCAAGGAGGACGATATTTTTTAATGCATGACGGAAGAGCTAAGAGTATAGAAGAGGCAATTGAGCTACATGGAGGAAGCGCATCGCAAGTTAGAGATAATTATAAAAGTTTAAACCAAGAGGAAAAGGAAAACCTATTATATTTTTTAAAATCACTATAAATAATGAACAGAAGAAAATTCATTAAAAAGTGTGGATTGGCTTGTCTTGCAGGATTAGCTTTTAAAAACACTTTTTTTTATACAGCCACAGCTAATAATAAAGATAACAAAGAGGAAAGTGAAAATTTAAAAATTCCTATAAAGAATTTTATTAAAAAAAAGAAAAAACACGGAACTATCTATCGAGACTACTTGATTCTTTATCCAGAAGCAATAGCTTATCCTATTGTTGTTTTTCGAAAAGACTTTGATGACTACAAAGCATTTTTACTACAATGTACACATCAAGGCAATACTTTACAAGTATTTGGAGATTTAATAGAATGTCCTGCACATGGCAGCGAGTTTAACGCTAATGGCGAAGTATTAGAAGGACCTGCTACAGCACCTTTAAAAGAATTTAAAACCAAAATAGAAAATGATTATTTAAAAATTTACACAACATGAGATATTTAATACCATATTATATATTAAGCTATTTAATATTTTCCGTAATAAATAGTCAAGCAAAAAGCACCATACAATTAAAAGAGAATGACAGTTTAAATATGGAAGTTGTAAAAAACAGGCCTCTTTTAAGTTTAGGTCAAAGCAATATAGCAATTGGAGGTTATCTAGATGCACACTGGCAGTATTATAGCACTGAAGGTGAAAGCAAAGGGCATCAGTTTCTTTTACCGCGAATGTCTTTATTTATCAGCTCACCCATTTCTGAAAGGATCCATTTTTTATCTGAAGTAGAGTTAGAAGATGGAGGAAATAAAGTGGGTATTGAATTCGCAGCTATAGATTTGCAACTCCACCCTATGATTAACCTAAGAGGAGGTATTATCATGAACCCAATTGGAGCCTTTAATCAGAATCATGATGGGCCCAAATGGGAATTCGCAGAACGACCTGTAGCAATGAATCAAATGCTAGCGGCAACTTGGAGTACGGTAGGATTTGGATCATAGGGCAAATTCGCAAAAAATCAATGGGTATATGCTTACGA
>DATGSF010000183.1:0-5634 GCA_035302865.1 Chitinophagaceae bacterium
TATGAATATAATTTGAAAATCTACCATCTTCTACTTTTTTAATAGCTACTCTCCATATATTATCTGATTGTGCAGAACAAAGAGAATAAGAGCGGCGCAATTCTTTTCCATCTAAATCAAATTTAAAAGTTAGGTATTGACCTGGTAAATAGCTGAATTCTTCTTTAAGTTCTTCAGGAATTTCAAATTCAATGGTTTGGCAATCTTCAGTTTCTTGATGTATTCTGTTTACTTTTAATTCAAAAAAGTCATTTCTTTTTTCCTTCATAATCAATTATTATTCCAAGTGAAATAAGTAAATATCGTTGTTCCATAATTTTTCATTTTTAAAAATTGTGGATGCTCTTGATAATCATTTCTGGGAGTATGCTCTAAAATAAAAATTCCTTCTGGATTTAATAATTTTTTGTCAAAAATAATATCTGGGATTTTATCTATTTCTTTTAAAGCATAGGGAGGGCCTGCAAAAATAAAATCATAGGATTCTACACAATTATTTAAAAATTTAAAAACATTCATTTGCAATATCTTAAAACCATCAAATTTTAGCTCTTCCATGGTTTTATTTATAAATTGAACTGTGGTTCTATCTCTTTCTATTAATGTTAAATCTGTGGCACCTCTTGAAGCTAATTCATAAGATATACTACCTGTACCTGCGAAAATATCCAAAGTTTTTAAACCCTCAAATGATATCATATTATTTAAGGTATTAAAAAGTCCCTCTTTTGCAAAATCTGTTGTTGGTCTTGCGGGTATTCTTGCTGGCGGATGAAACTTTCTTCCTCCATGTATTCCTCCAATTATTCGCATTGTATTAATCTATTTATAAAATCTAAAGAAAGTGTGGTATTATTAGAAGTTTTAACATTTAAAGGGAAAAACTCTTCAAGTTTTTGCAATAAATCATTCCAAAATGGTGCTATTCCTTCTAAATGAATATGAACCAAATTTTGTGCAATTTCCTTTTCCTGCAACAATAAAGCTATTTTGTACATCAATTCTTGACTGTCCTCATAAGCTAAGACATGATGACTTACAAACTGTTGATTTTCTATAAGTGAAATTGTAGTCATTTTGGGGAAATTGATTATATGGCATTTTATTTTGCCTTCAGATTTTTCATTTTTTTGCTTTAAAGCTAATTTTGTAATACTTTCAAATTGCACATTTTTAAAAGAATCCTTTAAAAGTAATTGCCATCTTTCTGGAATGGGAAAAATAATATACGCATTCAATTCCGGATGAAGATTAATACTAAATAAACTCTCTTCTGAATTTAAAAAATGAAATCTACGAATCCATTGGTTTGCATAACCTTCATCATATAAGCTTTCTGGAATTATTAAATGCTTTGGTGAAGTCATCCAAATTTTTTTCACCATTTTAGCATGGGAAAATAATCCAGTTTGTTCAAAAATTTGCTTACCTTCTTCAAAATTCCAAGGGCTAGAAAATAAGTAAGATTGCACTTCTGAAATTTCTCTATTCTCTTGAATGGTAAAAATACTTATCCCAAAATCCCAAAGTATTAACTGAATTTCTTCAACAGTTCCTTGGTTCTCATTTTTATAATTCCAAGCTTTTTGTAGCATATTTATTTTTGCTTTTTCAACTTATTTGCAAATTTAAGCTATTTTAATCAATTTAATCCTATTCTGTTTTCCCTTGCCTCGATTGTGCTTGTTTTTTTTCCTGCAAAGTTGTTTTATTTCTTAAATTTTCCTCTCTTTCTTCTTCTTTCTCATATGCATCAATAATCTTACGAACTAAAGGGTGACGTAAAACATCGGTAGCATCTAATTTTAAATAGCCTATACCTGGAATATTTTTTAAAATATTTATTGATTTCCCTAGACCTGATTTTTGATTTTTAGGTAAATCCACTTGTGTTAAATCTCCTGTTATTATAGCTTTAGCAGATTTTCCAATTCGGGTTAAAAACATTTTTAACTGTAAATCTGTGGCATTTTGAGCCTCATCCAATATGATAAAAGCATTATCTAAGGTTCTTCCTCGCATATAAGCAAGAGGTGCGACCTCAATGATTCTATTCATCATATAATAATTCAATTTATCAGTTGGTATCATATCGTCCAAAGCATCAAAAAGAGGGCGCAAATAAGGATCTATTTTTTCTTGTAAATCTCCAGGTAAAAATCCTAAACTTTCACCAGCCTCAACTGCAGGACGTGTTAAAATAATTTTAGATACTGTTTTGTTTTTTAAAGCTCTAACAGCTAAAGCTACTGCTGTATAGGTTTTCCCAGTTCCTGCAGGGCCTATCGCAAAACAAATATCATTATTATTAGATAATTCTACTAAAGACCTTTGATTAGGAGTTTTAGCACGGATAATTCTTCCATGATTAGCGAAAACTAAAATATCTTTTCCTTCCGTAATAGATTTAATTTCCTTTTCGCTAACAAAGCTATCATCAGAACCTAATATTTGCATGAAGTAATTAGGGGATAAATGTCCTTTAGCTTCAATAAAATCAAGGATTAATTGTATTTTCGCTTTTGCTTTTTCAATTTCTTCTGGTTTGCCAGATAACTTTATTTGGCTCCCTCGAGCTAAAATTTTTAATAAAGGAAAGCGTTTTTTAATTAAATTTAATTTGTTATTATTAACTCCTAAAAATTCTAAGGGATCAATATGTCCCATTTCAATTATTGTTTCAGACAAAATAGTAAGATTTATTTCAGATAATAAATAATTTATAAAAAGTAAAGCTTAAACTTTGCTTTTTTCGAAAATAGAAAATATTTAATGAAAAAAATGATTTTATGAAAAAACCTTTTCATTTTGATATTATAATTATCGGTTCCGGAATTGGTGGACTTGTTGCTGGTACTTTATTAGCAAAAGAAGGGTATACTGTAAAAATTTTCGAAAAAAATAAACAATTTGGTGGTGCATTACAAACTTTTGCTTTTGAAAAAGAAGTTTTTGACTCTTGTGTACATTATTTTGGATCTATGTTTCCAGGTGAAAGTCAATATAAATTATTTAAATATCTGGAAATTTACGATGAGGTAGAATGGGAATTTTATGATAAAAAAGCTTTTGATATTATTCAATGGGAGAATGAAAAAAAGTACGCACTACCTCAAGGTGTGGAAGCAGCAAAGAAATATCTATCCGATAACTTTCCAGAAGAGAAGGAATCTCTTATTACTTACTTTAATTTATTAAATAAAACAGTGGAAAGCTTTCCTTTGTATCAATTACGTGCAGGAGAAGAGGAAGAAAAGTCATGGGTTCAGGACTGGAATATGATGGATACTTTAAATAGATTATTTAAAAATAAAGATCTAATTAAACTTTTAATAGGAAATGCATTTTTATACAATGGACAAGTAAAAAAAACACCCTTTTATGAACATGCATTAATTATTTATAGCTATTTCTCTGGTACAGTAAAAGCGAAAAAGGGGAGTAGTCAAATTACTAGAGCTCTTTTAAAAACTTTCTATAAATATGGAGGAAAGACGATAAAAAACACTTTAATTGATAGTATTATAATTACTGATAATGAGAACTATATAGTAAAAAATGATGATAAGGAGTTCTATGCAAAAACTATTATCTTTAATGGGAATTTAAAACAATTTCCATCTTTATTTCAAAAGGGCATGCTGCCTAATCGTTGGATAAGGAGATTGCAAGAAGCGGAAACTAGTATGACCTGCTTTATGGCACATATTGTCGTTGAAAAGAAGAAAATTCCTTATAAAAAGACAAATTATTATTGGAATGCTGCGGAATCTTATGGTGTTCCCTTGGATTCTGTTGATTTATGGCCTTTTAACATGGGAGTGTATTGGACGGAGGATAGGATAAATAAAGGCTGGGTTTCTAGCTTAACTATTTTATCCTATATGAATAAAGAGGTGTTTTCTGGATTTAAATTGAAAGATATTATTGCTGAAAAAGACTTTAGTAAAATTATAAGAGATGTTGAATATGAGGAAGTTAAAGAAAATTATGGCAATAAATTAATCTCTTTATTTCAAAAGAAATTTCCAGAATATAAATCCTTTATTTTAAATTATCAATTTGCAAGTCCTGTTACTTTAAATAAATATTTAAATTATCCTGAAGGAGCAATGTATGGAATTATGAAGGATAGTGATTTTCTATTAAAAAATACTTTTTTAGCTAAAAGTCCATTAGATAATATTTGGTTGACGGGTCAGGATGTTGGCATGCATGGAGTTTTAGGTGTTTCCATACATGCTTTATTAACTACCTTGCAAATTTTATCTAAAGAAAAAGCGGATGCATTATTAGGAAAAATTAATGCATAAAATTATATGAATTTATAATAAAAAATGGGTTATAGTGTAGATCAATAAACCTACTATACCTCCAACTATTGTTCCATTCACTCTAATAAATTGTAAGTCTTTTCCTACTTCTAATTCCAGTGTTCTACTAAGTTGCTTTTCTTCCCAATTCCCTATAGTATTACTTATTATTTCCGCAACTTTATTAGAGTTTTTAAGAGTTAATTTATATGCTTGAAGTTGAATCCAAGAATCAATTTTTTGTTGTAATTCTATATTGTTCTGCAGTTCGATCCCATAATTTTTGATTGCATTTTGGAGATATTTATTTACTTCTTCACTCGTTATTTCTTTTAAAATTGTGTTTTTTATATGCATCCACAAGTCAAAAGAATAGTCTTTTATTTTCTCTTCATTTAAAAATGTGTCTTTAATTTCCTTTATTTTATTTTGATATTTATCAGTATGTTTTAAATCTTCTGCAAATTGAATAATTTCCTTTTCCAATTTTAATCGTAAAGGATGTTCTTTATTTGTTTCCACTTCTGCAAGATAATTTTGCATTCCTTTTAAAAGTTTTTTAGCTATTTTTCTATCAATAAATTTTGGAATCCATGTTGCGCTATTCTCTTCAACTTTTTGATAAATCATAGATTTATTTTCCAAAAGGTAGTTTTTAAATTTTGTACTCAAGAATAAAATTATTCTTTCATGTTCCTTTTTTCCAATGAGATGATAAATACCATCAGAAATAATCGTTTCAATTTTTATATGCTTTGATAGTTCCTCTATTTTTCCTGATATAAAAATGGAGGCAGCTTCATCATCTATTTGATTTACAGCACTACGAATAATATCTTGAGCATTTTCTATAATTAATTTTTGATTTTTATTTTTTTGCATCCAAGCACTTAAAAATCCAGCAACTTTTATATTTTTAATATAAGGTCTAATACTTTCTGGAGCCAAGAAATTATCTACTACAAAATTTCCTAAATTTTCTCCTATTCTTTCTTTATTATTGGCAATTAGATTTGTATGTGGAATTTTTAATCCTAAGGGGTAATTAAAAAGAGCTGTTACTGCAAACCAATCCGCAAGTGCACCAACCATAGCAGCTTCTGAAAATGCTTTAACATATCCTATCCAATGCGAATCATTTGATTTGCTTAAAATGCTACAAATTATAAAAATTATAGCCATTAGAAGGAATAGACCTGTCGCCAGCATTTTAAATTTTCGAAGTCTTTTTATTTTTTCGATTTCTGTCATAATAATTTATTGAATATGGTATAAAATTAGGATTAATTTCATTATTTTTCACTATAAATTTCTTCTTTAT
>DATGSF010000184.1:0-3747 GCA_035302865.1 Chitinophagaceae bacterium
TGTAGAAGTAGGAAAAACTATTTCAGCAACCTCGTATGGGGAAGGTAACCCAGTATTTATTGTTGGTGCAGCTACTGGAAAAGACGGAATTGGTGGAGCTAGTTTTTCATCAGAAGAGATTAGTGATGAGAATGAATTACCCGCGGTTCAAGTAGGTGACCCTTATGAAGAAAAAAGAATTTTAGAAGCATGCTTAGATTTGGTTGGAAAAGATTGGTTAGTTGGTATGCAAGATATGGGAGCTGCTGGTATTACGTGCTCTACTGCAGAAATGAGTGAAAAAGGTGAATATGGAATGGATATTGACTTAACTAAAGTACCAACGCGTCAAAAAGATATGTTGGCTTGGGAAATGCTCTTATCTGAGAGTCAAGAACGTATGTTAATTGTTATTAAGAAAGGATATGAAGCGGAATTGCAAAAGGTATTTGATAAATGGGATGTAAATTGTACTGAAATAGGAGTTGTAACAAAAGGAGGAAATTTACGCTTTTATCATCATGGAAAATTAGAAGCAGAAGTTCCTGCAGCATCATTGTGTTTAGGAGGAGGTGCTCCAGTTTATGAAAGAGAATACATTGAACCAAAATATTTTGAAAAAATAAAATCTTTTGATATTTCAAAGATTTCTGAATCCTCAGATTTGAAAAAAGATGCTGAAACTATTATAAGTTTGCCAAATATTGCTTCAAAAAGATGGGTGTATGAGCAGTTTGATTCCATGGTTGGTTTAAGAAATTATAATATACACGCACCATCAGATGCATCACTTGTTCGTGTAGATGGTACAGATAAGGTTTTAGCAATGACTGTAGATTGTAATGCACGATATGTTTATTTAGATCCTTATAAAGGTGGTATGATTGCTGTGGCGGAAGCGAGCAGAAATATTGTTTGTTCTGGTGCTGAATCAGTTGCAATAAGTAATTGTTTGAATTTTGGTAATCCTTATAATCCCGAATTGTACTATCAATTTGTATATGCCTTAAAAGGTATGGGTGAGGCTTGTACAAAGTTTGATACTCCAGTAACAGGTGGAAATGTTAGTTTTTACAATCAAAGTGAAAATGGACCGGTTTATCCTACTCCAACAATTGCTATGATTGGGATAATGGATCATATTGATCAAAGAATGACACTGGATTTCAAAGAAAAAGGTCATAAAATCTTTGTGGTTGGAAAGAATACCAACGATTTAAATGGTTCTGAATATTTATTTAAATTAAGAGGTGTTCAACATAGTCCAGCTCCACATTTTGATTTGGAAGAAGAAGCTGAAATGCAAAATAAAGTTTTAGAGCTTATTAGAAATAAAGCAATTAGTTCAGCTCATGATATATCTGAAGGTGGATTATTCACTGCGGTAATGGAAAGTGCTATGGCTGGAAATTTAGGTTTTTCTATTAAATATAATGATGAGTTAAGAAAGGATGCGTATTTATTTGGAGAAGGGCAAAGTAGAGTGATAGTAAGCGTTGCTCCGGAACAAGAAGAAAAATTTAAAAATTTAATGTCTGACCATTCTTATGAAGAGATTGGTGTAGTTACAGATGGTGTAATTATGGTTGGCGAAGAAGATTGGGGTAATTTAGAGGAATGGAAAGAAAAATACGATACTGTTATTGAAAAAGCTATGGCCAATTAAAAGCTATTAGTGAAAAAATCAAGAGAAAAATTCGGAGGCAATGCTTCCGAATTTTTTTTAAAAAAAAACTATCAAAATATGTTCGTTTTTCAAATTAAGATTTTACATTTGCAATCGCAATAAGCCCAAATGGCGGAATTGGTAGACGCGCTAGACTCAAAATCTGGTTCTCGCAAGGGAGTGGGGGTTCGATTCCCCCTTTGGGCACTTTTAAAATTCTCTCCTTTTCTAATTATACATATCTCCAAATTTTAAATTTACTGCTCACTATTTTAGTGAAATATTGTTCTCCTGTATTTTAGAATCTATTATTTTGACGCAATTATTTAAGAAATTTAATAACCTCTTAATTGTAGCATTTATTTATAGATGCCGTAACATTTTTGTAATCATTATCCAAGACTTTTGCTATATCAATAACAAAAATGAAAAAAATGATTACAAAATTAAAATCAATGCACAGCGTATTATTTTTTAGTACTAGTATGTTTTTATTAACATTGCCAACTCTGAATGCTCAAAATAATGAATATGCTAAGAAAGAAGAAATTATAGAATCTGAAACTAAATCAAGTAAAGAAGGTTTGAAAATATCTGGATACTTTCAAGCACAAATGCAAATAGGACAAGAGAATGCATCTTTGAAAGTAGGATCTGGAAGATTGGAAAATGAAGATATGTTTTTGCGTTTTGGCATCCGCCGAGGGCGTTTAAAATTTGCATATACAAAGGGAATTGCAGAAGGTGTTTTTCAAATTGATTTAACAGAAAAAGGCTTAGGAGTTAAGGATGCATATTTACAATTAAATGATCCTGGTTTAAGTGAAAGCGCTTTAAGGGTTGGAGTTTTTAATAGACCTTTTGGACATGAAATTGCTTATTCTTCTTCTACTCGAGAATCTCCCGAAAGGTCCCAAATATTCCAAACTTTATTTCCAGAAGAGAGAGACTTAGGTTTAATGCTTCGTTTACAAACTAAAAAAGGAAATGCTATAGATTTTTTGACTTTAGATCTAGGTTTGTTTGCTGGAAATGGTATAAAAGTTGATTTACACAACAAAAAAGATTTTATTGGGAGGATTTCTGCTAAAAGTAGAGGAGATAAAATGAAATTTTCTGGAGGGTTTTCCTATTATAATGGAAAAGTTTACCAGGGAACAGAAAATATTTTTACGGCAAAATCTACAGGTTATTATCTAGATTCCAATCCTGCAAATTTAGGAAAATATTCAAAAAGGGAATATGTAGGAGTAGATTTTCAATATGAATTAAACACTAAGCTAGGGCGCAGTTATATAACAAGTGAGTTTATTTTAGGTACACAAGCTGCAGATATTAAGGGAAATAAAAGTCCTAACTCCTCTATATTGCCTGAAAATGATATATATAATAGAAAATTTCATGGTGGATATGTGTCTTTAGTACATGACCTTAAAAAGATTCCACTATCTGCAGTAATAAAATACGATTGGTATACACCGAATAAAATTATAGATAAAAGGATTATTGGCTTAGCAGATGCAACTGGTATAGCAGATATATCTTATCAAACTATTGGTTGGGGTTTAAATTGGCAAATTAATAAAGATATTAGGCTTACTGCTTATTATGATATGATTAAAAACTATAAAGCAGAACATTTATCTGGCTTTGAAAAAGATATAAAAGACAACATTTTGACTTTTAGGTTGCAATATAAATTTTAAATGTAACCAATTTGTAACTGCTATGAAAATTGTATGTAACTAGTAAAACTAATTTTTGCATTATTATTAAAAACATAAAAAATGAAAATGAAATTTTTAAAAATGTTTAGCGTATTTGGATTAGGCTTATTAGCTTGTAAAGACCAAAATCAAAACTTGAAAATTACGGGATCGGATACTGTACTTCCTTTAAGTCAGTTAGAAGCTGAAGAATATATGAAGGATAATGAAGGTTTAATTTCAGTAACTGGAGGAGGGAGCGGAGTAGGGATTTCTGCTTTATTTGAAGGAACTATTGATATAGCCCAATCTTCTAGAAAGATTAAGTTGGAGGAAAGACATAAGTTTGAATCAAAAGGTAAGAATCTTGTAGAAACAATTGTAGCCTATGATGCA
>DATGSF010000185.1:0-6711 GCA_035302865.1 Chitinophagaceae bacterium
TTATTTTTTGGGTTAATGTTTAAATCAGGAACTTTAGTATAACTGTCCAGTGTTTCTTTTAAATATAAAGCAAGCAATTTTTCAATTATCGCATCCTTAGGTAGCGCTTTAAGTTCTTCAATAATTTCATGCTCTTCTATACATTTATTGCTTAATTCCAAATTGGAATGAATGAGCTGTTCTTTCAGAGCATCTAATTTGTTTTTTATAATTTCTTCGCCACTAGGAATTAAAGATTTCTCAAATTTGGTCTTTGCTGTACGTTCTACCTGTCTTAATCTACCTAATTCTCTTGGAGTTACTAAAGACCAGCACAATCCCGTGTTTCCTGCTCTTCCGGTTCGACCTGATCTATGGGTATATACCTCTGGATCTTCTGGTAATTCGTAGTTTATTACATGGCTAATTTCATTTACATCAATACCTCTTGCTGCCACATCGGTAGCTACTATAATTTGTAAGTATTGTTTCTTAAAACGTTCCATTACTTTGGTACGCATAGTTTGATCCATATCGCCATGTAAAGGACTCGCTTGATATCCTTCTCTTGATAGTTTTTCAGCAACCTCTTGAGCATCTTGTTTGGTTCGAGTAAAAATAATACCGTAAATATCTGGAACAGTATCTAATAATCGTTTTAATGCATCATATCGTTGATGATGATTAACTAAATAAAACTGATGATGTATATTTTCATTTCCTATATTTTCACGTGCAACTGCTATTTCCTTTGGATTATTCATAAAGCGTTTTGCAATTCTACGCACGTCTTTATTCATAGTAGCAGAAAATAACCATACATTTCTTTGCTCTGGAACTTCTTCGAGTATGCTTTCAATATCTTCTCTGAATCCCATATTTAGCATTTCATCAGCTTCGTCCAAGATAACCGTATGCACATGATTTAGTTGTACAATATTTTTCTCCATCAAATCCATTAATCTACCAGGAGTTGCTACTATAATTTGAGGTTTATTTTTCCTAATATCTCTTATTTGGTTTCTAATTGGTGCACCTCCATATACAGCTACAGAATGTAGATGGTTTAAATATTTTCCATATTTTGTAATTTCTTCTTCCAATTGCATACAAAGTTCCCTTGTAGGACTAATAATTATAGCTTGTATATTATTATCCTGAGAGGAGGAAAGTTTCTGTAATAAAGGAAGGCCAAAAGCAGCAGTTTTTCCAGTGCCTGTTTGTGCTAATGCTATAATATCAATATTTTCTTCTATTAATGCAGGGAGCGTTTGTTCTTGAATTGGACTTGCTTCTTCAAAACCTAAGTCTTCTATTGCATGGAGTATTTCATCAATTAAGTGAAACTCGTTAAATTTTTTCATGCTTATAATTGTTATTTTTTATCTAAAAAGTTAGAAGATAAGATAAGCAAATGCAATTGAGAGTGGACATGGAACAAATGGTTTTGCCTTTCTTATCTGTATAGGTAATATAAAACGACCTATTTAAAATAATAGGTCGTTTTAAGATTATTATTTAATTTTCAAACTGATTTATAAAGAATTACTCTTCTGTTTCTTTTTCAGTTTCTTTTTTGCCTTTTTCTGCAGATTCTTTATCCTTATCCATTGCTCTTTCGTTTAACCCTTCAAGTACTGCAGCCATTAAATAATTAGTGATAATACTAATTGATTTTGTTGCATCATCGTTTGCAGGGATTGGATAATCAACTTTAGTAGGATCTGCATTAGTATCTACCATAGCAAAAGTGGTAATACCTAATTTATTTGATTCTGCTAAAGCGATATGCTCATGAGTAGTGTCTACGATAAATACAGCAGAAGGAATTCTATTCATTTGCGCTATACCACCTAGAACTTTCTCCATTTTTTCTTTACTGCGTGTTAAAGTTAGACGCTCTTTTTTAGTTACATTTTCTAATGTACCATCGTTCAACATTTTATCAATATGTTGCATTTTCTTAACACTACGACGGATTGTTTGGAAATTTGTTAATAAACCTCCCAACCATCTTTCAGTAACATAAGGCATTTTTGCTTCTTGTGCTGCTTCTGCTACAATTTCCTTAGCTTGTTTTTTTGTAGCAACAAACATGATTTTTTTACCATTTTTTGCTAATTCTTTTAGGATAGCAGCAGATTTTTCTAAACTTTCAACAGTTTTATTTAAATCTATAATATGGATACCATTTTTCTCCGTAAAGATATATGGAGACATTTTTGGGTTCCATTTTTTTCTTTGATGACCAAAGTGAACTCCAGCCTCAAGAAGTTGTTGATGTAATGATTTATTTTCTTCCATTTTCGGAAAATTATTTTTATATATTATACAAAATAGGATTTCTAATAAAATAAGAGTGTCTCAAGGAAGACCATATATTAACGCTTAGAGAACTGGAAGCTTTTACGTGCACCAGCTTTGCCAAACTTCTTACGCTCAACTACTCTTGAATCTCTTGTTAATAATCCAGCTTTTTTCAAACTAGGTCTATATGCTTCTTTATCCACTTTACATAAGGCTCTTGCGATTCCTAATTTAATAGCTTCAGCTTGTCCTTTAGGACCACCTCCATATACATTTACTAGAATATCAAATCCATCTAAAGACTCAATAGTTTCTAATGGTAATGTAACTTGATTTTGTAAATAAAGGATTGGGAAAAAGTCTTTAAAGTCTTTTTTATTGATTGTTATATTCCCAGTTCCTTTGCTTAAGTATACTCTTGCAATGGCTCTTTTTCTACGTCCTACTGCATTTATGTGTTTTTCCATTGAATTATTTTTTTCCTAATTTACGAATGCGGAACTTTTGATTAAATTAATTTTTTAGGTTGTTGTGCTTCATGAGGGTGTTCTGCCCCTTCATAAACAAATAACTTTCTATACATTGCACGTCCTAATCTGTTTTTAGGAAGCATCCCTTTAACTGCACGTTCAATTAATACATTGGGACGGCGTTTAATTAATTTACCTGCAATTTCACTTTTTTGACCACCAGGATATCCCGATACATGTTGATATTCTTTTTGATCTAATTTATTGCCTGATAAATTGATTTTTTCTGAATTGATTACGATTACATAATCACCACAATCCATATGAGGTGTATAGTATGCTTTGTTTTTACCTCTTAATACTGCAGCAATTTGCGAAGAAAATCTTCCTAAAGTTTGACCTTCTGCATCTGCTATATACCAATCTCTTTTAATGATACGTTCATTAGCAGATTGTGTTTTGTAGCTTAATTGTTTTAGCGACATTTTTTTAAAATTTTCTAATAAATAATAGAATAATCAAGTTAAGACTTAATGATCGGGAAAGTTAACTTGGATTTGCAAAGTTAAATAGAGCTTTTTAATATACCAAATTTTATGGGCTGTTTTATTGATGCTGCTTTATAAGTCGTTGATTATCAGTTAAAATTTGGCAAACATTTTTTAATAAAAAAATAGACGGCTATAAAAAACCGTCTATTTCTATATGAATTTTGGTAGGAATTAAGCTAATTCAACTTCTGCACCTGCTTCAGTTAATTTGCTTTGTAATTCTTCAGCTTCTGCTTTAGAAACACCTTCTTTAATTGGGCTTGGTGCGTTATCTACTAATTCTTTAGATTCTTTTAATCCAAGTCCAGTTAAATCTTTAACCAATTTAACTACAGCTAATTTAGAACTACCTGCAGCTTTTAAGATAACATCAAATTCTGTTTTCTCAGCAGCAGCGTCTTCACCACCTGCAGCAGCAACTGTTACAGCAGCAGCAGCTGGTTCAATTCCGTATTCTTCTTTTAAGTGATCAGCTAATTCTTGTACTTCTTTAACACTTAGGTTTACAAGTGTTTCTGCAATTTCTTTAATATCTGCCATTTTCTTTAATTTTTTTTAATTAATAATTTATATTGATTGTTGGAAGCCATTTTTATAACTTATTCTTCCGAAGTTTCTTCTGCTACTTCCTCTCCACCTTCTGCGTCTTTTTCTGCTTTTTGTGTTAAAGCGGATACTACGCGACTGATAGGAGATTGTAATAAAGTAATAACTTCTCCGATAAGTTCTTCTTTGGATTTGATATTTTTTAAAGTATTTAAATTCTCATCTCCAATGAATACTTCTTCTCCTATTAAAGCAGCTTTTAAGAAAGGTTTATCTCCAGGATTCTTTTTTCTGAAGTCTGATAAAATAACCGCAGGTTCTTTAGCAGAGTCAGAAAACATTAATGCTGTTACACCTTTTAAGCTATCATATAGCTCAGGGTATAATTCATTATTTAAACTTTCTAATGCTTTACGGATTAAAGTATTTTTTGCCACGCGCATTTCTACATCTTTATCATAACATGCGCTACGGATTTCTGTTATTTGAGCCACACTTAATGACTCAGTATTAGTAATATAAAAATTATTATATTGACCAAACTTCTCTTTTAAAAGCTCAATTGCTTCTCTTTTTTCAGCTGGTTTCATCGTTATTATTTTTTAATCTCTATTAAGAGTGATTATGAAAATTAATTATACGCTTTTGGTATCTATTTTTACACTTGGGCTCATTGTTGTAGCCAAGTAAATGCTTTTCATATATATACCTTTTGCAGATGCAGGTTTCATTTTTACCAATGTGCTTACTAATTCTTTAGCATTTTCAGCAATTTTTTGTGGCTCAAAAGAAACACGTCCAATGGAAGCATGGATGATTCCTGCTTTATCTACGCGGAAGGATATTTTACCACCTTTAACGTCATTTACAGCAGCTGCTACATCATTTGTAACTGTTCCTGTTTTAGGGTTAGGCATTAAGTTTCTTGGACCTAATACACGACCTAATCTACCGATTTTAGGCATAACAGATGGTGTTGCAACGATAACATCTACTTCTGTCCAACCAGATTCAATTTTAGAAATATATTCGTCTAATCCTACAAAGTCTGCACCCGCTTCTTTAGCTTCCTCTTCTTTGTCAGGAGTACATAATACTAAAACTGTTTTTGTTTTACCTGTACCATGTGGTAAGGTTACTGTGCCGCGTAATGCATGGTCAGCTTTACGTGGATCTATATTTAAACGTACATGTAAATCTACTGAACTGTCGAAATTCGTACAGTTTAAATCTTTCATTAATGCGGAAGCTTCCGTTAATGAGTATAATTTTGTTTTATCGAAATTCGCTTCTGCAGCTTTTCTTTTTTTAGAAATTTTTGCCATGAGAATTCATGTTTTAAAGATTGAAAAATAAAATCTCCTTAAAATGGAGCTTTACCTGTTATTGTTATTCCAAGACTTCTTGCTGTTCCTGCAATCATGCGCATAGCACTCTCAACAGTGAAACAGTTTAAATCATTCATCTTGTCTTTAGCAATAGCTTCTACTTGTTCCCAAGAAACTTTACCTCTCTTTTTACGATTGGGTTCTGCAGAACCTTTTTTAATCTTTGCTAATTCTAATAATTGTACAGATGCAGGAGCTGTTTTAATGATAAAATCAAAGGACTTGTCAGCATAAACAGTAATAATTACTGGCAATACCTTGCCTTGCTGATCCTGAGTTCTTGCATTAAATTGCTTACAAAACTCCATAATGTTGATTCCTTTGGAACCTAAAGCAGGACCTACTGGAGGAGCTGGATTAGCTTGACCCCCTTTAACCTGCAATTTTACAAAGCCTGTTACTTCTTTAGCCATGTTTCTATTTTTTGGTGTTAACGAGAAAAAAACTCTCCCAAATTAGATAATTAGGATAAGTTGTTTAATTTTGAATGGCAAAGGTAGTATGTTTATTGATTACTGCAAAATTTTTTTTAATGTAATTATGGTAAATTTTATTTATGTCTAACTTGGAAGTTTGTTCTTTAAATTCTGGAAGTAACGGAAACGCTTATTATATAAGCAATGGTAAGTATGCTATTTTAATTGATTTGGGAATTTCTTGTAGAATGGTAGAACAAAGATTAAAAGAAATAGGGAAAAGCCCCTTTGACATTTCTGCTATTCTTATTAGTCACGAGCATGCTGATCATGTTAGAGGTATTAAAACTTTTCAAAAAAAATACCAAACTAAAGTTTATATAAAGCCTGCTGTTTATCAAAAATTTAAACATAAATTAATTAATATTGAATTCTTTGAAGAGAGCCCTTTTTCTATATTTGATTTTACTATCTTTCCTTTTAGGAAATATCATGACGCTATTGATCCATGTAGCTTTTTAATACAGTATGAAAATTTTAATATTGGTGTGATAACTGATATAGGTAGAGTTTGTAATAATGTGATTGATGCTGTGAAAAATGCCCAACTTTTGTTTTTAGAATCTAATTACGATGAATATTTATTGGAAAATGGAAAATATCCTACATATTTAAAAAATAGGATTAGAGGTGGATACGGTCATATTTCAAATAAGGAAGCTCTGGATCTGGTAAATAGTTTTGGTAATCCTAACTTGGAAAAAGTTTTTTTAAGTCATTTGTCAAAAGAAAATAATAGTCCAGAAATTTGCTTACGAACCTTTAAGAATTTAAAAAATAAAGATATAAATCTTGAAATTGCCCCTCGAGATGGAATTAGTTCTGTATGGAAATATAAAAGCAAAAGAATTTGGGAAGATGTGACAACTGATAATTTTGTTCAATCCGAATTGTTTGATTAAAAAAGTAGCCGTCTCAAAAGTTCATTTTGATGACGGCTATTTTATTATCGATTTTTACTGATAAATTAAGTTTTTCCTATTTTTTATTTGTG
>DATGSF010000186.1:0-2380 GCA_035302865.1 Chitinophagaceae bacterium
TCGATGAATTTTTTAATTGAAAATTCCCAATTCTTGTTTGTAAAGATGCCAGGAGGCACAGAATGGTTAATCATTCTATTAGTGGTTATCATATTTTTTGGAGGAAAGAAAATTCCTGAATTGGCAAGAGGTCTAGGTAAAGGTATCCGTAACTTCAATGATGCTAGAGATGGTATTAAAAAAGATATTGAAGAGGGAATGAATGAAAAGAAAGAAACAATAGAAGAATAGTTTTTTTAGAAAAAAATAGTAAAAGTATATTGGAGAATCAAAATATTTTATATCTTGGTTCCGAATATACTTTTTTTGGCTCAAAAAAGCTTAAAAATGTAGAGAGTTTTACGTAGCAAAACAAGTAAATATGCAGATGAAGAAGTTGTTTATTGCAAGCATTATTTCTATAAATGCTTTCGGAGCATTCGCAAATGCAGCAGAACGCGAATCTAAATTTATAGAGAATGAGAATAAAAGCAGACCCAATGAAGTGCAATTTGAACTAAGAGGAAATTCAAAAGAAATGGCTCCAGATAATATTGTTGTAGAGCCTAAACCATCTACAGTTATTGAAGAATTTAAAGAAGATTCTAAAAATAGTAGATTCAAGCCAGTCCCTTTAGTAGGAGAAATAGAGTATTATGGTGAAAATAATAAAGCCTTAATAACCTATACCTCTAATTATATGAGAAATTTTGGGGGGAGAATAGGGAAAAGAGCAAATAAAGATCAAATATTTGCTACTATGGATAAAATCTTGGAATCCTATGAAATTCCTAAAGAGTTAAAATATCTAGCTGTGATTGAATCTGCTTTAAATGGGAATGCACGTTCTCGTGCTGGAGCAGTTGGTTACTGGCAATTTATGGCACCTACTGCCAGAGACATGGGATTGGTGGTAAATAATAAAAGAGATGATAGAAAAAATTTAGTTCGTTCTACTCATGGAGCAGCAAAGTACTTGAGCTATTTATATGATCAATTAGAAGATTGGCTATTGGTTATTGCTGCTTATAATTCTGGACCTAGACCTGTAATTAATGCTATTAAAAGAACTGGAAAAAATGATTTCTGGGCAATAAAACCATACCTGCCAAAAGAAACACAAAATCATGTAATGGCATTTGTTGCTACTGCAACTATTATGGAAAAGTTAGATCAGTATATAGACTCGGGCTTGCCTAATGATTTTGATTGGGCATCTCTAAATAGATTATCAGAATTTGAAAAACGAATTCAAGAAGAAGAAAAAAATCCATTACTGAAACGCTTCTCTAAGGATGAATTACAAAAAATGGCAATAATACGAATTAAAAAACCTATGCAGTTTGAAAAAATATGCGCTATATTATCTATCGACTCTAGGCTGTTAAATAGATGGAATTACGATTATGCTGAATTTATCCGAGAATATGAACCAGGAAAAGAATATAATCTGAAAATTCCAAAAGAAAAATTGGAATTATTCCTACAAAAAAGAACTCAAATAGAAAAACAAAGTCAATTTTAAAGGGAATTCTTAAAATTGTTTGGTATATCAAATAATATAACATAACTTTGCAAACCCAAAGTAAATAAAAAAGTAAAATATTTTAATAATGGCAAATCATAAATCAGCATTAAAATCCATTAGAAAGAATGCTAAACGTCGCGAGAGAAATAGATATTATGGTAAAACTACGCGTAATGCAATAAGAAAATTTCAAGCAATTGAAGATAAAGAAACTGCATTGCAAGAGTTGCCTAAAGTTGTTTCTATGATTGATAAATTGGCAAAAAATAACGTTATTCATAAAAATAAAGCTGGAAATATTAAATCTTCCTTAGCTAAAAAAGTAGCTAGCTTAGCTTAATTTGAAATAATTGTAAATACATTTAAAAAGTAGCTGTGTGTTCAAGCATGGCTACTTTTTGTATTTCATAAAATTAGCTTAGCCTTCATGGATTATAATTTCTTTAATTGAAGTAAAGTAGTTTTAATACCCAAAAATCCAAAACAATTCCCATAAGGTTATTTAAGTGCATTTTGCAATTTATGAATAGAGATAATATAAAATGTACAGTCTAATGTTTATTAAGAGATTGAGCCCCATTAAACTTAAGTTGCAGGATTTCCCAACTTGTAATTTTAAAAAAATGCAATAATTTCTAGATAATAAAGGTATTAACCCGCATTATTCATGAGATTAATTTTAAATAGCTTTGAGAAGCATCATATCCTGTACTTGTATTTTGATATTGCAAAGGGCTTGTAGAAAAATATATATAAAAATAAATCCTTGCAAAATGAAAATATAATGCTCTCAAATTTGAGTTATAAGCATTTCAATAATTTTTATTATAATGTCTTATTTCTCCATAATTTAAGAGCATATTTTATTTTTGT
>DATGSF010000187.1:0-3633 GCA_035302865.1 Chitinophagaceae bacterium
TAATTCGAATTGATGGATTAAATGCAATTCCTATTCCAGAACAAATTCAAATACCTCTACGTCCTTTAAAACCAGAACATAGCAGGAAAGAAAAAAATAAAATTAGTGATATTTTAATAGGTCAAGGTTTTTTTGAAATCATGACAAACTCTTTAACAAATGGCCAAAATTTTCAAGATAGAAAGGATTTAGTACCACTTTTAAACTCTATTTCTAAAGGTTTAGATACTATGCGCCCTTCCATATTGCAAAGTGGATTAGATGTAATTGCATATAATTTAAATCGTCAATTAGATAGCTTAAAAATCTTTGAATTTGGAAAAACGTATCATCAACCTAAAGAGAATATTTATATTGAAAAAGAAGTTTTAGCTTTTTGGACCAGTGGATATGAGATAAAAAATGCATGGAATTCAGATAATAAAACAATGGATTTTTATGGTTTAAAAGCTGTTGTGGAAAACATTTTAAGTTTTTTACCACAAAATTTAAAAACTAAAGCAGGAGAAGGCAATTCTTTATTATGGTTATATAAGAAAAAAGAAATTGCATCGCTAGAAGAAGTATCACAAAAGCAATTAAAAAAATTCGGCATAAAGCAAAAAGTGTACTTTGCTGAAATAGACTGGAAATCTTTTGTAAATTTATATCGCAATATTGATATTACCTATGAAGCTGTAGCGAAATATCCAAAAATAGAGCGAGATTTATCATTGGTATTAGAGGAAAATATCGCTTATGGAAAAGTAGAAGATTTAATTAAAAATAAAATGCCAGAAATGCTAATTGATTATCAATTATTTGATCTATTCAGTGGTGAAAAATTAGGAAAAAATAAAAAAGCTTTAGCAGTAAAATTTATTTTTCAATTAAAAGAAAGAACCTTGAAAGATAAAGAAGTGGATAATTATATGGAGGAAATCATGGAATTATTTAAGGAAAAATTAGAAGCTATCATTCGAACTTAAATGTGGCTGTATGGATAAAATTCTCAAACTAAATGAAAAAATACACTCTTTAATTTCAGCATATAAAGAGCAAGGAGAGTTATTATTAAAAACGCAAGAGAATTTTAATAATTTGAAAGAAAAGCTGAAAGAAAAAGAACAGGAAATTGAAATCCTTAAAGAACGAATGCGCATTTTACAATTACAAAAAGGAGTAGAAAATCTCTCCTCAAAAGAACAGGAGAAATTTAAACACCAAATACAAGATCTAATTGAAAAAATAGATATTTATGTACAACAATTAAAGTAATGCAACAATTTTCATATAGAAAATATTTAAACATTTTAGGATTTTTCTTCTTTACAATTGTAGTATTACAAAGCTGCAGTAAAGAAACTCCTCCATGCTATCAACCTACAGAAACGAATATTAATTTTAATTTTGTAAGTAGAAATATTGTGCATATCGATAGTATCCACGATGGAAAGCATATAGATACTATGATTATTAAATACACGGATACTTTTTTAAATAATAGTAGAATTTACACTTATGATTTAGAGCAAAATTTTGAAATTATTAATCGCGGAGGTAATATGCGAATCAGTGCTCCATTAGATCCTTCAAAAGATTATATAAATTATGTATTTCAAATGGATACTAGTATTTCTATATTAGACACTATTTCATTAAAATATGAAACAGAACGTTCTTTTATTTCTAATGCTTGTGGATTTGCATTTGAATATAATATTAATAATATTAAAAGCAGTAAGGAAAATATAGATTCTTTTATTTTAGTGAAACCAAAGGTAAAAATTGAAAATGAGACGCACGTACAACTTTATTTTTATTAGTCTATTCCTATTTAGTCTAATAAATTTCAATCTACGAAGTTTTGCTCAGGAAGTAGATTCTGAAGTGGAAAACTCCGAAGAACAAGTTGTGCAAGCTCCCAATCTTGATAGTTTAGAGATAAACGGAGAAAAAGAAAATAAGGAAAAGAAAGATGCAGAGAAAGAAAATAGTGAGGAAGAAAAGAAAAAAACATTTTTAGAAAAAAAAGAACATCCTTATTTGGCAATAGGTATTAATGTAGGTCGCTTAGGATATAAACTTTTACAAGAAAATAGCCAGGAATATAATCTTTTTGCGTTTTATAGTTTATCAAAGAAAATCTTCCTTCATACTGAATTTGGATTTGGCAAGGAAAATATTAAATATCCACATTTGATATATAATACACAAAGTTCTTATTTACAAATTGCTATTCAATATAATTTTTTTAAAGAAAGTCACGAGTGGGACAGAGATCGTATTTATGTAAGCCCATTTTTACAAGTACATGCTGGAAGTATCTCCGAAGCAAAAATACATATGGAAAATCAAAGTGGATTTATTGTAGAAGATATCATTCCATCAAATAAGTTTTTTAAATCTTCAGTTGGTGTTCGATTTAATGTAGAAATGGAGATTTTACCCAAAATTCTTCTCTCATGGCATGGGCAAGCAGCCTTATTAATTGGAGCAAATAGATTTAAAGATATTAAGCCGCAATTTATAGCAGGATATGGCAATGCAGATAGAAATGTAAATTTTCAGTTTGGGGTTAATCTAGCATACTATTTTGGAAGATAAAATTAAACTATCTACCACATTCTTTATTAAAAAAATCACCGTAATTCACTTCTATAAATTATATCGTAGAATCTTGTAAATTCAAAATTTAATAAATTGTTTCCTTTTTATTTTAAATTTACATATATTTATGCAGTTATAATTATAGTTCAGCAAATTCAATAGAAACAATTATGAAAAAGTTATGTATTTTATCTTTGACACTTGGAAGCATATTTTTTAGCATAGATGCAGCACATAGTCAAAACAATGTGAATTCACAAGAAGTTGAAATCATACTTGGTAATCAATTAGATATTAATTCTCCTAAGTTAACTCCAGGTAGAATCCCTATTATATTTCCCAATTTAAGTGCTCAAGACAAAGAATCTTTTACTTTATATGGTGAAATTGTAGAAGTAGGAAATAATGGAAAGTGGCTAAGAGTTCGAACTAACGAAAGTATGGATAATGTATTAGTTTATATAAATACGGATAATGCTATTTTTGAGGAAAATATGCTTGGTAAATTTATAACTACTCAAGGAAAATTACAAGAGAGTACTTTTACAGAAAACCAAATACAATCTAAAAGTACTAATGCTAACAGCTTAAATAATATGACTAATCCTTTAAGTTCCCACAGTTCAGGGTTTGAATTAAAAGCAGAGGAAATTATCATTTCTACTCCTTATTAATCAGATACAATAAATGAATAATATTATATTTTCAAAACACAGTTCTTAAGCACCTTGTATTTTCCCAATATACACAAGGTGCTTATTGCAATTATGTTATTATAATATACTTAGGGACATTCAGAAAACAAAATAATTTCTGTTTTTTTCTAACAATAAAATATAAATAATGCTTCTTTTTCATAAAAACTTTATGAAAAAGAAGCATTATTATTAATTGACAAACTCCGGTAGTATCCCGTAAAGTGTGTAAAAGCTATCTTGATTTATAACAAAGTTAAACATATTTATTTATTATTTTCTTTTTTGGAATAAAGGTCAGTGGAGCAAAGGCGTAGCCGAAGCGGAACTGACCTTTATTCTTCCCAAT
>DATGSF010000188.1:0-8882 GCA_035302865.1 Chitinophagaceae bacterium
GTAAAACGGAAGGTTCCTTGTGCAGCACGATTTTCAAAACTACTTGCCTCTATAAAGAAGCCTGTATTATGACTACTTACTGCAAAAATAGCTCTTCGACTTGTTCCAAAACCTTTTAACACATCCTGCGGATAATAATAATCCACTCCATTAGCTGTAAAGCTAAAATACTCCAATGGTTCTTTTTCTTTCTTTTTGCAGCCGAGCAATATTCCAATTGCTAAGAAGCTGCCAACAATTAACATATTCATATTAATAAATTTGTGTAATTTCATAATATTGAATTATGCATTACTTGTTAATAATAAGGACAAGTTAATAAAAAGTTTTATTAAAAGAAAATGGTTAGTGGATGGTGGTTAGAATATGAGGAATTACAAAGGAAGAGTAGAGATTAATTGATAATTGTTAATTGATAATTGATAATTGTTAATTGATAATTGATAATTGATAATTGATAATTGTTAATTGATAATTGACATTTATTCACATTCAAAAAGCAAGATATTGTCTGTTTTTTTCAGCAATAAAAATACATAATACTTCTTTTTCATAAAAACTTATGTACGACTTATTTCGCTCTTAGTTCCACTTTTTTACCATTTAAATAAAAAAAGGGTGCAGAAAATCCGGTCATACTAGTTGCTCTAATTTTTCTATCCCAAACCTCCTTGGATTCATTCCATTTTAGTTCTTTCAGTTTATTTATATCTTTTCTAAAATAGAAATAGGATTTTTTATCTTTTTTAGGAATACTTAAATACGGATTATTTAGTAATTCAGGAAAAGTATTTTTAAATAATTCAAAGCCTTTTTTATTAGCTTGTTTCCATAAATCTTCCACCCAAATATCTAATGGAATCTTCCATCTAAACTCTGCAATTAAATCTCCATCATCTACTTGTTCATTAATTTCGTGTAAAGAAACCCCAAATTCTTGTTCTTGATTGAAAATGGCAAAACTAAATTGATTACAACCTCTATATTCTGGCAAGGGCGCTAAATGGAGATTAATGGCTCTCAATTTTGCTTTTAAAATATCTTCCTTTTTTAAAATTTCATGGTATTGTACTGAAATAATAAAATCACAGTCAGGTATATGCTCAAGACTTTCAAAAATGGGAATATTTGCTGCTTTTGCTTTAGAAATAATTTGTTGATTAATAGCTTTCTTTTCATTAGTAAGCAAACCTAGGATTTGTATTTTTAATTCCTTCTGTTGCAGTAATAAAAAATCTAAACATTGATAACCAATTTCCTTAGCTCCTAAAAATACAATTTTAATAGATTGATGGCTATTCTTCATAAAGTCATTCCGTATTATTTCTACAAAGATATAATTATTGCTGGATTAGTATTGAAAAAATTTCAGAATAGATACTTTACGGAAACAATTACGCATGATATAATAAATCATCCCTATTCTATTTCCAGAAAATCATTAATAAGCTTGATGGATGCCTCATATCCATAATCTTTATGATCCACATTAGTGATGATCGTTTTTCCATAATCTTTAAAAAGCATTAAACTTAAATTTAAACTTTCATCCTTTACATTTTCATAACACGCTTCACATAATTCTTTTAAGAATTGTATTCTTTTATCAAAAAGCTTAGTAGAATAAGTAGAAGTTGATGGAAAAATATATGCATTTTGATTATTAAACGCATGCAATTGATTCCATTTAAATATTCTATTAACAGAATTTGTTTCTGCGATCAATATATATGGGATATTGAATTCTTCTGCATATTTAGCTATCAATAGCTCTATAACTCCTTTTTTATCTGGACCTGGACAATCTGGATAATAGTATATCAATAAAAACTTCTCTTTGCTATTAGTGATTTGCACAATATCTGAGGTATTAATATATTGAACAGTTGTATCAGAGAAGTCCTGATTTAAAAATTGTTCTAAATTAAAGGGATAAGAAGATATGGTACTTGCGTCCACTAATACATCGTGATTAGGATTATATCTCTTAAAAACCTCCCCATTTCTGTTAATATACTTATCCACTTTACAAGATTGAAAAAGCAAAATCACTATTAAAAAAATCCAAGTACGCATGTCTTCTATTAAATTAATTATTTACAATTATTTTTCCATAGTAATTAACTTCTGCACCATCAATAATCAAGGTGCCATTTTCTTCAATTAATGGATATTCGTCTTGTAAAATAAGAAGACTGCTTCCATCATCATTATATATAATAACGTCTTGATCTACATAAAAAATATCAACTCCATTATCATTTTCAATGGGTTTTAAAAAATAAAGCGTACTTGTATTATTATCTCTTTTTTCTAAAGCTACTGTTGCTTCAGAAATAGATATTTTACTATCAGGGAACCATTCAAATTCACATAATCCAAAACATGTATTACAAGCACAAGCTTCCTTATCTTTATTTACTCCATTTTCTCTATGTAATTTTACAGTAAAAATTCTAATTTTACCTTCTTTGGGTTCTGAGTAATTCCTCAATTCGTTATACTCTTCTTCAGTAGCTGAAGGATCAACATGCTTGGTTGATTTATTACATGCTCCTATCAAAAAAGGAAGAAACAATAAAACACTCCATCTTAATAAGTTGTTTTTCATGGCATTAAAATTTTATTTATGTTATTAATACCTCAAACAAACAAACAAACAAACAATGAGAACTCCAAATTTACTGACAATTAATTTATTGCACATTGACAATAATACCAAATTTATCCAACCATCACTTTGCTATTTTAAGCCGAATTATTACCTTCGGTGCTACTTCGTGGTCACTGCAAAAACTTGTTTTGGCATATAAGTATTTGATAAATAATATTTTATAATGAAAGTTATTGAAAGAATTATAACCCAAATTAGGGTATAATATTTTCATTTTGCTTGGATTTATTTTTATATCTTGTTACAATCCCTTAGCAGTACCAAAGTACAGCGACAGGGCTTTGTAGCATCGCACGGCCGTGCGATGCTACAAAGCTATTTAAAATAAATGGCATGAATAATTCGGGTTAATTATATATACATATATCATCTCTTAATAAGCTTCGTATTATCCACAGTACTTTCTGCCAAGTTATTGACCTTCAAAAAGTAAATTCCAGAAGACAAACCAGAGAAATCTTTATTTTCTAAAACTCCATTAATTTCATGAATTGATCCTTTAAGACTAAAGAGTTCCTTTCCTAAAACATTATATAAATACACTTCTAATAGATCACTTGAATTATTGGGGCTCTTAATCAAAAAATTATGGCTAAAGGGATTGGGGTAGATTGAAACACTGGCTTCCATCTCCTTTTCATGAATAGCTACTGAAGAGTCCGACCAAGAACGCAATCCACCATTCTTGATGAAAATAGCAGAATCGTAAAGAAGAAGATCTGGAATTATGTCTATCGATGGTGATGGTGATGGCCAAGGATCATTCTCATGACGTGCTCCCTCTGCTACACCTATGCGAATACGATAAGTAGCTCCAGGAATAACTGCTGCTTTAGCCGTTAACACAGTGGTAAATCCATTAAAAATTACATTCTGACCCATAGAATTATCAATATAATACTCGGAATAGTCTGGCATGCCCGGACAGTGCCATCCGGGAGGAGTGATGGTATTGATGCCCACTGGTATAGTAGTTCCAGGAATTAAAGCAATATTTTCCGAACCATTAAAGCCAGGTCCTGAAATAAATATCCCCATCACATCTGTTGCAGAATCACAAACGGTAGGAATGAAATAAGGACTATTGGTGGGAAAATCAGGGTGAAAATTAGGATATTCTTCTGAGGCAAATATAATCTAAACCTATAGAATCTCCTTCTGGGATAAAGTCAAATTCTAAGACATTGGCTTGGTAAATACTATCTTTTACTAAACTTGATAAATCTGGATCTTGTAAAGGGATAGTTGCTGCATGGTTGAGGCGCGGGAAGCCAGGTTGAGCCACTGATCCCCAAGCATTAGGGTCTCGGTTGAGTGCACTGGAATTATAGACAGCTGGCCAGGCTATTCCAGACATGCCTTGACGACCAGGCACAGCCTCTCCCATATAGGAAATATAGGGCCAAGTAGGTCCTGTACTGAGCACCCAGCCTGTATCTATTCCTATATCACTAGATCCTTCAAAAGCAAATTTGCAAAAATAAAACACAGTGTAATAAGGAGCATTGTTAATATATGTCTGATACTTACCTGGAGAGCCTCCAAACATAGAAATCTCCTCATTGGAATAAACACTTATACCTTCCCCAATAAGTTGTGGCACCATTTCATCAATATCATTATAGATTGAATTGTTAGGTAAAGGAGTAGGTGGCCAAGTGTACATGGAATCATTTTTGAAAGGGAATAATTTCATGTTAGAGGTGGAGGCTCCTTGAGCCCATCCCATCATAGGAATCATCATCATAATCCATATGATAAAAATATTTTTTATAATATCAATATTTGATTAGTTTAATATATTCTGTAACTCCTTCTGCAATCTGGTATAATTTTAATAAATACATTCCTGATGGCCAGTGGGTAAAATCTTGGCTTTTTAAAAAAGCATTGACTTGTGATAAAGTTCCCTTTTGATGGAACTTTAGTTTGCCTAAAACATCATCACATCAAACATACTAACTATAAATAACAATTCATAATATAAACTTGTAGAGACCCTCGTTTCATAAGTGCAAGTCGATACTTACTCATCATTGAAACACAATAAAATATTTTTTTCGAAAAAACAATACATAAAAAATTGGAACAATGGAATACCGACTATCAAGCTATGATTCATTTTAAAATTGGTGATTCCCTCTTTTCTTTTTAAATTGCATTGACAAACCTTAAGCCTTTCGGATTCCATGAACGAGGAAATTATTTTTATTTTAGACTTAATCGGCACATTTGCCTTTGCTTGCTCTGGTGCATTAATGGCGATAAATAAAAAAATGGATCCCATCGGTGTAATTATCATCGCATTTGTAACAGCTATTGGTGGTGGAACTTTAAGAGATGTATTAATTGGGAATTTTCCTGTCAATTGGATACAAAACGGAACCTTAATTGCTGTTATTTTTGGCGCTGCTGTATTTAGCATGTTAGCAGATACCATCTTAAGAAAACTACCTACAACTTTACTAATTTTTGATGCGATAGGATTAGGTATTTTCACCATTTATGGCATTGAATATGGTTTACATGCTAATTTAGGCATGGGTGTTTGCATAGCTTTAGGTACAATTACTGCTTGTTTTGGAGGTGTCATTCGCGATACCTTAATGAATAATGTTCCTTTAATTTTTCATAAAGAAATTTATGCTACTACTTGCGTTATAGGAGGTTTATTATATTTTTTATTACGAAAATTTGAAATAGATATCAACTTTACGCGATACTCTTGTATAGCTATAATCATCATTTTACGGATAATAGTAGTATATAAACATTGGTCTATTCCCAAGTTTTATTTAAAAGACAAAAATAAATAGCTCTTAAAGAAAGTCAAATAATTTGTAACTTTGTATTGCAATATAATTTATGAAATCTTCACATTCAATTCACATTAAAGGAGCAAGGGAGCATAATTTAAAAAATATTGATGTTTCTTTTCCACGCAATCAACTTATTGTAGTTACTGGCGTTTCTGGTTCAGGAAAATCCTCCTTAACCATGGATACACTTTTTGCAGAAGGGCAAAGAAAATACGCGGAAAGTTTAAGCGCCTACGCAAGACAATTCTTAGCACGTAAAGAAAAACCAGATGTAGATAGTATAGAAGGACTTTGTCCTGCTATAGCAATAGAACAAAAAGTGAGTAGTAGCAATCCACGCTCTACTGTAGGAACAATGACAGAAGCACAGGACTATTTACGTTTACTTTTTGCACGTATTGGGAAAACCTACTCCCCTATTTCAGGTGAAATAGTAAAAAAAGATAGTACTTCCGATGTGGTGGATTTTATTCTTTCTTTAAAAGAGGGAATTCGTGTGTATATTACTATTCCTTTCACTTTTCCTGAAGATAGAACTGCCAAAAAAGAACTTGAACTAGCACTACAAAAAGGAATGGTTCGTCTATTGAAAATCAATGAAGGTAAGCGTGAATTTATCCGTATTGAAGATTTATTAGATGAGGAATTACCGAAAACTTGGGAACATTATTATTATTTAATTGATCGAATTGTAGCAAAAGAAAATTTAGAGGAAGAAGAACTGGAAGAAACAAAACATAGGCTTGCGGATAGTATTGATTTAGCATTTTATGAAGGAAAAAATAAAATTTTAGTTTTCACAGAAGAAAATGGAAAAATGGAGCAGCATTTCTTTAATCATGCTTTTGAAAAGGATGGTATTTTGTTTGAAGAGCCTAGTCCGCATTTTTTCTCTTTCAACAATCCATTAGGTGCCTGTGCAACTTGTGAAGGCTTTGGGCAAATACTAGGGATTAATCCTGATTTGGTAATCCCTAACCCACAAATCAGTGTATATGAAGATGCTGTTGTTGCTTGGCGAGGAGAAAGCATGAGCAAGTGGAAAAAAGCATTCTTATTAGAAGAAGGGAAAAAAGGATTTCCTGTTCATACGCCAATCCAAGATTTAACGAAAGAACAAAGAGCTATATTACAAGTATGGATTGACGATTTTTTTCGCATGGTAGAAGAGAATTTATACAAGGTACAATATCGAGTAATGCTCGCTAGATATAGGGGAAAAAAAGATTGCCCCGCTTGTCATGGATCTCGTTTAAGAAAAGAAGCTTTATATGTAAAAATTGCCGAAAAAAATATTCATGAACTGTCTCAGATGCCAGTCAAAGAGGTTAAAATCTGGTTTGACAGTTTAGAACTCTCTGCTCATGAGCAACAAGTTGCACAAAGAATTATAGTAGAAATTCAACAAAGATTAAATACTTTAGTAAAAGTTGGATTGGGATATTTACACCTCAATAGACATGCAAATACATTATCTGGTGGTGAAAGTCAAAGAATTCAATTAACAAAATTCTTAGGAAACACTTTAACGGACTCCTTATATATTTTAGATGAACCTAGCATAGGCCTACATCCGAAAGATACGGCTCAATTAATATCTGTATTAAAAGAATTACGCAATCTGCAAAACACTGTCGTAGTTGTGGAGCATGAGGAAATGATGATGGAAGAGGCTGATTATATTATAGATATGGGACCTTTGGCAGCGCATTTAGGTGGAGAAGTTATCGCTAGCGGAACAGTAGAAGAGCTAAAGAAAAATCCAAAAAGCTTAACGGGTAAATACTTATCTGGAAAAATGGCTATTGCAGCCGATATTCCTAAAGCACATATAGCACCCAGGAAATTTATTAAACTAATAGGAGCAAGAGGACATAATTTAAAAAATATAGATATTTCTATACCTTTAAATGCTTTAACTTTAATAACCGGAGTTTCAGGATCAGGAAAAACTACTTTAATCAAAAATACATTATACCCTGCTTTGCAAAAAGCATTAAATATCTTTCCTAGGGAAGATGCTTTACCTTATATAGCCTTAGAAGGTGCTATCCAGGAAATAGATAAAGTAGAATTAGTCGATCAAAATCCAATAGGTAAAAGTAGTAGAAGCAATCCAGTTACTTATATTAAAGCTTATGATGCTATTCGTAAACTTTTTGCCGATCAGGCCTTATCTAAAATTCAAGGATTTCAAGCCAAACATTTCTCTTTTAATGTCCCCGGTGGTCGATGTGAAACTTGCAAAGGAGAGGGTGAAGTATTAATAGAAATGCAGTTTTTAGCAGATATTCATTTAGAGTGTGAGGAATGTAAGGGGAGAAAATTTAAAGAAGAGGTATTAGAAGTGCGATATCAGGAAAAAAACATTTATGATGTTTTAGAAATGAGTGTAGATAAGGCAATTGTTTTCTTTAAAGCACATCCTAAAATTCAGGAGAATTTACAATATTTAAGCGATGTAGGATTAGGTTATATAAAGCTAGGACAATCCTCTAATACCCTTAGTGGTGGAGAATCACAAAGAGTAAAGTTGGCTTCTTTCATGAGTCGAAAGAGACAAAAAGAACATTTTTTATTTATTTTTGACGAACCTACTACTGGCTTGCATTTTCATGATATTAGCAAACTTCTGAGTTCTTTTCGTGCTTTAATTCAACAAGGACATAGCATTGTAGTTATTGAGCATAATACCTCTGTAATTGAACATGCTGATTGGATTATTGATATAGGACCAGAAGGAGGCGATGCGGGAGGAACTTTATTGTATGAAGGAAATTTGGAGGGTATAAAAAAAGTGAAAGAAAGTTATACCGCAAATTATATTCCATAAGTTTTATTTTTTTTAGATTTTTAATCATTATAAAAAATCCAAATGGATATATGATAATTTCCAAGCTTTAACCCGATTTATTATCTTAGGTGCTACTTCGTGGTCACCGCAAAAACTTGCTACAGTATATATATTAGGGACAGATTAGATAGTCTAATAAAATTCTTAAAATACTTATAATCAAAACTTGAGGCATTATATTTTCATTTTGCTAGAATTTATTTTTATATCTTTTTCGTTACAATCCTCTTGCAGTACCAATGTACAGCGACAGGGCTTGATGGTTTAAAACTATTTGAAATAAATCGGGACATTCAGAAAACAAAATAATTTCTGTTTATTCTAACAATAAAAAATAATTATTGCTTCTTTTTCATAAAGTTTTTATGAAAAAGAAGCATTATTATTAATTGAAAAACTCCCTTTAAGATATATTAATATATGTGGTGGTGTTTTTTGATTTTTAGGCATAGTTGTCTAAGCCACTGAAAAAGCAGCTAAATAAATGCCAGGTTTTGCTGTTTTTATGCTACAGATCGAAGTTGTTGAAACATTT